>NBLJ01000014.1 GCA_002084545.1 Desulfobacteraceae bacterium 4572_123 | reverse complement strand
GGCTGTTTTCAGCTCTTTTGCCCAGGTGATAGCACTGGTAATTCTATTAACCACCAAAAGCCTGCCCTTAATCTACACCTATTCTATAATTTTTGGTATCAGCTCCGGGGCATTGATTGTAGCCCTGCCTGAATTCATCGGGGCATATTACGGGCGTATGCACTATAGCCAAATATTAGGATTTATCTTCCCTCTGGTCCTTCTATCTGAAGCCGCGGGTCCGGTAATTGCCGGGGCCATCAGGGACGTTATCGGAACGTATATGCTTGCTTTCGTAATAATAACCGGTTTGAGCACAGTTGGGTTTGTATGCGCCATTTTTGCTTATCCGCCCAAGCCGGATAAAGCCTCCAGAGGCGGACAAGCCGGTGCTGTTGGAAAAGGCGTACGCCGCAAATAGTCTAAAAATCAATGATCTCTTCGCGCACGATTTTTTGAACACCCATGATATTTTTTTTTGCTTCCGTGGAGGCGCTTACCAAAACTTTTCGCCGGTCTTGAGCACTGCTTTCCCTATGCAACAATCAGTCACCGCCTCCCCCCAGTACCGCGTAAAGCCTCACCTGGCTGGTTAATTTGGCCAGGCGGATGCCGATGAGCCCCTGCTGGGCCGCATAAAGGGATCGCTGTGCATCCAGTACACCCAGATAGCTGTCGATCCCCTGTGTATACCGTTCTTTTGAAAGGCGATAGGTTTCCGCAACCGCATGGACCAGAGATTTTTGCGCTGCAACCTGCCGGTCAATGGTACCCTGCACGGCCAGGGCATCGGCCACTTCTCTGAAGGCCGTCTGGATGGTTTTCTCATATCGGGTCAGGAGAATTTTCCGATCGGCTTTGCTGACCCGCAGCGCGGCCCAGGTGCGCGAGTCAAAAATCGGCATCGCGATTTGCGGTGCAAAGTTCCATGTACCGGAACCGGAGCCAAACAATCCGGATAGCTCATCGCTGGCCGTTCCCACCGAGGTCGTCAAAGAAATGCGGGGGAACAATGCGGCCCGGGCCACGCCGATAAAGGCGTATGCCCCCTTGAGCTGATGTTCCGCCGCCACAATGTCGGGCCGGTTCAAAAGAACTTCGGAAGACAGCCCCGGAGAAATCTCTTTGAGCGGGGCAACGCGGTTCAAGTCCGTGAGCAGAAGATCCTCGGGCACCGGAGCACCGGCCAGAAGGTTCAAGGCGTTTTGATCCTGAGCCACCTGCCGCATAAAGCGGGCAACATCTCCCCGGGCCGTATCCACCGGAATTTGCGCCCGGCGCAGATCCAGTTCGGTGGCAAGTCCAAGTTCGTATTGCCGTTGAATTAAATCATAGGCGGACAGCTGGGTTTCATAGGTTGACCGGGCCAGTTTGAGGTTGCCCCGATCCGCGGCAAGGGTCAGATAACCCTCTGCAACCCCGGATACCAGCATGATCTGTGCGCTGCGGCGGGCCTGCTCCGTTGCCAGGTATTCCTGCAGGGCCTGTTCTTTCAGGCTGCGGATGCGGCCGAAAAAGTCGATCTCCCAGGCGGCAATGCCCAGATTGACACCATATTGTTCCACTGTCCTGGGCTCTCCGGGGGCGATCAGGTCGGCGGAACGACGCTGCTTCCCCCCTGCGCCCGTTGCATTGACCGAGGGGAGCAGTTCCGCCCGTTGAATGTCGTAGAGCGCACGCACCTTTTCCACGTTCAAGGCGGCGAGCCGCAAATCACGGTTGTTGTCCAGGGCCATCTTAATAATTTTTTGCAGTTTCGGGTCGGCAAAAAATTCCTGCCGATTCAGCTTCGGGACTGTCGCTGCACCGGCTACCTCCTGAGCAGCCTTATAAGCCCCACCCTGTGGCCACTGTGCCGGGATCGGCGCTTTGGGCGGGGTGTACTTCGGCGCCAGCGTGCAGCCGCCCAGTAAAAAAATACCAGCCAGTAAAAAAAACATCTGTTTATTCATATCATTGATCCCCTGACGTATTCTCAACAACGTGTTTCATGGTTACGCTCTTTCTATGTCTGCCCATAGCTTTATAAATCATCACGTAAAACAGCGGGGAAAATAAAATGACCAGCAGGGTAGAGGTGATCATTCCACCCACAACCCCCGTACCGATGGCACGCTGTGCCCCCGCCCCGGCTCCGGTCGCCAGAGCCAGCGGTAGAACCCCAAAGCCAAAAGCCAGTGAAGTCATAATAATCGGCCGCAGACGCAGCTTGGACGCTTCCAGCGTCGCCTCGACCAACCCCATTCCCGCATCAACCTTAGCCCTGGCAAATTGTACGATAAGGATGGCGTTCTTGGTCGTCAACCCCAGAGTGATCAGCAGACCGATCTGAAAATAGACATCGTTAGGCATCCCTCTCTGGCTTGAGGCAATCACCCCGCCGATGACACCGAGCGGTAACGTCAGCAGAATGGCAATGGGGATCGGCCAACTCTCATACAACGCCGCCAGGCAGAGAAAGATGGCGAAAATGGAAAAGGTATAGAGTAACGTGGTCTGAGAACCACCTTGACGTTCTTGATAGGAGAGTCCGTTCCAGTCGTAGCCGATACCCGGTGGAAGTTTGCTGATTAGCTCTTCCATAGCCGCCATCGCCTCACCGGAACTGTGTCCGGGAGAGGGCTCACCCCAAATGTTAATCGAAGGAAAGGCGTTGAAACGTTCCAGTTTGGTGGGGCCTTTTGCCCAGCGCCCGGTGGCAAAAGAGGAAAATGGCACCATCTTACCGACATTGTTGCGTACGTAGAGCTTGTGCAAATCTTCAGGTAACATGCGGAAGGGGGCATCAAGCTGGGCATAGACTTTTTTTACCCGCCCAGCCTCAATAAAATCATTAACATAGGCACTACCAAAGGCGGCACCAATGGTATTATGGATGGAAATTATCGGTACTCCAAGAGCACCGGCTTTGTCCCAATCAACATCAATAAAATATTCTGCCGCGTCCTCAAGACCGTTGGGGCGCACCCGGATCAAACGTGGATCCTGCGCTGCCATGCCGAGGAGTTGATTACGTGCTGCTATTAATTTGTCGTGCCCTAAGCCGCCACGGTCAAGTAATTGCAGGTCAAATCCGGTGGCGTTGCCGAGTTCAATAATCGATGGTGGTGCAAAAGCAAAAACCATTCCTTCTTTAATCTGGGAGCAAAACCCCATGGTGCGTCCAAGCAGCGCCCCAACCTTCAAATCCGGTCGCTGGCGTAATTTCCAATCTTTCAGCCTGATAAAACCGAGGCCGACATTTTGCCCCTGACCACCGAAACTCATTCCGGCAACGGACATAAAGGATTCCGTAGCATCTTGCTCTGTTTGCAGCACATGGTCGCGCACTTTTGCCATAACTGCTTTAGTTTGTTCCACGGTAGACCCGGATGGCAATACGGCTTGAATCAAGACAATTCCCTGATCCTCATCGGGAATATAGCCGGTTGGCATTTGTTGGAACAGATAGCCCATGCAGATGACAATTACCACAAAGATAGCAAGATAGCGTAACTTTTTAGCCAGTACCCGCCCGACCAGCCGTACATAGAGGACACGGATGCGTAAAAAAATACGGTCAAACCAACGGAAAAACGGCCGCAGAAACCAGACGGCACCATCGGCAGATTGGTGCCCCTTAGGAATTGGTTTGAGCATCGTGGCACAGAGAACCGGAGTCAACACCAACGCAACGACCACCGACAGCAGCATGGAGGAAATAACCGTTACCGAAAACTGGCGATAAATAACCCCGGTGGAGCCGGGAAAGAACGCCATTGGCCCGAAAACTGCGGACAGTACCAGCCCGATGCCGATCAGGGCACTGGTGATCTCTTCCATTGACTTGGCGGCAGCGTCATGGGGCGAAAGCCCCTCTTCGGCCATCAGTCTCTCGACGTTTTCCACCACCACAATGGCATCATCCACCAGCAGTCCGATGGCCAGCACCATGCCAAACATGGTCAGCATATTAATGGAAAATCCTAAGAATCCTAAAACGCCAAATGTCCCCAGCAACACCACCGGCACCGCAATAGTGGGGATCAGCGTGGCACGAAAGGTTCCCATAAACAGGTACATAATGACAAAAACCAGCAATACTGCCTCGGCTAAGGTTTTGACCACCTCCTCGATAGCCACCTTGGTAAACGGGGTGGTATCGTACGGATAAATCACCTTCAGCCCCGGTGGAAAGTACTGACTCATCTCCTCAAGCTTCTGCTTGATGGCATTGGCAGTATCCAGGGCATTGGCACCGGCAGCCTGACGAATGGCCATGGCAGCAGCAGGTTTGCCGTTGTAGTCGGCTATAATATCAGAGCGTTCGGTTCCCATCTTAACAGTACCGATATCTTTGATACGCACTACCGAGCCGTCAGGGTTGGTGCGGATGGGAATAGCCGCAAATTGCTCGGGAGTCTGCAACAGGTGCTGGACGATAATGGAAGCATTCAAGCGTTGACCGACGGTTGCCGGAGCCCCGCCGAATTGCCCGGCAGACACCTCGACGTTATAAGCCCGCAACGCCATAATGACATCTTCCATGGTCAAGTTGTAGCTGGCTAATTTATTGGGATCGGTCCACACGCGGATAGCGTGCTGGGTGCCAAAACTTTCAACTTCACCGACTCCGGGTACCCGCGAAAGAATTTTTTCCAGATTGGACTGGGCATAATCGCGCAGGTCATTGCCGTTCATGCTGCCATCTTCGGAAATTAAGCCGATGATGATCAGGTAGTTTTTGGTCGATTTACTGACCTTAACCCCGGAGCGTTGCACTGCATCGGGTAAACTGGCCATGGCGAGCTGCAGTTTGTTCTGCACCTTGGACCAGGCGACATCGGGATCAGTCCCCGGGGCAAAGGTCAAATTAAGCCGTGATGCACCCGATGATGAGCTTTCACCGGACAGGTAGATCATAGCATCCAGACCGGTCATTTTTTGTTCAATGATCTGGGTGACGGTGTTTTCCACCGTTTCAGCCGAAGCTCCGGGAAAAAAAGAGTCGATGGCGATGGAGGGCGGGGCAATGGGCGGATACTGCGCGATGGGCATGTTATAGATTGCCAGCCCGCCGCCAGTCATCATGATGATAGCGATAACCCAGGCAAAAACCGGGCGCTTAAGGAAAAATTTTGATAACATCAGGCACCCCCGTCTTTACGCGTTTTCGATGGTGCCCCATGTCCAGCTTCTGACTCAGAGGTCGTTTGAGTGCCTTCAAAAGGCACCGCTTTCACTGTTGCGCCGGGCCGCACCCTTTGCATGCCCTCAACGATCAGTCGGTCACCTGGAGCAAGGCCTGCAGATACGAGCCATTTATCTCCGATGGCCCTGTCGAGTGTGAGCATCCGTTGTACGACCTTGCCTGCGGTATCCACGATCAAGGAGCTGGGCTTCCCCGCGTGAGCCCGGGACACCCCCTGCTGGGGAACCAGGATGGCCTGTTCATTGACGCCTTCTTTAATTACCGCCCGGACAAACATACCCGGCAGGAGAATGCCTTCCGGATTAGGGACGACAATCCGCAAAATGACGGATCCGGTGGTCGGGTCCACTGTCACATCGCTAAATTGCAGGGTCCCTTCCAAGGGGTAGGCGGTGCCATCTTCCAGGATGAGCTTAACCTTATTCTGGTCGGTTCCATTGTGATTGAGGCGGCCCTTTCTTAATCGCAGCAATTCGGCGGTGGATTGGGGAATATCCGCATAGATGGGATCCAGCTGCTGAATGGTCGCCAGAGCCACCGGCTGATACGCCGTTACAATAGCCCCCTCTGTCACGTTGGATTTACCGATACGGCCTGAAATGGGGGCGGTAACTTTGGTGTATCCCAGGTTGATACTAACCGTTTTCACTGCGGCTTCCGCCTGATGGATGGCGGCCTCGGCCACAGCCACTGCCTCACGGTCGCTCTCCAGTTGGGCCTCGGCGGCCCGCAGCGTGGCCTCGGCTACAGCGGCATTGGTTACGGCCTGATCCCGCTGGCTGGTGGAAACCGCTCTGCTCTTGAATGCATCCTCGAATCGCTTGCGGTTTATCCGGGCAAGTTCCAGAGTCGCCCGCTGCTGTGTGACACGGGCGATGCCCGCCTGCAGTCCTGCCCGGGCCCGGTCGGCTGATTTTCGCATGACGGCAAGGTTTGCTGTGGCATTGTCAAGGGCCGCCTGAAAGGGAGCGGGGTTGATCTGGTAGAGCACCTGGCCGGCCTTGACATCGGCACCTTCCGTAAACAGGCGTTTTTGTATAATACCGCTGACCTGGGGCCGGATGTCCGCCATCCGGTAGGCGGATGTCCGGCCCGGTAATTCAGTGGTCAGTATCACCTTTTGGGGTTGTACCGTCACTACGGCCACTTCCGGAATAGAAGGCGGGGGTGAAGATTGCTGCCGGCGGTCGCAACCTGCCGACAAAAGGCCGCTTAAGACGACGGCTAAAACCAGACTCCATTTAAGGCGTTTATAAACAGTTTCATCGAATTGCATTAAACTTCTCCCATGTATAAATAATATAAAATTTCCAAATCATCATGAATCATTAAGAATCCATCAATTCTTTGAAGAGAATATCCAGGATGACGTCCGGGTTCTCTGGATAGGGATGCCGTTCAGGCGCTTGAAGCCATAGAAAAAGAAACGCATTGGTGATGCTTTCAATGGCTATGGCTAAATAATACGGGTCGGAAATTTTTTTGAATCGTTTATTTTTGATACCCTCTTCAAAGACCATGGCAAGCTTTTGTAAAAAAATATCATATTGTTCACGGATTTCAGAATCCAGTCCCGCCATAATATTGAAGCTTGCACCCCGGGTTTCCGCAAAATAGAGGCGTATCATGGAAGCGTTGGCACGAAAAACTTCACCCTTGGCCCTGACGTAATTCCGTAATTTTTCGATCTCGTCATCAGGTGCTTCAATGGCCTGCGTCAGTGTATCGTGAAACTTATCGGACTGCTCCAGGACAAGGGCTTTATAGAGGTCCTCCTTGTTTTTGAAGAACTTGTAGATCGTTCCGACGGCAAATTCGGCCCTTGCTGCAATCTCGTGCATGGAGATGTTGTGGTACCCTTTCTCCGAGAAAAGTTCGAGGGCGGCGGATAGCATATCCTGACGTTGCCTGAGTTTTTCTCTTTCGCGACGTGAGCACTTCTTGTCCGGCATTATTATCCCCCTATGTTTTGTTTCGGCTGTCAGGGCTAAAAAATAGCATTTCGTTCTATAGTGTGACGTAACGTTCACATATTAAAACAGTGTGTTCATTTGTCAACTTATTTTTGTTCATATTTTGTCATTTATTAATTTCTATTCTGGAAGTGTCATGAACGGCCTAAAAGGCAGATTTGATGAATATACAGACATTTTGCAAGTTGACATCCCATGCAGCCTTGGTTATTAAATCTAAATATTTATTTGCCGGATGTGAGCCTTTATCAATCCCAAGTCACCTGTAACAGGAAAAAGAGCCATGGATTATTTTAATTACAGAAGCGGTAAACTGTATGCCGAAGATGTATCCGTTGAAAAAATAGCATCAGAAGTCGGAACTCCGGTTTATATTTACAGCCGGGCAACCTTTTTATCTCATTTACGGAAAATTCAGAAGGCCTATGCCGAACTGGACACAACCGTTTGTTATTCAATAAAGGCCTGCAGCAATATTCATATTTTAAAATTTCTGGCCGAAGCGGGCAGCGGTTTTGATATTGTCAGCGGCGGCGAACTTTTCAGAGCAAGGCAGGCAGGTGCGGATACAGGTAAAATCGTTTATGCAGGTGTTGGCAAAACCGATGTCGAAACCATCGACGCCATGAATGCAGGTGTCGGGTATTTCAATATTGAATCTGAAGCCGAGCTGGAAAACTTGATCAGGCTTGCGAAAAAAAGCAAAAAAAGAGTAAAAGCCGCTTTGCGCGTCAATCCCGATGTGGACCCTCAAACGCATACATACACTACGACAGGCAAGAAAGAGAGCAAATTCGGGGTGGATATTGATCGGGCCAAAAAAGTTTTCGCCAAATACGGTAAAAACGGCATCGTTGATCTTAGCGCCGTTCATATACATATAGGTTCCGCCGGAAAAACGGTGGGCCCCTATGTGGAGGCAACCAAAAAAATACTGATCCTGATCGAGCAGCTCAGACAGGACGGATTTAAAATTGAAGCGATTGATATCGGCGGCGGGTACGGAGCGGACTATGAAAGCAACACCGCTCCATCGGCAACCGGTTATGCGAAAGGTATCGTGCCGCTGCTTAAGGGGAAACAACTGAAGCTGATCCTGGAACCGGGGGCTAGTATCGCGGCCAATTCATCGATCCTGCTGACCCGGGTTCTGTTCCTGAAAAAAGGCGGTAGAAAAAAGTTTGTTATTGTCGATGCCGGCATGAATGACCTGATACGGCCGCCGCTGTATAATGCATTTCATTTTATCTGGCCCTCTTCGGTGGAAAAGAGATTTGTTCCATTAAAAAAAGTAAAACAGGCTGCCGGTGAAGGTCTTGAAAAAGTTGATATTGTGGGACCGATCTGCGAGGGATCGGATTTTTTTGCCAAAGACAGAAACCTTCCGCCGGTTAAACGCGGTGACCTGGTCACAATTTTTACGGCCGGTGCTTACGGCGCCAGCATGAGCAGTAATTACAATTCACGATGTCTGCTGCCCGAAGTCCTGGTTGACGGCGACAGGTACACCCTCATCCGCAGAAGACAGACCTATGAAGATATGATTGCGCTGGAAAGGTAGGGGGCAGCCTCAATTTAATGTATCGATTGCCTCCAGCGTCTCCCAGCGCTCATAGGCTGATTCAAGCGCTTTTTCCAGTTGACTTGCTTTTTCCCTGATTTGAATAACGCCGGCACCTTTTTGTTTGTAAAATTCCGGATCGGCCATTTTTTCATACAGATCTTTCTGTTCTGATTCAAGTTCCTCGATACGCCGGGGCAGGGCTTCGAGTTCACGCTTTTCCATGTAGCCGAGTTTTTTAGACTGACTGAGCCCGGAGGGTTTCCCATTATTACGGGGTCTGTCTTTTTTTATTTTTATCTCTGGATCCACATCCCGGCTGCGCTGGGAAATCCAGTCGTCATAACCGCCCACATACTCATTGACCCGGCCGTTGCCTTCAAACACGAGTGTACTGGTAACCACATTATTTAAGAACATGCGGTCATGACTGACCAGCAGCACGGTCCCTTTATATTCGAGCAGCAGCTCTTCCAGTATTTCAAGGGTTTCCGCATCCAGATCATTGGTAGGTTCATCCAGGACCAGCACGTTGGAGGGTTTAAGGAAAAGCCGGGCCAGTAAAAGACGGTTTTTTTCTCCGCCCGAAAGGATATGGACCGGGGTCCGGGATCGTTCCGGGGAAAAAAGAAAATCCTTTAAATAGCTGATGACATGCCGTTTGGCGCCGTTGATCATCAGTATATCATTGCCGTTGCTGATATTTTCCTGAACGGTTTTATTTTCATCAAGTTTGGCGCGCAATTGGTCGAAATAGGCCGTTTCCAGCTTTACACCGTGCCGGATCACGCCGTTTGAAGGTGCCAGTTCGCCGGTCAGTATCCGCAGCAGGGTTGTTTTGCCGGCTCCGTTGGGGCCTATGATGCCGACTTTGTCCCCTCGCATAACGGTGGTGGCAAAATCACGAATAATCATCCGGTTTTCAAAGAAAAATTCTACTTTTCGGGCTTCCATCACCAGGCGGCCGGTGCGCTGGGCTTCCTGGGCGCGCATGCGTACCGTCCCCAGCCGCTGCCGCCGTTTTTTTACCTCGGCCCGCATTTTCTTCAAAGCCCGCACACGGCCTTCATTACGGGTTCGGCGGGCCTTGATGCCCTGCCTGATCCATGTCTCCTCTTTTGACCGTTTTTTGTCAAAGCGGGCGTTTTGTTTATCTTCGGCTTCCAGGGATTCCTGCCGGCGTTTTATATAGGTCCGATAGTCGCAGGACCATGAAGACAACTGCCCGCGGTCAAGTTCAATGATGCGGGTGGCAAGTTTGCTTAAAAACATCCTGTCATGGGTAATAAACAAAAGGGTTTTGTCCCGGTTTAGCAGAAAATTTTCCAGCCAGGCAATGGCATCCAGATCAAGATGATTGGTAGGTTCGTCCAGCAGTAACACATCCGGGTCTGTAACCAGTGCCCGGGCCAGCAATACTCTTCGTTTTAATCCGGCCGAAAGATTTTCGAATTTTTCAGTTCCGGACAAATCCATTCGTGAGATAATATCTTCAACATCCTGGTGCAGGCGCCATCCGTCACTGGTATCCAGTATCTGCTGCAGTTGAGCCTGACGTTCCAGCAGATCCGGACTGACGTGATTCGACAGGGTTTGGCTGATCTCCTGATATTCAGCTAAAGCCCGGCTTTTTTCACCCAGACCCAGGGCCACGACGGTAAAAACCGTCCCGGAAATAGTATCGGGCACATCCTGGGGGATGCCGGCGGTTTTCAGGCCCTTCCGGTGCCAGATATTCCCCTGATCGGGAAGCAGGTCGCCCTGGATAAGTTTTACAAAAGTAGACTTACCGCTTCCGTTACGTCCGATCAGGCCGATTTTTTCGCCCGGCCCGATTTGCAGGTTGATGCCGTCCAGCAGCAGGGGAGTGCCGAATCCGAGGCGAACATTTTTTATTGAAATCAGTGCCATTGATTGTAATTGAAAAATGAATAGTGAAAAATTAAGGAATTCTGTCTATTTTAAAAAAGACAGGGCGATCTATCGGGCGTAGCCGCAGGTGAAGCCTGAAGCGATACCACAACTTTTCACTTCTCACTATTCAATTTTCACTTTCCTTCTGGTCGTCCGGGGGTTCTTACGCCTTGGGCCGGAGGGCCGCCCATGACCGGTCTTTGCAGAGCCACCACGCCGGGGGTACCGCTTTTTCTGCGGTTTTCCGCGGGCCGGTTTGCGTTTTGGGAGCGGCGGAGGCGGAGAAGTCAACCATTCTTCATCCGGCTGGACACAGTGCAATTCATTGCCGATAAACTCCTCGATAGGCGGGATATAGAAGGAGTCCTCTTCACAGGCAAAACTGATGGAAGTTCCGGTCTCTCCAGCCCGCCCGGTACGCCCGATGCGGTGTACGTAATCCTCAGGGTCACGCGGCAGGGTATAGTTGATGACATGGGGCATACTTTCGATATGAATACCGCGGCCTGCCACATCCGTGGCTACCAGTGCTCTTATTTTGCCGGCCTTGAACTTTTCCAGGGTGCTGACCCGTTTTTTCTGGTTGATTTCACCGGAAAGCAGTGCACAGTTGATCCTGTGCCTGGACAGGAGGTCGCCAAGCCTTCGGGTTTCATCACGCCGGTTGCAGAAGATCAGAACTCTCTCCAGTTTCTGCTTGACGATAATGTTATAAAGCAGCGCAAATTTTTCGTCGGTTGTCACGGTATAGACGATCTGCTCTACGCTTTCAACCGCGACCTGTTCCGGTTCGATCTCCACCATAACCGGTTTTCGGGTCCACTGCTCGGTCAACCTGATAACTTCGGGGGTCAGAGTCGCACTGAAAAGCATAGTCTGACGTTCAGCCTTGGGCGGTGTTTTGTAAACGATCCGGCGCACATCCGGTATAAACCCCATATCCAGCATCCTGTCGGCCTCATCGATGATCAGGACTTCAACCTTGCGAAGATGAAGATCATGCCGCCGGTTAAAATCAAGCAGTCGTCCAGGTGTGGCCACCACGATATCAACTCTCCGGCCGGTCAATTGACGGCGCTGTTTTTCATAGTCCATGCCTCCGAACACGGAAACAATGTTCAGTGAGCAATATTTGGCCAGGTCCCGGGCCTCGTCGGCTATCTGCATCACCAGTTCCCGGGTTGGTCCAAGAATCAACACCCGGGGTGTTCCGTTTTCAGGCCGGGCGGTGAGGGGTTGCCGGATTATTTTTGTAATGACGGTGATCAGGAAGGCAGCGGTTTTCCCGGTGCCGGTCTGGGCCCGGCCGGTGGCATCCCTGCCGGCCAGGGTGCTGGGAAGAATTTCAGCTTGAATCGGCGTACAATACTGAAAGCCAAGATCGAAAATGGCATGCATAACCGGGTTTGGCAGTTTCAGATCGTGGAACCTGGTCCGGTTCTCTATTTCCGGAACTTCAAATTTTGCAATATCCCATGGCTTTTTATTATATTTTTCCTTAGCGCCCGGTTGTACGGCGGATTTGTCCGGCCTCCTGCCTCCCGGTTTTTCGCAACGCAAAGGCCCTTTGCCGACTCGAGAACCGGGCTCTTTTTCTATTTTAACCGTTTTTTCTTTCTTTATCCCGGCCTTTGCTGTTTGCTCCTGCGCTGATATTGCGGAGTCCTGCCCCGGTTTTTTTGAAAGGCTCAGTTTGTTGAAAATATTTTTAAATATCGATTTAATCACAATGGCAATTCTTTCCCTTTTTTTAACTTTGTTACTATAATATTGCTGATATTACAGCTATATAAAATCATTTGCAAGAATATTATCCAAAACCAAAATGCATTATCCTTGATTTGATTCGGTAGATTACGCGGATAAAGGCGGCGATAAAAGACATGGGAATCAGCTTTGGAAAAACCGGGGTGACAGTGGGAGCATAATCTATCGCTCCCGGCGGGTGTAAAGCTATTTTGAAGTTTCCTCTGGTTTTCCCTGCGGTAGAAGATATAAAGGCGTATAGCCTCTATCGAGCCCCAGAATCCTGCTTACTTTTGCATCGGAAAATGCGCCGATGACCGCCGATCCGAGGTGCAGGGCGACCGCCTGCAGGCAAATATTCTGAGCCATGTGACCAGTTTCCAGCAGCACATACCGAAAGCCCCGCCGGCCGTATTTTACTGTTGTTTTTTCAAAATTGGCCGCCAGTACGATGACAACCGGGGCCTGGCGAATAGTTTTCTGCACCAGGGCTGCCCGACAGAGAGCCTCCCGCTTGTCCACGTTGCCGGTCTCTACTATGTCGTGAGTGCCGGGCCGGTATTTGTAAACGCCGGGATCAAGTCCTTTGACATTTCCGACAGCCGCATAAACATTGATGGGATACAAAGCACCGGCGGACGGCGCCGTCCTGAAATTATCAGGGTTGGTCACGCCCTGGGCAGCCCACAGCAATTGACCAAGCTCGTCAAGCGAAATTAGCGCTTTCTGAAAACTGCTGACCGAGCGGCGCATTAAAAGCGCTGCTTCCATAGAAAAATCTCCCTGCAACAGCGGCTTCGGGAGTTTATTCGTTTTCAATTGAGGTTTTTTTTTCATTTTCCCCCTTAATAAAGTGTCCGTTTCGCAGATATAAATTGCATGTCGGCAGTGCATAAAATCCTGTCACACATTACCAAAATGAACCTTTAAAGCTGTAGCAAAGGAAAATCGTTGAATTTATCGGGTGCGAGACGGATCTCTACAGATTATCATCAAAGAAGGTTTTACAGATTAAATCTGTTATATTTATTAAGTATCTAACAAATCCCCTTAACAGGCAAGGTATTTATTATTTTTTCGTAATTATTCAGGTAAGGCTTCATCCGCATATTGCCTTTTTTGTTATGATTCGTTATGTTAAAAAGATGCGTAAAAAGGAACTTTTTTCGAAAAAATTGACCGACATTCTGAACATGGGGGCACTGAATCTCGCCATGGGAATAGGTTACCGTGTCGGTCTTTTTGAGGTCATGGACGGTTTCGAGAGTCCACGGCCGGTAGCTGCCATCGCCGACAAGGCAGGACTTGATCAAAGATATGTTGCCGAATGGCTGGGCGTCATGGTGACCGGCGGCATAATCGAACTGGTCAAATCAGAGAACCTGGACAACCTGTTTTTTCTGCCCGGGGCCCATGCTGATTTTTTGACCCGCAGGTCCGGTAATGCCAACCTGGGGGTCTATACCCAGGAGATTCCTCTGCTGACCAGATGCGGTATGGACGGTGTCATGGACGGCTTTACCACCGGCGACGGTGTGCCCTTTGCCCGTTATCAGAATTTTCAGGCCTTTATGGCCGAACTTTCAGATGCCAAACACCGTCAGGTACTGGTGGATAAATTTCTTCCCTCCGTGGCCGGTGGTGAAGTTGTGAAGAGGTTAAAACGGGGAATCCGGGTGTGTGATCTGGGATGTTCCGAAGGGGTGGCCCTGCTGTTGATGGCACAGGCCTTTCCGCAAAGTTTTTTTACAGGCATGGATATCGATGCTGCGGCGATTGAGCAGGCGAACCGGGATGCCGAATGTCTGAGGGTATCAAATGTCCGGTTTGTGGTAACGGATGCCGCCGCACTGACGGAGGGCAATAAATTTCGGCAGTGTTTTGATTATGTAACGGCCTTTGACTCTATTCATGACCAGACCCGGCCCCTGGCGGCCCTGGAAGGTGTATACCATATCCTGGCGCCGGACGGTTTGTTTTCCATGATCGAGATTGCCGCTGAAACCGATCTCCAGGCCAACATCGGCCATCCCATGGGACCTTTTTTATACACGGTCAGCCTGATGCACTGCATGCCCGTGGGACTGATGGATGGCGGTACCGGGCTGGGAATGATGTGGGGACGCAGGCAGGCCGTAAACCTGCTCCGGCAGGCCGGGTTTTCGAAAGTTTCAGTAGAAGAAATCCCTGACGATTCTTTTAACGATCATTTTCTCTGCGGGAAATAGATGAAAAACGGCGATGTCATATAGTTAACGGTATATTTTTGTAACCGTTTACGGTTCAGATTGTCCCTGTCATCAGTACGGCATCCAGACCGCCATGATGGATCCGGCGGCAATGAAGCTCCAGGGGCAGACGGGCAGCCAGATTACTGCCGGGAACCATAAGGGCCAGTTTCCATCCCTTGTAATCCTGTTCGAGTTTAGCACAGATGGCGTCAAACAGTTCCCTGCTTGATGGCCCCGAGTCTATCCGGCGGCCATAGGGTGGATTAAGGGTAATCAGCCCCGGACCGTGTGCGGTCCGCATCCGTCCGGATGAAAAAAAATCCCGGCAGGCAACCTGGATGGTTTTTTCCAGATGATGGTGCCGGATGCAGTCTGAAAGAAGCCGGCAGGCATCCGGGTCCCGGTCCGCACAAAAAACAAGGGGTCCTTCCGGCTGCCGAAACCGCAATTGCGCCTGACTTTTGATATAAGCCCAGCGTTTGGGGCGAAAGGCCGGCCATGCGAAAAAAGAAAATTCCCGTAACCATCCGGGCGGAATGTTGTTGATCATCATGGCGCCTTCCAGGGCAAATGTTCCTGAACCGCACATGGGGTCAATCAGGCACTGATCGATCCGATAGCCCGCCAGCAGTAAAACGGCGGCAGCCGTGGTTTCCCGGACAGGGGCCCGGCCCCCATGGGTTTTGAGTCCGCGTTTGTAAAGATTGTCACCGCTGCTGTCCAGGGATACAAATACGCGATCTTCAATGATTCGAATCAGAATTTGTTGATTAACAGGTATCTGAAATGCATTATCGTTCGGGACACCTTCCTGTTGCAGCCGTTTTTTCAACCCGGCCTGCATACATTCGGCAACTGCGGTTTTATGGTAGAGCCTTGAATGGTGAGATGTCACACTGATGACTGGTTTTGTGCCGTCATACAAAAAAAGTTCCCAGGGAATATCACCGAATTTTTTTCCAAGCTGCCTGAAGTTCGTGGCTGTAAAGTCACTGACCCGCAGCAGTATACGCCCGGCGGTACGCAGATAAAGGTTGGCCAGACAGCAGTCATGCAACCGGCCCTTAAAGGCTACACCCCCTTTTTCAGCCGTGGCCTCTTTAACGGACAACGGCAGTGCCAGGAGTTCATGAAGGCACAAAATTTCCATGCCAGGAGCCGTAACGGCAAAATAATCCCGGACACGCCCGGATATATGGCGCTTGATTCTTTTTTGAAGATTTTTTTCAACGCCCATGATGGCGCTTCTCCATGGAATAACGAATCAAACCCGGCTTCCGCTCCATCGCAGTTTTTCCTTGAGGATGTCGAAATATTGCTGGCCCGGCGGAGTGATAATCCGGGTGGGGTGGGCCCCTTTGCAGACTATGATTTCATCTTTGTCATCTATGTCCAGACCCGCCTGTCCGTCAAAGGTCAGCATGATGTCCGATGCCCCCCTGGACAGTCTGAGTTTTATGCGGACATGCTCGGGGACTACCAGGGGCCGGTTTGTAAGGGTAAAAGGACAGATGGGGGTCATGATAATGCCCGGAACCGCCGGGTGGATCACAGGCCCGCCGGCGGCAAGAGCATAGGCCGTGGAACCGGTGGGTGTTGAAACAATAAGTCCGTCGGCCCGATAGGTCGTCAGATAATGATCGTCAATATAGGTTTTGATCTGGGCCAGCCGGGCAAGGGCACCTTTGTTGATGACGATATCGTTTAATACTGTTTCGGAAAAGCGTACGCGGCCTTTGCGCAGCACCGTTACCAGGAGGCGCATGCGCAATTCGGTTGAATAGATCCCGTTTAATATATTTTCAGCTACATCAAACAGATTGTCCGCAACGATGCCGGCCAGAAACCCCACCTCGCCGAATTTGACGCCAAGAATTGGAATATCCTGATTGCCGATCCAGCGAACCGCGCTTAAAAAAGTGCCGTCACCGCCCAGAACAAATACGCAGGAAAGGTCCGGCGGTGCAATCGCATGGAGCTGATCCGCATGTCCGCGATTGGGCAGTATACTTTCTTTTCTAATCACCGCAATGTTCCGTGCTTTCAACCATGCCTCGAATTCATCGGCACGGCTGCCGGCCCTGGAATCGGTTTTGACGATTATGCCTATCTTTATCACGCTGTTTACTCCTGTAATTCGTGTCATTCCGAATTATATCTATCCAGCCGGGGTCTAACATGCCTGCCCCGATTACATGATGCTGCCTGTTTTCATATAGCCATCCGCCTGAAACGGCAAGATAATTTTCGTAAATGAAATATAATTTGTATCTTGACTGGAAATACTAATATCGTTATATAGAAGGACTTTGTATCATTATTAACAATTATTGAGGAGGAGAGGGTTATGAAGAAAAATGTTGGGAAGTTTATTGTTGCCGCTGTCGCAGGTCTGTTCATGATCGTTATGTTATCCGGAATCGGTTTTGCCGCGGATCCAATCAAGATAGGTGTCGCAGGCGCCCATTCCGGCGATCTCGCATCTTATGGAATTCCAACTATCAACGCTGTCAAAATCGTCGCTGAAAAAATAAATGCAAAAGGCGGGGTGCTCGGCCGCCAGGTAGAAGTTCTGCCCGAAGATGATGTTTGCAAACCCGAGGTTGCCACCAATACGGCCACCAAACTGGTCTCCGAGGGCGTTGATGCCGTTATAGGGCATATTTGCAGCGGTGCCACCAAGGCTGCATTGGGCATCTATAAAGATTCCAATATTATTGCCATCTCCCCTTCCGCCACCAACCCGGGACTGACTCAGAGTGGCGATTACCCTAATTTCTATCGAACCATCGCATCCGATGACGCCCAGGCCAAACTGGATGTGGCTTTTGCACTGGATACTTTGAAAGTTAAAAAAATCGCCGTGATTCATGATAAGGGCGATTACGGCAAGGGCTTTGCCGAATTTGCTAAAAAATACATAGAAGAAGACGGCCGGGGCGAAGTGGTTCTTTTCGAAGGCGTTACGCCGGGTGCGGTGGATTACTCCGCCGTGGTTCAAAAAATTAAACGATTCAAGGCCGAGTGCGTGATATTCGGCGGATATCATCCGGAAGCGTCCAAGATCGTCAGCCAGATGCGTAAAAAAAGAATGAAAACCATCTTTCTTTCCGATGACGGCGTAAAAGACGATACCTTCATCAAGGTCGCCGGCAAATATGCTGAAGGCGTTTATGCTTCAGGCCCCAAAGACACTTCCAAAAACCCCATGAATATTCAGGCTATAAAAGAGCATAAAGAGAAATATGGTTCTGATCCCGGAGCCTTCTATATTAATGCTTATTCCGCTGCCATTGCGATGTTGAACGCAATTGAAAAAGCCGGATCAACCGATTATGATGCGGTTACCAGTGCCCTGAAAACCGAATGGGTAGAAACCCCCATCGGGAAAATCAAGTTTGATGATCGCGGTGATGCAATCGGCGCCGGTTTTTCGGTCTATCAGGTTCAAGACGGCGTATATGTTGAACTGAAATAATAAATCTCGAAAAAATACAATATCAGGGGCCGGGATCTATTTTATCCCGCCCCTGATATTTTAATTTGAGGAGTAAAACAATCTAAATGGATTGGGAATATTTTTTAGAACTGTTTTTCGGGGGGCTTACCCGCGGGAGCATCTATGCGCTGATCGCCCTTGGCTACACCATGGTTTACGGCATTATCGAGCTGATTAACTTTGCCCATGGTGAAATCTATATGATCGGTGCCTTTACCGCCCTTATTGTTACAGGTGTCTTGACTTTGCTTGGCTGGAACCATATCGCCATCCTTGTTCTGGCAGCCCTGGCCGCGGTTGTTTATTCTTCCGCCTACGGATACACAATAGAAAAAATTGCCTACAAGCCGCTGCGCAACGCACCCCGCCTTTCAGCACTCATCAGTGCCATCGGCGTTTCTCTCTTCCTGCAGAACTATGTACTTCTGGCTCAGACATCCGATTTTCTGCCCTTTCCCGCGCTTATCCCCGATTTCGAATTCATGGAGCCTGTTGCCCATATCATCAGTTCACCGGAAATCGTCATCCTGATCACCACCACCATCGTGATGATCCTTCTGACGATCCTGATCAAATTTACCCGGATCGGCAAAGCCATGCGGGCAACGGCCCAGGACAAAACCATGGCGGCCCTGGTGGGCATTAATGTCAACAGGGTGATCTCAGTGACTTTTGTGGTGGGTTCTGCAACCGCGGCCATAGGCGGTGTCCTGATTGCTTCCCATATCGGGCAGATCAATTTTTATATCGGCTTTATCGCCGGCATCAAGGCCTTTGTAGCGGCGGTTCTGGGCGGCATCGGCAGTATCCCGGGAGCGGTTCTGGGCAGCTTTGTGCTGGGCTGGACCGAAAGTTTTGCCACCGGCTATATTTCAAGTGATTATGAAGATGTGTTTGCATTTCTGTTTCTGGTATTTATCCTGATATTCCGGCCGGCGGGCATTTTAGGACGATCCACTACTGATAAGGTATAGGGGTTGTTGCATTGATTACGTCTGATGAAATAAAAAAATCATTTCTGGTTTCCATCTGGTTCATGTTTTTAACCTTCCCCCTCATGGTGATCCGGGTTAACACGATTCATAATGTGGTTGAATGGCGCTGGGCCAACATGCTGATAGTGGGGGTGGGCAGCTTTGTTCTATCTTTTATCTGGCGCGCCATGATCCGGCGCAAGGAGATGGGCAGCAAGGCGCCAACAGGTGAAGAGATTAAAAAAATTCCCCTGGGCCAGCGCATTTTTCAGGAACGGAAGGTCTATGTCCCCGCACTCATCGGCATCGGTGTGTTCACCCTGGTCTTTCCCTTTGTATTTTCCGTTTACCAGGTCAACATTATGGTCACGGCCCTGACCTATGTGATGCTTGGGCTGGGCCTGAACATCGTTGTGGGGCTGGCCGGTCTGCTGGATCTCGGCTATGTGGCTTTTTACGCGGTTGGGGCATACAGTTACGCACTGCTGCATTTTCATTTCGGTGTGGGGTTCTGGATGGCGCTGCCCATCGGGGCCGGCCTTGCGGCCCTTTTCGGCATCATACTCGGTTACCCCGTACTCCGTTTGCGGGGAGATTACCTGGCCATCGTCACCCTTGGCTTCGGTGAAATCATTCGGCTGATCCTTGAAAACTGGAATGAATTTTCCTTTGGTCCCAGCGGCATTGCCAATATTCCCCGGCCCGGATTTTTCGGAATCAAGTTCTCTTTGAGCGCTGCGACCATATATATCTATTTTATCATGATCGGCCTGACGCTGTTTACGATTTTTGTTGTCAACCGGCTGCAGAATTCCCGGATCGGCAGGGCATGGATCGCCCTGCGGGAGGATGAGATCGCCTGCCAGGCAATGGGTATCGACAAAACCAAAACCAAACTCACCGCCTTTGCGCTGGGGGCAACCTGGGCCGGCATGGCAGGTGTGGTATTTGCCGCCAAGACAACTTTTATCAACCCGGCCAGTTTTACTATCTGGGAGTCGATCATGATCCTGTGCGTGGTTGTCCTGGGCGGTATGGGCTCCGTTGTCGGGGTTATTCTGGGAGCGCTGGTCCTGATTCTTCTGCCGGAATATTTAAGGGCGTTTTCAGAATATCGGATGCTGGTCTTTGGCGCGGCCCTGGTACTGATGATGGTTTTCAGGCCCGGCGGCATCATCAGCAATGTCCGCAGGACGTACAAGTTTGAAAAGTCGGGCAAAAATGGATAAAACGAGGCTTATGGAACCGATACTTGATGTAAAAAACCTGACCATGGATTTCGGGGGATTAAGGGCCCTTGATAAAGTCGATATCGATATCCGGCAGGGTGAAATCGTTGCCCTGATCGGACCTAACGGCGCAGGCAAGACCACTTTTTTTAACTGTATCACCGGAATATACAACCCCACCAGGGGAGATGTGTTGATTGCTCCCAAAGGGAAAAAACAAAAAAAAATCAACGGATTAAAACCCAATAAAGTTACAGAGCAGGGATTGGCGCGAACATTTCAGAACATCCGGCTTTTCCCCAATATGTCGGTGCTTGAAAATGTTATGATCGGCAGACACTGTCGGGTTCACGCCGGTATTGCCGGGGCTATTTTCAGAAACAGGGCCACGATTAAAGAAGAAAAAGCCATTGTTGACGACAGTTATATGATCCTGGAAAAGCTGGACCTGACCGAATATGTCAATGAACTGGCCATGAATATGCCCTACGGGGCCCAGCGACGGCTTGAAATCGCACGGGCCATGGCCACTGAGCCCTTTCTGCTGCTTTTGGATGAACCGGCCGCCGGCATGAACCCGCTGGAAACAAAAGAGCTGGTGGACCTGATCGTCAAAATCCGTAATGAGGAAAAAATATCCATTCTGCTGATAGAGCATGATATGAAGCTTGTCATGAGTCTCTCCGACAGAATTTTTGTCATGGACTACGGTAAAAAGATCGCGCAGGGTACACCGACCGAGATAAAAAACACTCCCGCAGTGATCAAGGCCTACCTCGGAGAAGATATAGATGCTTAATCTAAAAAATATACAGACCTATTATGGTAACATTCAGGCCTTGAAAGGTGTCAGTATCGACATATCCGAAGGCGAAATTATCACCCTTATCGGTGCTAATGGTGCAGGCAAGACAACAACGCTTATGTCGATATCCGGCATTGCCCCGCCCAGATCCGGAGAAATTTTTTTCAGGGGAGAACCGATTCAGGATATGATCCCGGACAAAATAGTGTCCCTGGGAATCTGCCAGGTACCTGAAGGACGCCGGATATTTCCCTATCTGAGCGTCAGGGAAAATCTGGATATGGGGGCTTTTCTTCGCAATGACAAGGAAAATCTCAAAAACGACATCGATTATGTGTACACCCTTTTTCCTATTCTGGCGGAACGCCGGCATCAGGCGGGCGGCACTTTAAGCGGCGGTGAGCAGCAGATGCTGGCCATATCCAGGGCACTGATGGCCAAACCCAGACTTCTGCTGCTGGATGAACCCTCCCTGGGCCTTGCACCTCTGGTGGTCAAACAGATATTCGAGATCATCAAAAAAGTGAATATTGAAAATAAAACCACTATTTTTCTGGTTGAACAGAATGCGAATCTGGCCCTGAAGGTAGCCCACCGGGGCTATGTCATGGAAAACGGCCGTATAACCCTTGCGGATTCAGCATCGAATCTGCTTTCAAATGCGGACGTTCAGAAAGCCTACCTGGGAATTTAGCTTACAATTACAAGCATCACAAAATAAACATATCCAAATGTTTCTTCCGACCACCCGAACCGAAATGAACCGCCTGGGCTGGGAAAAAGCCGATGTCATTCTCGTCACCGGGGACAGCTACATTGACAGCCCGTTCATGGGAATTGCCGTTATAGGCAAGGTCCTGGCCGCGGCCGGATTTAAGGTGGCGGTAATTGCTCAGCCGGATGTCCATTCGGATAAGGATATCTCCCGGCTGGGAGAACCGCATCTTTTCTGGGGTATCTCCGGCGGAAGCATTGATTCCATGGTGGCCAATTATACAGCCTTAAAAAAACGGCGCAAAAAAGATGATTACACCCCGGGCGGCAGCAACACTCGACGCCCGGACCGGGCCGTTATCGTCTACGCCAACCAGATTCGCCGATATTTTAAGGATACCTGTCCCATTGTACTTGGCGGTATCGAAGCCAGTCTCAGGCGGATTGCTCATTATGATTTCTGGTCGAACAGGGTCAGGCGATCGATTCTGTTTGATGCACGGGCCGATTATCTGGTTTACGGCATGGGGGAAAAGGCGGTGGTGGCCCTTTGCCGGCACCTGCGTGCAGGTAAAAATCCAAAGGATATAGCAGGTATCGAACTCGATGAGGTCCATGACCTGGATTTCGAGCGTGATCTGCATCCTTTTTATAAAAAGCAGGGCCACGTGAAGGCCCTGGCTACCATCAAGTTTTCCCTGACCACCCATAGGGGGTGTTACGGCGAATGCAATTTCTGTGCGATTGCCGTTCATCAGGGCCGCACAATCCAGTGGCGCAGCCGGAGGTCCATTTTAAAAGAAGCTGAACTGCTTAGCCGATATCCTGATTTTAAAGGCTATATCCTGGATGCAGGCGGTCCCACCGCAAACATGTACGGATATGAGTGTACTAAAAAATTGAAGGACGGCCCCTGCCCGGACCGGCGCTGCCTGTTCCCTGAAATCTGCCCGGTGTTAAAAATAGACCACGGCCGGCAGTTGGCCCTGCTTCGGGAAATACGCAGTATCAAGGGGGTAAAAAAAGTTTTTGTGGCGTCGGGCCTGCGGTATGATCTGTTGCTGGCGGACAAAAAAAACGGTGCCCGTTACCTGAATGAAATTGTTATTCATCACACCTCGGGTCAGCTTAAAGTGGCGCCCGAGCACTCGGAAGAATCCGTGCTGAAAAAAATGGGCAAATGCGGCCGTGCCCCTCTGGTGGCCTTCAAGGATCTTTTTTTCAAATTCACTCAAGATGCGGGCAAACAGCAATTTTTAAGTTACTATATGATTGCGGCCCACCCGGGGTGCACTGAAAAGGATATGAAAAATCTTGCATCATTTTCAACCCGCGAACTCCGCATCCGTCCCGAACAGGTCCAGATATTCACGCCGACCCCTTCTACCTATTCGACCCTGATGTATTGTACTCAAATGGATCCGTTTACCCGGGAAAGGCTGTTTGTGGAAAAAAATCCTGGAAAAAAAGAGTATCAGAAAAGTATCGTAACCGGTTAATCCGGCCGGCCCTGAGCGCATCCGACACTGCCGGATGCATTGGGAAACTTTGACGCACGGAACACTGCGTCAAGGTTATATGCTTTTACCCTGTCTTGTTCGGTTTTTTGCAGCTTGACAAACCGGATGCCTGTTTATATTTTTACAGTTGATTTCAAAGCTGTTGGATATGTTCAATGGATAATGATTCAGGAAATTTGCAAAAATGGGAAAAGATTTTGATTTCTGGCAGGAACATTCAATGCAGTACCTTGAAATGGCCTTTCGCACCGATCGTCGAGAGAGGGTTGTAAATCCGGACGGATACGGCAAGCGCACCGGTGCCTGCGGCGACAGTGTCGAAATATTCTTAACCGTGAAAGACGCAAGGATTCAAGCCGTTTCATATGAAATCAACGGCTGTATGAATACCAATGCCTGTGCCAACACGATTGCTGATCTGGCCGTGAAAAAAACTTTGGAGGAAGCCTGGGAGATCACACCTGAAAAGGTTCTTGAATATCTGGGAACCCTGCCGGCGGCTGAAATTCACTGTGCCGAGGTAGCCGCCGGCGCCCTTTATCTTGCCCTTACAAATTATCAGGAACATTCGGCAACGCATGATCCGGCCAATGCCGCCGGGAATCATGAAGCTCGGCCGGCCGGAATCACAAATCATCGGATCGGTGATGGAAATCCTCAATGCTCAAACGGCTGAACTTATAAAGCGGTTAATAAAGATATTTGTCTCGCAAGGGAGCAGATGTTATGCCAAGCTCATTTTTTTTACAAAAAGCGGAAACATTAGAGATCCAGACTTACAAAAAACCTAAAAACATCCAGGAATTAAGAAAAACACACATTCCTTTTTCCGGGCTTTTGAAAAAGCATCCTTATGATTCTAAAAAAGTTGTTTTAATAACAGAACCGGACAGCGCAGGCACTTCCTATTACGAATTCAAAACAAATGATATTTCCTGCGCCGAGGAGATGCCGGCTATCGTCAATATAGATGGTGAAACCATTACCATGGCCCGCATATGGGTAAAGAAAAAAAGCATCGGAATCCGCTTTATCCCTTTTGTAGTGGAAGATATCCAGATATAAAAAAGTATGAATATTCAATTGATTAGGTTCTTATATGTGTCAAGCCACAATTGATAAACAAATCTCAATCACCAGAAAGCAAATAACAAACAAGGGCTGGCTATCGGCTATTGTAATTTGGAGTTTATTTGAGATTTGATGCTTGCAATTTGTTGTTTCCGGAAAGATTGATCCGGTGGTTCGCGAGTTCTCGATGGGGGAAGTGTAATGACAAAACGATTCGAATACCTGGAGACAAAACTGATCTACCAGGAAAAAATAATTGAGGATCTCAACGATGTTGTTACAAAACAGCAAAACCAGATCGATGAAATCCTGAAAAAACTCATTGCCCTTGAAGAGCATACAAAAGTAATTCTGCCGTCTATTATCCGTAATCAGGACGAAGAAAGCCCCCCGCCGCATTACTAATAGGTGTTGAGTAATTAGCTGATAGCTTATCTCACCGGAACTGCCAGGCTCAGGTATTCCCTGTTTTCTTCAAACATCAATTTTTTATCCGTCATCATTTTTAAAAAAGGCATCAGCCTGTCTTCGGTCAGCCCCTGAAATTGATGAAGAATTCTCTTCAGTGATCGATGTTGTCCGCAAAACAGGTAAATCTTTCTGGAAAGGCCTTCCAGGCGATGGGTGAAGGGGGCGCCTGAAAGCCGTCGCTGGCGGATTATCATAAAATTTTTTCCATCCCGATAACTCAAAATCGGCGTATCGCCGCCGGTCTGATGAATCCGGGCATATGCTTTTCCCCAGGCACGGACCTTTTGCTCAACCGGCCGCCACAGCTTTTTCTGATATCCCATGTCGCCGCGATACCCCTGGATCATAAAGATCATGTGACGATGGATATCTTCCGGGAAAATTTTTGCATAATTCGGATGATTAAAAACCGCCTTGACGCCAAAGGCTGCAGGGTTTTCATATACCGCGCTTCCCTGTCCGAGCCAGAAATGAACCAGCCTCAGAGGTCGAAAGAAAGTGGCAAACTCAAGATTTTGCAGGGTTTCATTCATGTCCTCGACATCGCTGCCTGGAAAATGCAGTATCAAATTGGCGTTATTGACGATACCAAGCCCCTCACAGTGCTTCATGATTTCCAGATTCTGAATGGCGGTAGTCCCTTTGTTTAATTTTTCAAGCAGTCGGGAACTGAGGGCTTCGATACCGATCTGGACCTTGTTGACGCCGGCAGAGTTCATCTTTTCCAGTATCCGTTTCGGAGTAGTGGCCCTGAGTTCACAAAACAGGCCCAGATCTTTTTTTAATCCGGCCATATGATCGAACATCTCCATCGCGGTTTTGATCGGCATTAGATTGTCCATGAATGCCACGGAGAGATTGCGATATTTTGAAGTGAGATGATCGATTTCCGCAGTTACCTGTTTTGGGCCTTTGCACCGGTATCCCTGCCAGTTACGATTTAAATTGCAGAAGGCACAGCCCGAATGCCCTGCATTGGCAGTCTGCCATCGACATCCGCGGGATGCTTCGGCAGGCAGTGTCGGGAAAAAGCTTTTTCCCGGGGCAACTGATTCCATCAGTTGAAAATAATCGTCATAATCCGGAACCGGCAGATCGCCCAGGTCCGTCACCTGACTGAGGGTGACCGGATTTTTATCATTGAAACGCCGTGAAGTAACGATTCCGGGGATACGGGAGATCTTTTCAGGATCGGCCGAATCCCTCAAATGGCGGACCAGTCCGCTCAGGGGCTGTTCTCCTTCTCCGTTGACAACAAAATCGATTTCCGGGAATATAGTAAAAAGGTCTTTGATGGAATCTCCCGCAAACATGGACCCGCCGACGACGATGGCAAGATGTGGGAATTTTCTCTTTATGGATCGTATGCAATACAAAGAGGATGTGAGCTGACAAAAACAGATTGAAAAGCCTGCCAGTCCGAAACGGTCCCAGTGAACGCTGTGGATAAATTCATCGGTAACGCCGGCTACCTGATGTATCAATTTTTTAAAGTCAACCTCAGCCGACAGCGGAGTACCCTTTGCTTCCCTGTAGAATAAAGTTTGAATAGCATCGAATCGCTCGGGATATAACAGAGCCGCGTAAACGGATTCAGCCAGCCAGGTTTTTTCGGAAATTTCACGATATAGGGGATAGCCGATAACCGTTGCTAATTTAAAATAAAAATGATGAGCCTTCATATCCAGAGTGGGAATTTCCCGCTTCAGATATGATTTCAAGGTACCGAGCTGTATAGAGGGCCGGCTGAAAAGAGGCCATGGCGTGGATATTAGAACAATACTTTTCATTATTTTTAAATAGCTCTTTTTGACAATATATGCAAATACTGCATCAAAACTTTTGACAATTAAAAGGTGATATCCTGGTCCGGCTCAATACCGATTTTATCGAAAAGGAGATCCAGCTCGCCCAGACCCGGATAGGGCAGATGGATGTACAGATCGAAAATGTGGAAAAAGACCTCAAACGATATGAAACTCTCTATCCGGAGGAGGCCGCCAGTGAAAAGGCATATGACGGTCTGCGCTTTACACTGCGTGAACAGCGAATAAATGGAACTATGATGAAGCCCCTTACATTCTCAAAGCCATCAGTATCGTCAAGCGGAATGTGTTCGTCGGCGGGCTCCTGGCCATCTGCGTGCTGCTTTTGTTTTTGCGCAGCGTTCGCTCGACCCTGGTTACGGCCCTGGCCATACCGATCTCGGCCATGAACCTGCTTTATCGAAAATCGGGTCTTAAAAAGAAGGATAAACCCGGTGTCGTGAACCGGGCCGGTGGTTTTTTCGTCAGTTTGATCGTGGCGATATCGAATTTGTTTCAAAAAAATATATATGCTTTACCGCACTTTCCCTGGTTATGGTCTGGATTCTGATACCCAAGGCCGAGTACCTGCCCCAGGGAAACCAGAACATCATCATGAATATTCTGGTGCCTCCCCGGGGGATTCCGCCGCCAAGCGCCACGAAGTGGAAACTTATATATATGACCAGCTCGCGCCTTACATGAAAGAGGACGGCAGGGACGGCTTTCCCCGGATCAAAGACACCTTTTACGTTGCCGCGGACATGATCAACATGTTCGGGGTCACCTGCATCGATGAGCGTGAAACCGAGGTCCGCAAACTGATGCCCCTGATGAACC
This sequence comes from Desulfobacteraceae bacterium 4572_123, assembly GCA_002084545.1. Classification (GTDB taxonomy): domain Bacteria; phylum Desulfobacterota; class Desulfobacteria; order Desulfobacterales; family 4572-123; genus 4572-123. The sequence goes on along the minus strand of NBLJ01000014.1, from coordinate 9,489 downwards.
GCATCATCGCATCGATTCCCGGTATGTTCGGAGTCAGCATTCAGCCGGGTATTTTTGAGTCGGAAATGGGAAAGGGCCGCCCTGACGGCGGTTACCAGATCGACCATCTGGAGAAAAAGCGTAATATCCGGCTGGAGATGACTCCTCCTGCAACGCTTGCACTGCAATCAGCCATGGAGGCCATCGAAGGGCTGGTGTCTCAAATGGACACCAGTGGCAGATTACAAGGGGTACAAGTCAATATCGGGGGCAATGCCGACAAGCTGACGCAGACATATCAAGCCCTGCAGTGGAATTTTTTACTGCCCCTGTCCAGGGTGTTTACCCTGTTTGTGATTCCGGCCCTGCTGGCCTTTTTTATCGGTTTTGAGAAACAGCGACTGGGCCCGTATCGGCGCAAGCTGGAATATTTTTGATGCTCATCGGCAGGTGTTCGGCAGTTATTTCCAGATGCTTCGGCTCATTGAGGGCTTTGGTGTCGATTATGTTCATTCGGATAAATAGTGTCAAAAAAAGATAGATCGCCCGGCTCTACAAAAATCAAACATGTTTGTCCTGCGTTTGCGGAGGAAAAGTCGGTTGACACATTATTTCTTTATGGTTATGCTGTAGCCTTTAAAAATTTGTCTTATTTGTTAAACACATACGCGACTATTCTCCACCTTTTGCGGCTGGTTTTAAATTATGAAAAAAGAGATGCTTTCACAATCGAAAATGGATATTAAAATTCTAATTGTCGACGATGATGATGCCATCCGGGATTCAATGCGCGAATTTATTGAAATCTCAGGGTATCATACATTTTCGGCCTCCAGTGCTGAAATGGCCCTTGAAATTTTACGATCAAATGCGATTCAGGTTGTTATCACCGATATCATGCTTGGCGGTATGGATGGTCTTGAACTGACCGATAAAATTATCAGAGACTATGACGCCGATGTGATTGTGATGACAGGATACAGCGGTGATTATTCCTATGAAGAAGCCATTAACAAGGGAGCCAGCGATCTGGTATTCAAACCGGTCCGCTTTGAAGAACTGCTTCTTCGACTGAAAAGAGTTTTGAAGGAACGTCATCTCACCCTGGAGCGGGATCATATGCTGGACAGGATGCAAAAGCTGGCCATAACCGACGGACTTACGAAACTATACAATTCCAGATATTTTTATAACCAGCTTAAAATAGAGGTGGACCGGTCAAATCGATACAAACACCCCCTGTCGCTTCTTTTGCTGGATATCGACCATTTTAAAGACTATAATGACGCCTACGGCCACCTGGAAGGCGATAAAGTTCTGATTAAGATCGGGGAAAAAATAAAGAGCTGCCTGCGAATGATGGACTCCGCCTACCGGTACGGCGGAGAGGAATTTACGATTATTCTCCCGGAGACCAGCGGACGGGAAGCTGTAACCGTGGCTGACAGAATCAGGCGTTCAGTGGCTGCTGAAAAAATGCAGCCCAAGCTAGGGGTAGTGACAGTAGTAACCATCAGCATCGGTGTTACCGAATATATTTTTAAAGAAGATCTGGTTAAATTTATCAAGCGCGCCGACAAGGCCATGTATACATCCAAAGATGCGGGACGCAACAAAGTTTCCAGCTTGTTTGCCTAGAATTTGCGATGTGCTTTTTGTCAGTGCTGTATTGTCACCTTCAAAAGCAGGTCTCCGCGTCGGCCGCCTGGCATCTGTTTTCCCATTCCCTTTAAGCGCAGTATACTTCCAGTGCGTATACCGGACGGTACCACCACGTTAAACAGCCGTTTCTGAAATCCCCATGGAATATTTACCAGCTTACGGGTTCCTTTAAGCGCCTCCTGCGCGCTGATATTCAGGGTGCCTCGAAGATGAGGACTCTCCCCGCCCCCGGTCGGACGAATCACCTGCAGTCGATGGGTCCCGTGTCTGGCCGTCACTTTTTGTACCTTATGCGTGGCACCGCTGTTCGGTATCTTTTCCATCAGATACAGAAAAACAATGCCGAAAACAAAACCGCCGATATGGGCCCACCAGGCTATTCCGCCACCGTGCAAATGACTGCCCGCGGCATTGATAAACTGCATCATAAACCATAGCCCCAGAAAAAAAAACGCCGGAATTTCAACAAACCAGGGAATAATAATGATAGGAATAAGGGTCAATATTTTTGATCTGGGATAAAGAATGAAATAGGCGCCCATGACTCCGGCAATGGCACCGCTGGCGCCAATGGTGGGGACTTTTGAATGCAGGTTCAGTATCAGGTGGGACAGGCCGGATGCCAGACCGCAGAGCAGATAGAATAAAAGATAGCGTAAAGGCCCGAGACGATCTTCAACATTGTCTCCGAAGATATAAAGGGACCACATATTGCCCAGCAGATGCCAGAAGCCGCCATGGAGAAACATAAACGAAATAAGAGAAAAAAACTGCTGACCGACGGTAAAATAGGCGGCGATCTGGGGGAGGCTGTAGCGGGCCGGGACCAGTCCGTAAATATAGATGAACCGGTCGATATCAGCCCCATAAGTCTTTTGCATCAGATATACGGCGACGTTGACTGCAATGATCAACGTGTTGACCACCGGATAGTTTTTTGAAGATATGGTATCACGAATGGGCAGCATAAGCGGCTTTGGATGTAAGTGGTCGGTTAATTAGAGCCTGATCGAAAACTCATATTCCTTCAGTATTCTACCGTTCCTGACTGATTCGCATGCTCAGATCCACGCTCATAGCCGAATGGGTCAGTGCTCCTGCGGAAATAATGTCCACACCGGTATCGGCGAGGGCGGTCAGATTTTTTTGGGTCACGTTTCCGGAAACTTCGACAATGGCCCGGCCGTTGATGACTTTAACGGCCTGCCGGGTCTGATCCGTATCCATATTATCCAGCATGATTACATCCGCACCGGCTGCAACGGCTTCCTCGGCACCCTTGATATCGATCACTTCCACCTCGATTTTTACGAGATGAGAAATCCTGCCGCGGACCGTCCGGACAGCCTTTGCAATGCCCCCGCAAGCGGCAATATGATTATCCTTGATTAAAACACCGTCATACAGTCCCATGCGGTGATTATAGGCACCCCCCACACGCACTGCATATTTTTCCATAACACGCCAGCAGGGTGTTGTTTTTCGCGTGTCCACCAGCCGCACATTTTTATGTTCAATCTGTTTTACATACTTTTGAACATTAGTGGCAATACCGGAAAGATGTTGAAGAAAATTCAATGCCGTTCGTTCTCCAATAAGCAGTGGGCGCAGTCTGCCCTGCATGGCCAGGACGGTGGAACCTGTTTTAACGTTATCACCGTCACTATAATCGGAGGTAAACTCAATATTTGAATCCAGGCGCCTGAAAACCGCACGGGCAATATCAAGCCCGGCAATCACAAGGGGTTCCTTGGCAACGATAATGCCGGAACCGGCGAGTTCTTCATTCACAAGGTTCTCCGTGGTGATGTCGCCGGAGCCGATATCTTCCTGTAATGCAGTGTCTATGAGATGTTTTGTAGAATACATGAGTTCAATTCTTTTTTTATCCGGTCAAGCAGCATGAACGGTTTTTTATTTTTCTCCTTCAAATTCCCTGATCCGGTCCAGATTGATTTTAAGTTTATCCTGTTTTTCCGCAAGGCTGTCGGATTTGTTTCTGACCTTGGCGACGACCTGGTCCGGGGCTTTGCTCAAAAAATCGTCATTGTTTAATTTTTTTGAAAGTTTGCCCAGCTCAATGTCGATTTTCCGCATCTCTTTTTCCAGCCGGTCGGCCTCTTTCGCAAAATCAATAATCCCCTCCAGGCTGACAAAGAGTGTTGCATTGGCAACAACCGCCGTTGCCGCGGCTTTGGGCCTTGATCCCGGCTTTCCGACCGTGAAGGATTTCAGCCTGGCCAGGTTAATCAGCAGATCCTTGTTGTCGGCTGCTGCACCACGGATATTATTATCACTGGACTGCAGGGTAACATCCAGAGCCAGAGAGGGTGCGATACCCATCTCTCCCCTGATATTTCTGATACCGGTGATCATGCCGGAAATAAGCTCCATCAGGGATTCGGCTTTATTGTCTTTTCCGGGCAGCGGATCTTCGGGAGTATCCAGGGGAAAAGCTGCCGTCATGATCGATCCTGATGTGCGGGGCAGTTTGTGCCAGATCTCCTCTGTAACAAAAGGTACAAACGGATGCAGTAAAATCAGTGTATTTTTTAAAACATGGCGAAGCACGTTCCTGGTGGCACCAAGTCTTTTTTCACCCTCCTTGCCGTACAGGGCCGGTTTGACGGCCTCCAGGTACCAGTCACAGAATTCGTGCCATACAAAATGATAGAGAGCCCCGGCGGCATCGTTGAACCGGTATTCATCCAGGGCTTCGGCAAGAGTCCGGGTCACACTGGTAAGCCGGGACAGTATCCAGCGGTCGGCAAGTGCAAGGTGCTCCGGGTTGACGGCATCCGCGTTTTCACTGATGTGCATTAATGCAAAACGGGCCGCATTCCAGAGTTTGTTGATAAAATGGCGGTAACCTTCCACCCGTTTTTCAGACATCCGGATATCCCGTCCCTGGGCGGCAAAAACCGCCAGGGTGAAACGGAAAGCATCCGTGCCATATGTATCAATAACGTTCAAGGGATCGATCACATTGCCCGTGGACTTGCTCATTTTTTTACCCTCTTCGTCCCGTACAAGGGCATGAACATAGACATCCTTAAAGGGAACCTCTTCCATGAAATGAATACCCATCATCATCATGCGGGCCACCCAGAAAAAGAGAATATCAAAGCCGGTGATAAGAACGGATGTGGGGTAGAACAGCTTCAGTTCCGGTGTATCGTCCGGCCATCCCATGGTGGAAAAGGGCCACAGGGCCGAGCTGAACCATGTGTCCAGGACATCTGTTTCCTGAACCAGATCAACGCTTTGGCAAGCGGGGCACTTTTCCGGGGCTTCCACGGCCACGGTAACCTGACCGCACTGGCCGCAGGTCCAGGCCGGGATCTGATGTCCCCACCATATCTGGCGGGAAATGCACCAGTCGCGGATGTTGTTCATCCAGTCATAATAGGTTTTGGTCCAGATTTCGGGAATGATCCGGGTGTCTCCATTTTCAACCGCCGCAATGGCTTTTTTCGCCAGGGGTCCGGCGCTCACAAACCATTGTCTGGACAAGTTGGGCTCAACCACGGTCTTGCAGCGATAACAATGGCCCACACCGTGCAGATAAGGTTCCACTTTTTCAAGAAACCCGTCGGATTCAAGTTGTTTAATCACGGCTTTGCGGCAGTCGAAACGGTCGAGTCCGGCAAACCTGCCGGCTGCTTCGGACATGGTGCCGTCATCGCCGATCACCTTTACGCCGGACAGTTTATGACGGGCACCGATTTCAAAGTCATTGGGATCATGGGCAGGTGTTACTTTCAGGGCACCGGTGCCAAAAGACATGTCCACATATTTATCAACAATTACGGGAATCTCTCTGTTGACCAGCGGCAGCATGATTTGGCGATCGCCGATATTTTGATACCTCTCATCGTCGGGATGCACGGCCACTGCCGTATCGCCAAGCATGGTTTCGGGCCGGGTGGTGGCAATGACAACGTGACCTTTACCATCGGCAAAAGGGTAACGTATATGATACAGGTGGCCTTCGACCTCCTCATGTTCCACCTCAAGATCAGCCAGGGCCGTGTGACAGCGCGGACACCAGTTTGTAATATAATTGCCGCGATAAATAAGACCGTCATCATAAAGTTTTACAAAAACCTTGCGCACCGCCCGTGAAAGGCCCTCGTCCATGGTAAACCGTTCCCGCTGCCAGTCACAGGAAGCACCCAGTCGTTTGAGCTGATTGATAATTGCGCCGCCGTACTGTCTGCGCCATTTCCATACTTCTTCAATGAATTTTTCTCTGCCTAGCTGATGGCGGTCCTGCCCGTCCGCGGCAAGTTTGCGTTCAACCACATTTTGCGTTGCAATGCCGGCATGATCGGTACCAGGCATCCATAATACATTATCGCCGCGTAGTTTTCGATAACGGCAAAGGATATCCTGCATGGTAATATTCAAGGCATGACCCATATGCAATACACCGGTTACATTCGGCGGCGGGATTACAATAGAATAGGACCTGGCCGTGCTGTTTTTTTCATCCGCCGCAAATAATTGATTCTTTTCCCAGAAATCATACCATCGTTTTTCCACTTCGTGGGGCTCATAACTTTTGTCTATTACATCGGAACTCATATGGTTTTACTCCTTAATAATGTGGCTATTTTAAAGCACCGGCTTTTAACTGCGAGGCTGTCAAATTTAAATCGGGGATTAATTGTTAATCCCCGATTTTGTCGCGGTATAGTTCGCGACCCAACTCGTATTGTCGGTATATCCTTACATGCCGGAAGAATCTTCAAGCAATATCTCCTTTAACCTTTCTATCTCCCGGGCCACCGCTTTTTCGATGAATGTTGTCAGCATTTGCTCGATCTTTTCGGAAAACATCTCATCCACGATTCGTTTCAAAATTTCTTCCAGTTGCTCGGCTGGTATCCCTGAAAGGTTCGGAGGTGTTGCTTCTCCGGGTTGTGTCTTGAAAATATCGTCCAGTGCAGGTTCCGTATCCCCAATTACCGATGGCGAAGAGGTATCCTCCCGGTCCAGAGCAATGCCGAATTCCTCTATTGTTTCCTCATTTTTTAAATCAGTATCAAAAGATTCGGTTTTTTCTTCGGAATCGGAAGTCAAATCCATTCCCAGTGAGTCCACAAAATCCGTATCAAGGCTGTCGGGCTGCTGAACAAGCCGGGTATCAGACTTTGTATCCCGGCCATCGAAATCATCCGTGATTTCCGTAAAATCGATAATATCTTCGCCAATATCAATGTCTGTTTCCGAGTCATCAAAACGATCAGTGATGTCGTTTTCAATTTCAGTTTCTTCGACTGCAACGTCCGTCAGGTCGATAACACCGTCTTCCATACCAACTTCCAAACACCGTCTTCCATACCAACTTCCAAATCAGTTTCCCCTCCATCTACTTCTTCAAAAAGTCCTGCAAAATCGTCGTCGGGTTCAGATTCATCTTTAATAGCTTCAGTCAGGTCGATAATTTCTTCTTCCATCCCGGCATCCGGATCTCTTCGTCCGATTCCGATTCTTCGGCGGCAAATTCCGTCAGGTCGATAATCTCTTCTTTATCCGATGGTTCATCCAAAGGTGTCTCGGGTACATCAATGTTCATATCATCCGGTTTTTGATTGCCTTTTGATGGCTGGTCAAGCTGATTTTTTTCTGTCATTTTGTCTCACATCCCCCTGCACGGCCGAACGGTTATGCCCGATCCTGTCTTGCTTTAATGATTCCAAAATTCAGAATTTTCCGATTACTTCAGAAATCAAACAACCCCTTATAATTTTTTGAAAATTATCATACGCCATATCTCGTGTCAACATTTTTGCCGCTTTGAACTCTGCGCTTTCAGACCTGCGGCTCAGTCCGGAAAAACAGGGAAACCCTCGTGTTTCAACAACTGCCGGGCCCGGCATGCATGCTTTTCAATTAACTGTTGATTTATTGGGAAATAATAAGATATGAGTTTTGAGTAGTGGCGGGCCAGCTTTTATGCCTTGTTGTATCCGATGAAAAATTGATTATTTACAGATGTTTACCTCATAATTTCAATATGTTGTTTTGTCAGCCGTAAACCGATAGCTGTCAACCGCGAACGATTACAAGGAAGGTGTCCATGCGTCGATTTTTTATTGAAAAAGCCGATCTTGTCGATTCCCGGGCGGTCATCGGCGGACCTGATGCACATCACATAAAAACCGTTTTACGATTAAAAGTCAGTGATGCCATCGAGATCATCGACGGTACGGGAATGGAGTACACAGCCAGGATTACAGGCTTTCCATCCGGCACAGTAGCCCTCCGGGTCCTCGATAAACGTATTTGTAAAACCGAAACTCCTGTTAAGATCACACTTGCAATAGGGATGCTGAAAGATAAAAAAATGGATGAACTGGTCCGCCGGCTTACTGAACTCGGAGTTTCGTGCTGGGCACCCTTTTTTGCTGCCCGATCGGTTCCCAGGCCAGACCCGCAGCGTCTGACGGCCCGTACGGCCCGGTGGAAAAAAATTGCCGTGGAAGCCCTTAAGCAATCCCGGCGCAGCCGCATGCCGGAAATTATGGAACCGGTGGCATTCAAAGATATGCTTTCTCTGGCCCGTGGCAGTGATTTAAAAATTATATTCTGGGAAAATCAGGCCGCGGAAACCGTTTCAACAATACCGACCCTTGCAGAGCAACCCTGCAAAAAAATATTTGTCATTCTAGGCCCCGAGGGAGGCTTTACCCGCGAGGAAATTAATACCGCCCGTTCCTGTGGTTTTATTACCGCATCCCTGGGACCCCGGATTTTGCGTGCTGAAACCGCCGCCCTGGCGGCCGCTGTAATGATGCAATTTATTTTTGGAGATATGGGAAAATTTGCTTGACAAAATTTCAGGCTTGGATTAGAAAATTATTTTCCGAAAGCGGGAAAGCTTCTATATTGAGCCGAGGTAGCTCAGTCGGTAGAGCAGGGGACTGAAAATCCCCGTGTCGGCAGTTCGATTCTGTCCCTCGGCATATTTTTTATGTTGATGAAATCAAGGGTTTATTCCAAAATATCTGGATAAACCCTTTTTCATTTTTTAGTGGACAGATACGAACTTTCTGGTGCCGATTATGCCGGAGTCCGTAAAATACCGGGTGCGGCTCTGGAAGCGATCTATACGGGTGATTTTAAAACCTTTTTTGCGTTTTTTTTCTAAAGTTTTTTCATTTATCGTCTTTGCTCCCGGATTGTCTGCTTTGGCTACAGCACCGGCTTCATACACGTATTTGCGGTATCTTAATCTTTCAGATTTACCCGCAACACCAAATTCTCGAAGGCCGAAATCAAGGGATAAGAAGTTATCTTTATTGTCTGCCTGCATGTGGTAACTCAAAGAATTCCACCTGTACTCCTCAGGTTTTTCAACCAGTCCCGCGCGGACAGGGTTTAAGTCGATGTACGCAAGGCAATTGACAAGGCCCGTTTCATTGCAGTGGTTGAACGAAAACCTCAAAACATCTGAAATTACAGTCAGTTGGACGCTATTCTCAAACCGAAGTTTTTTAGCGGTTAGCTTTTAGCTTGAAAAATCAAAAAAATAACACCATTTAGCTAAGAGCTAATGGCTTGTTGACATATGCTCGAAGCTTCTGTATTTAATACAATTAACAGCAAAAATTGTTCTTGCTCCGCACTTTTAAAAAAGGATGAGCATACTAAATGATAAACAAGACCCCATATCTCGGTGAATATTGAGAGATGGGGTCTTGTTGTTTTTAAGGCGGATGTTTAACAGTTAAAATTGACGGTCTCGTAAAAAGTCCAACTTCTGCGTTGCGCTGCATTTTGTAATCATTCAACGTACGCTAAGTACGCCTCATGATTACAAAATTTGCCCGCCTTGAATTT
>NBLJ01000115.1 GCA_002084545.1 Desulfobacteraceae bacterium 4572_123 | reverse complement strand
ATTGATAGGTCCCGGGGCCGGTAACATCCGGCACATCACAGGTATAAATCCCGTCGCCATCCGGGTCGGTCATCTCTTTAATAATGATGCAGTCCATATCCGGCGCGCAATCCACCCCAAGAAGCTCGGTGATATTCACCGTGGCCTTTTCAATCCGGTTAAAGGGTGGTTCCAGCTCAACATATTCGGCATTCTTGGGGGCAATGAGCCGTACCCGGGCCGACAGCAATGCCTTTTGAGCTACCGCCACAGGGTTTGGGAATGCCCATGTCGAAACGATATCAACCCAGCTTGTTACCACAAAAAGATCCAGCAATCCGGTATCAACGGCACCGCTTTTATCTGCAGCCATTACCTCCAGATGATGCAGGCCATAAGGCGCCAGAGCCGGAATCTGTACTTTGGCGGCAAAACCCAGACAGCGGCGATCATCATCAACCTGAACCCATGCAGGCTTTAAATCCACAAACTGCCCGCCCAAGGGTGTCATATCCACGGTCACCGAATCCACGTCATCGATGCCGTCCAGGTCCCTGGCCGTTACATTCAGGGAAACCATCTGCCCGGCTTCCCTTAAAGAGGGATCGGCCCACGCCCTGCAAATATCGGGCGCATGATTTTCATCAGGCAAATCCTCTGCTGAAGATATGGTCAATAAAGAAAACAAAAAAATAATGCAGATAACCCCGATCCATTTTATATGATTATTCATTTTCCTCCTCCAATGGCAAATGTTTGCCACCTGTGCGGTCAGCTTTTAGCGGTTAGCTTGCAGCCATTGGCGGTTAGCAGTTGGTTTTTAGCAATTAGTGCAATAATTTCAATGCAATTGGGCAAGATCCTGCAGAATATAAATAACTTCCACAATTCCTATTTTGTTGTCGCCGTTTATCTCATTTTCCGTGTAAACAGAGGTTGAAAGTTCAACCAAAGTTGTTATTTTCAAGGCCAGAATCGCATCGGCGAGATCCGTATTGCCGTCCCCATTTATATCGCCTTTGATCAAAGCGACCTGTGTTGTCGCATCCGGTGCACTTGGAGCAGCCTCCACATGGCCGGCGTTATCGGTTGCAATGCTGTAGAATGCGTATGAGTGTCCGGGAAGTCCGTAAAACATCGCAGCTGTTTCCGTTGTGCTGGTGAGCCATGGTTGGAAACCGCCCGTGTTATCCTGGACATAAATGGTGTATAAAGCCGAGCCTGAACCGCTGCCGTCGTTTCCTGACCATTGCACCTCAAATTTGGGCAGGCTAAAAGCAGGAAGGGCATTAACGAAACTTGCAGGTGGTTCATCGTCAATTGTATTAATGACGATGGGCGTAAGAATTTCAGGGTTTACGTCAAAAACGATGGATGCCTGGTTGCTGATAGGATCCGTGCCCTCCTGAACAGCCTTTGGACGGATTGTAAATGTCAGATAACCGTCACCACGGTGTTCATCATCATTGGGCGGCAAAAAACCGGCGAACGGGTCTGCCGGCAGGTCTCCCGTGCTTGGATCAACGGATGTGATCTCCCATGACACGATGCCCGTAGCCCGATCCAGTTCTGCGTGAACTTTGACGGGATATGTGTCGGTCGCCACCGTTATACCTTCTCTGGTAAAGGACTGGAGACCTGGTGGGACTTCAATATCCACCTTATTAAAACCCATGCCGATGAATTGAAAAGTCGACCAGTCTAATTTATCGGAAAGTTGATCCGTCACAGTGACTTCCTGGGCCGCTGCGGTTGCCGTTGCCACATTCTCAAAAAGAATCGTGTACAGAATCGTGGTATCCGAAGATATAAAACCTTCCGCTCCGAAGCCTACTGTGTATTTATCATTCGGGTCCATGGAGCCTAATACGTTGGTGCTTTGTGAGCCTAAATTCATCAGTCCAGGAGGTGCCGGCGGCACGTTAAAGCTTTCACCCAGACATTTTTTCACAGCTCTTGCCAAAGCCGCTGTTTTTTCCCGATGGTCACGCCAGGCCTTATCATACCACTGTGCCTTTTTCCACCACTGTTCAATGGCCGGAAGTACCGTTGTATCCACACCTTTCTTTGTTTCCTGGTGGTATTTGATAAGTTTATCAGCGATACCGATCACGTCTGCAATTTTACTGAAAATTCCCAGCTTCATTTTTTCAGCCAGCTTTTTACCTTCTTCCGACCCCACCATTTCCACCAATTCGTTCTCAAGGCCCGATTCAATCATAAAATCAGCCAGTTTTGGATACAAACCGGCCTCCCAGGCAATCATTTTATCCATGTATGGAGCTGCCGCTTTCCAGTCCCCTTTCTTTAACGCCGCATACACACCCTTTGACATTATGGCAAGAGGGTCATAGACAAAACTTTTTAATTGCCAAAAAATCTTCCCGGCCAATTCCGACTTTTTTAAGTCTGAAATAGTGTTTCCATTTACGTCGGTTCCATTAATCATATCTTTCAGCACGCCTGCTTTAAGCCAGTCTTTCTGCCAGGAGATCAGTTTCAAAGAAACCTCAAGCGCGGTGGCAAGCCCTTTTGTACCGGCAATGGCAACCGTCGCGGTTGCTAAACGTTGAAGGTAGTTATGTTCATTCGACCATTGCTTGAACGCCTCGTTTAAAATGTCTTCCGAAATTGCCGCTTCCCCATAGGCCGCAGATATGTTACATGGCCGCAAATCGGGATTTGCATCAAGTTGCTGCAGATAAGCATCCATAATATTATCGTAATATGATCTGAACGCCGGGGTATCGATGCCATGCCGTTGGGGGGGCGGCATTTTGTCACCCAGCATCCATTTCACGTCTCTGAACAGTTTTTCTCCCTGAACCTGCTCAAGCCGCCCGCCGAACATGGCTGGAACATAATCACGAATAGCATTAAGACGTTTCAGAAAAGACATTCCGGGTTTATCGCCGGCAGTTATTTCCCTGAGAGAATTATCAGCAACAAAGGCCATTGCTTCGATATTTTCCGGTACAGGTCCTCTTTCGATGCTGATGGGACTTCCTAATGAAATCGTGCCCATACTGTAATCGTTGTCAATGGAAACCGACTGTTCCTGATAAAGGAGGCCCCAATCGTGGAATGTTATTTGATAATCCCCCGGGGCCACAGGACCTACATTGTATTCACCGTTGGCCCCGCTCACTTCCTTAAACAACATTACACCATCCGAACTTAAAATTTCGACGCTGACGCCGAAAAGTGGGTGATCCTGGTTATCCGTAACCCTTCCGCTGATGCTGTAGCCATCGTCTAAAAGTGTGGTTTCCAGGCTATGGGGATCGGGTCCTGAAAAATCAATATTTTCAATATACGCCGGCGGGTGCGACACATCATTAACCAGAAGATCAAAACTGCCTGCCGGTAATGACGTGCTCTCATAATTGCCATTTTCATCGGTCACGGCAATTAATATGGGAGGTTCTCCGGGCATGATAACATGTACAAGGGCACCCGGTATGGGGCTATTCTGGCTGTCACGCACAGTGCCCTGCAGGGTTCGACCGGATTCAAGAATTACAGGAAGTAGTACTCCTGATGGGGGAACCGAGACGGTATGTCTTTGTGCTGCCAGGTGGTCACTTAATACAAGGATATTGTAGTCACCCGGCTCAAGAGTGTATATCTCTATAGTTTCGCCCACATAAGTAAAGAACCAGATCTCTTCACTAATCCCCGGCCAGCCGGCAGCCGGAGAAAGAACGATCTGAACAAGATTTCCGGTTGTTTCCGATGGTGCGGAAACAGAAATGGATAATGATGACTCGCCTGCAGTAAGGTCCTGTTCCGTGCTTTGCAGACCGGAACCGACGTCAATATCGTTCAGGCTGACAAATCCGATATTTCCGTCCGATGCAGCCACATCATACCGGTCAGGCTCCATGACCCAAAACTGATAATACCCCTCATCATCAGTATACACAGTATCAATCAATCGTCCATCCCGGAGAAGACTGACTGGAATATCAAATGCCGGTTCAATGCCTCCGGACAGGGACACCTTTCCACTCAGTTCAAAAATATCCACCTCAATGGTGGTGTCTATCATATTATTGACATCATTTAAGGTGTGGGTTTGACGGCCGATTGAAAAACCTGCCCCGTTGCCGAGTGCCAGAGTATACTCATCATCCGGAAGTCCATGAAAGCCAAAGGCTCCATCTGTGCCGGTCCATGCCATGGCCACCATCACATCGTCCCAGAACAGCGTAACAGGCATATCGGAGAGGTACTCTCCTGCAGTGCTTCTCACAATTCCGTTAATGGCGCCTGCTGTTCGAAGGGAGATGGATAGCTGGGGTTCTTCTCCACCGACCACCGTCACTGTTTCTTCGTCAGTGAGGTAGCCCTCTGCAGACACCCACATGGTGTGATCCCCAGGCGGGAGATCAGTGAAAACAACAAGGCCACCGGCATCCGTAACAACCTGTTCCGGCCAATAGCCGGGGGCATCCGTCACGATACTGGCTCCCTCAATCGGTTGGTTGAAAGCTGCATCCGTAACAACGAACCGGACACTGCCTGCCGCCTGTAAGTTAATATTTTTTTCACCGGTGATGGTACCGGCTGTTACGGAAACGCCTTCCAGTTTACCCGCACCATGGCCATGAGCACCGGCTTCCACATCATAAACGCCTGTTGCAAGACCTTTAATTTCATAACTGCCGTCATGCAAAGCGGCAACAATTTTCCCCTGGCCGGGTTGGGTCGGCAGGGCTCTGACAGTAGCACCGGCAACCGGGCTGTTGTCGGCAGCAAAAACAAAACCTTGCAAAATACCACCGGATTCAAGCTCCAGGTTTAAACCGACAGTGGTTGCACCATCCACCTCAATGGTTTGTATTTCCGGGGAAATATATTGATCCGCAGATACTGCCACCGTGAATGTATATACAGGGATCCCCTGCACCTCATACCTGCCATTTTCATCAGATCTGGTGAAATAAGTATCGTCCGTCAAAAGACTGGTGACCATCACATAGGCACCTTCAACAGGCATTTTGTCCATAGCACTGATAATCCGGCCACTCAATTTAATATCGGACATAACGGAAATATTTATTTCATCACCTGCCCCGGACTCCGGTACAATCACCTCGTTCCACGTATCAGACAGATAATAATCGGATTGAAGTAAATAATTTCCCGCCGGAAGATCTCGAAAACTGAAACTGCCGTCGTACCAGGTTTGCGTAAAATAAAATTCCCCGGTTGCAATATTTACTGCTGTAACAGTGGCACTGCCTATCAGTTGTTCCGTATCAATATGTGATATGGTGCCATTGAGCGAGGCTCCCGGCAGAAAATTTAATTCCCTCTGCACCATATAGGTCAACAGGTCGGTCACGGCTATCAGATCCAATCCATACCCCCGGGCCTCATCCGCCGCTGCTGAAAGGGCGGCAATATATTCTCCGTAAGTAGTGCCGGTATTTGTTACCACAATGTCCCATGCCTGTCCCCAAAGTGCATCTGCAGAATCAGACCAGATTTTTGTTTTAAGTTCGTCCCAGTCAACAATATCGCTTGAGTTCCCGGACTTGACGGCCAATGTATAATGGGCATCACCCTGCCAGCAGAGAGAGTTTACCAGAATCGTATAAGCTTTTCCAGGAGGCAGGACACCGTTATTTGGCATATCTGTGGGAATGGCCAAGAATTGCAGGTCACCCCAGGTGCAGTTGTCGCATTCTCCGTCCAGCCATACCGGATTAGTGGTACTCCCTGTCAATATTATCAATGGGACGGGAAGATCTGCATCACCTGCGTTGGTGTATTCAATAACACCCTGAAACGGTCGACCGGCACGGACATTTTCAGGGATGTGCAGTTGCGCCTCTAATCGTCCGCCGACACCATTTATGATGGTAAACGCGTTTTCCAGAGACCGTTCCATGCCGTCTTGCAACAACACGACATCATAAGCGCCCGTGGGAACGTCTGTCAGGTCAAAAGTAGCAAACGCCGTTCCGGAATCCCCAAGAAAGATTGTCACTGCATTCAGCACGGTCGTCCCGTTCACGGAATGTAACTGTGCTGAAAGATTTGCGTTGAAAAAGCTTCCTGATATCATGACGGTGGTTGAACCTGCGTTGCCCGCCTCATCAAGATTAATCGAATCAATACTGAATTCGGCGATATTTGCCGTCAAAGCAAAATTTTTATCGTCGGTTATGGTCTCCGGAACCACCATGAGATATATTGTACGGTCGTTGTCAGACACCGGCAGATTCAGGCGAGCATCAGGGCTGTCGGCCCATGAGTTCCTGAAATCAAAATCTTCAGCAGCAGGCATTGAATCAAATCCGGCATATAAACGACTGCGTCCGGTTTCAGCATGGCCATCCAATGTAATTAAAATTTCCTCACCGGCCGGCTGCAGGACCTTGAACCACTCCTGTTGATCAAGGCCTTCATATTCCTCATTAATCGTCTCACCGACCGTGAGTGCGGGCACACTGAGATGAATTTGATATGAGAAGGCGCTGGAATTATTTTTCCAGTTGATCCCCTCGAAGACATCCCCTTTCACATTTACCTTTACATGCCATCTCCAGGGCCCTTCAGTCCCCCCCGGCACCCTTATCTCGCTTTCAAAATCAGCCGATTCCCCGGCCCCGATAATGCTGTCGGACAGTACTTCCGCCGCTTTTATTTCAACGACATCCCGGGTGGGATTGTCCGCTACAAGGTAGATTCCGTCATGCCACGGGCCGACGGCCGGTTCACTTCCAACATTTTTCACGGTCCAGAAAATCGTTGCCGATGTTCCGGCTGTAGCGGTCAGCGGACCATTAATTTCACTTACAATCAAATCAATGTTTGATGCTGCTGTTTCTACAAATTCAAATGCCCCCATATCGGGGAACCCACCGTCTGCCGTAACAACCCCGGTATTGGTTGTCCTTGGATCATCATAGCGGGGTGCACCCATGTAATCAGTATCCGTGGCAACCGTGCCATCTGCCGCATCTATCATCGGACTTGCGTAATCCAGTTGATAGCTGCTCCCTGTGATATCCCTGTATTGCGGATCCATGGACACATTATTGTTTTGTCCTGTCTGGTCGGTGATATTGCCAAGATAGTTCGAGCCGGAGTCCGACCACACATTGCTGTATTTAATATCAATCGGAGAGCTCAAAATATTATATAGCCCGGCAAATATGCTGTTGCTTATAATGGAGTTAGTGATAATCAAATCTCCATTGTGGCCGTAAATACCGATCCGGTTGTCATCCAATGTACAATTCATCAATTCCACGATGGCATTTCCGTCGGAATTAACGCCGCGGTCCGCACCTGTAATGACACTATTCATTACAGTGACCGTGCCGCTGCCCCATGCAAGGATTCCCTCAAAAAACGGGTCTCGAATAATGCTGTTGGAGAGGATAACAACGCCTTCATTTTTAACTACAATTGCTCCGGCGCTATTATTCCAGGATCTGTTCTCAGTCCCTCCCCCGTAATTGAGGATTACATGATCCAGGATAGCCTGCCCCCCCAAAACGTGGATTCCCAGCCAGTCGCCTGCATTTGGAGTCGAACTGTTCCCATCGACATTCACATCACCACCGGACGAATCGTCGTAAAGTGATGTAAAGATAACAGGTTGCGCCACCGTTCCTTCGGCAATGAGAACGCTGCCGGAGGACAAAATAATATTGCTGCGATGAAAAGGATCAAATTTAATGATGGTATCGGGGTCTATGGTCAGCGTGACCTCGCTGCTAACCGTCACCGGTTCATCCACAATCGTAATGCCACGCCAGGTTGTATCCGTATCAATGGTTCCGGAAACATGGACAATGTCTGCGACGGTGAACACGGCTTTATATTGGTCTCCCGGGACTTCCGGGTAAATAAGATTACCGTTCTGATCTATGGCATTGCCTCCGAGATCATAGATATTCGGACCGATAATCATTGTATATTCCCCTAAAACGGATAAGGGATCAAAGTAAATATCGAGGGTCTCCGCATCTGCCCAGCTATATCCTGTGACAACAAGATCTCCCTCCGGGCCCGTGAAACCGGCGATATCTTCCGAGGGGTCAAAACTTGCCTGGGAGATGGGCCTGTCAAAGGTAATCGTCAACCTGTCCACGGGGCCATTTACAACTCCGGAAGGGGTGTGGTGGCTTATACGCGGCGGCGTGGTGGAAAAAGCTGCGCTGTATCGGTCTTGGGGAATCTCTCCATACACAAGGTCCCCGTCAGTATCCATGGGCTTGGCGGATTCATCGAGAATATTCGGACCAATCACTATTTGATAGCCCCCCACGGCATACTGCGGCGCGAATTTCACGTCCAGCATGTACGGATTGATCCAGGCAAACCCATTTACGGTTAACGGCCCCTGGGGACCTGTGAAGCTAACGATATCATCATCAATGGAAAAACTGTCCTTGTCGATCCGGTTCCGGAAGGTAAAACGCATGAATTCTACCGGGCTGCCTGTTTCACCCTCGGGCCTGTGTTTTACGACACGTGGTATACCGCCAAACTCTATGGCCCCCATGTCATAATAATCAAAAGAACCGGCTCCGGTGTTTGCTATTCCTATATGATCGTATCGCCGGTTAAAAAAATAATCATCTCCAGGCGAATTGCTGCTTGTTCCGGCGTCTATTCCCGGCGAACCATCCTGGAGTCCATAATTCAGATTATCAACGTCATTATATAATGGGTCGGCCGAGATATTACCATTTTGTCCGGTTGCATCGGTCACATTATCATAATTGATTATTCCCGGGTTATACACATCATTATATCGTGTCTGCACCGTTGACCAGCCTGCCGATCGTATTCCTCCCCATGAGCTGTTGGTAATAATATTGTTGATTAATCCGTTGGTGACGGTCAACATCCCCGCAGAGCTGTATCCTCCGTACCTGACACTGACGTGTTCCATGACATTGGCGGATCCTGTCAGCTCTATGCGGCCCCAATTACCCGACGAAGGCGATGTTGTATCGGCATCATTATTCGTGTCGCCGCCGGCACTGTCGTCGCGGGCTCCGGTAAAAATGATGGGGGCTGCGAAAACACCCAAAGCGTCAAGGGCGCCGTTAACAAAGAGATCATTGACGTAAAAACCAAACTTTACCACCTGGCCGGCTCCCATTGTCAGCGTCATTCCTTCGGGCACGGTGATGTCGCCTGCCGTCCAGTAGACAATATCCGGATCATCCCAGAAACCGTCCTCGGTCAAACTACCGGCGTCAAGCCGTATCCCGTTAATGCCGTTGTTTGATAACGTTACGCCGCTTATGTCTGGATTGGAGCCAAGGTCCATGCTGACGGCCGCCGAAGCATTGTCGTGCCAGGTATTGTCCGTCATGACCGGATCGCTGTTCTGGATGCGAACACCGTGCGTGGAAGAATGGCGAATAATACTGTTTGTAAGAGTAAGCACTCCAGCGTTGACCGTGAATGCGACCCCAGTTTGACGGTCCGGGAGACGCAACAATATTATCCGTATCGCCACCCGCCGTGTCATCATTTGCCTCTGTAAAAACAATTGGGGCGGTGACGGTCCCCTGTGCATCAAGGGCGCCGTTAACAAAGAGATCATTGGCGTAAAAACCAAACTTTACCACCTGGCCGGCTCCCATTGTCAACGTCATTCCTTCGGGCACGGTGATGTCGTCTGCCGTCCAGTAGACAATATCCGGGCCGCCGAAGCATTGTCGTGCCAGTTATTGTCCGTCATGACCGGATCGCTGTTCTGGATGCGAACACCGTGCGTGGAAGAATGGCGGATAATACTGTTTGTAAGGGTCAGTATCCCGCCGTTGACGGTAAGCTGACCGAGTGATGGATATCCGCCGTATCGGATATCAACATAATCCATCACCCCTGTACTTCCGGCGGCAAATTCGATATGCCCCCAATTTCCCGATCCGGGAGATGATGCGCTGCCATCTCCATTGGAATCCCCGCCTGCATCATCGCGTATCTCCGTAAAAATAATATTCTGGGCTCCGGTTCCCTGCGCATTCACGGAGCCTTCAACACGCAGGTCAATTAAATAATTATTAAATTTGACAACTGTACCGGCCTGAATAGTAAGTGTCGCCCCCGTGATAATGGTAATGTCCGAAGTAAGGATGTAAGGGCCTGCTGTTGCCGTCCAGGTTGTGTCGGAAGTAATATCGGATGATATGGTAGTCGAGGCCAAAGCCGAAGTGCTGAAAAACAGAAAAACTCCAAAAAACGTCAAAATAACGCTGCCGAACAATAGTTTCCTCAACATAGTCACGCCTCCATAACAAAGGTTTCTAAAATATTTTCACGAAGTTAGAATCACCTGGATATACCGAAAATTAAACAACATCTCCTTTAACATACGGTGTATCATTTTCATCATTAGAGCCTGTGCCTGTAAAAAATTCTTCAATGATGATGCAGTTACGTCCCCTCACGGTAGGACCGCCTTACATGACGGCCCTCTTTTGATTTCATCTCTTATCACCTGGCCCCGGAAACCACCTGAGAAGCATGGATGGCCGCTTCAAATCCGGTAACCGAAACCTCCCCGTCACTTCCGTTTGTTCTTGTAAGTGTGATAACGGCAGTTCCAGTAGGACGGCCCTACCGTCAATAAGTAATACTTTGAAGCTATCATTCTTTTGCTTTTTTAAGTCACATAACAACCGGGGCAGTTGAATGAAAAGTTCCGTCCGATAATTTACAAACCTGATTGGTTGAAACTTCAAAATCCGCATTATAATGCACTAAAATTGCACGCAATAATCATACCTCGAAACAGCCATCAGAAAGTATTTATAACTACCTGATAATCATGTTAATTTAAGATAACTGCTCAGATAGAATTTTATGGTTAAATTTATATTGTGAAGTTTGGTACATATTTTATAGGCAAATTGTGAATTCTATTTCAATGTCATTAACTTAAGCCCAAAAAGCAATTAAAACTTGTAATTATAAATAGTTATGATATACTATCAGCCAACATGAAATATAATTCAATTTTGTGAAAGGAAAAAAATATGTCAAAATTCAGGCGATGTTGGC
>NBLJ01000168.1:2361-10127 GCA_002084545.1 Desulfobacteraceae bacterium 4572_123 | reverse complement strand
TCAACTAGCAGCTAAAAGTTGATCGCCGCCTGCAGCCAGAATTTCCAGGTATCGGTTTTAAAATCATTGGCAAAATAATTTGCATAGGCAGCCAGAAGCGAATAGTGTTCACCGAAGGCTTTGGTTATCTGGGCATCGATTTCGTTGCCATAGTCCGCACTGCCTTTGGCGGCATCGAACTGATGGTATACGCCCAGCAAATTAACTCCCCAAAGCGTGGTGCCCAGTGCGCCATACAGATCTACGACCCCATCGGAAGGTGTGACCAGGAATTGATCCGCCCAGCCCTGGAAGGCATGATTGGTTCCCAGCGGCGTCTGCAAGCCTGCACCATTGTCGGATCCGAGGTACTCCCAGCCTATTTTGGCGATAATATCGGAAAAGGATTATTTTTATAATCTGCCTGGTAGGCATATTCCGCCGTGTAAAGCAGATTAAGGTTGTTAACAAGGGATGTTGAGCCGTTAAAGCGGATGCCGTAAGTTTGCGTTGAAAACGCAAAGGAAAAGGGACCGCTGTTGTGGTCATCATCATAATCGAGCCAATACCCGTAGGCCGTAAGTTTTCCGATCCCGGGAAACGCATAACTTACATTGAGCAGGGGAGACGTCATATCGACATTCTTGCTCGTGATTGTTCTGACGTTGGAGACAAAGGCGAATTTTAAATCCGTATTTTTAAACGTCTGATTCACGATGCCGGCGGCATCAAAAGTCTGTTCCATCTGCCGCCAGCCGACGTTGCCGATGAAGCGGTGGTTGTTGTAGACGATTTTTTGACGGCCGGCTTTGATCACCGTATCCGGGATTCCTGAAAAGGCCAGCCAGCCCTGGTTGAGTTCCGCCTCACCTGGATCGGCAATGACGGCATATTGAGCCTTGCCGTTTCGAAGACTGTTATAATCGTTAAGAAAAACCGGAGTATTGCCCTCGAATTCACCAAACCCTTGCAACTCGTACCATTTCGGTGTCAGATAGCCGAGGCGTAGACGGATGGGATCGCCCCGGCTGATATCCTTGTCTTGCTGGTCGACATATTCAAAACGCCAGCGGATATTGAAGCTGATCTTGCCCCAGTCGCCTTGCAGTGCATCTTCGATCTTGGAGTTAAATTCGGAAGATCCGGCAGCCGCCGGTGCTGCGGCCATAACGGTTACCACAACCGCCAGCCAGAACGCACTGATTGCGAACACGGTCTTTTTTTGCAGTCGTCTGAAGGCCGTGATATTCATCATCCTGGCTCCTTTTGCTGGTTTTATAGAAATAAAAGAAGACTTATGGCGAATGATCGGTTTTCTTTTGGCACGGGTTTTGCTTTTTAATTACTATCCCAGGAAGAAAATGTCCACCCTCAAAGCGATTTTTTGTCAAATTTAAATAGTGATTACCGCCGGGGGTCACTAACCAAACAAAACTGCAAAAAATCACCCACTTGTAAAAGAAAAATAGCAAAGCGGGGCTGCTGAACATGATCAGAAAAATTTTGCTGCAAAACAGATCCTTTTTTTTGGGCTCGTTTTATTTTCCGGGGCAAAACGAATATACGACAGTGAATCAAGATGGCGGCACGAAATTGGTTCGGAACAGCTGCTCTCCGGCATGGCCGTTATCGATTCATTTTTTTCCAACTTTGATCATCATTTGTCGTTTCTGCGCGAGCTTCCCGGCATCAAAGCCTATGGCAATAGTAATTTTACAGCAAGCAACGCTAGAGACGAGGTGCAAAACATATTCTACGACCTTAATTTTGCTTGCCATGTTTTTATGCCTGATCGGGGGAATAAGTTACATTAATTTATCCCGGCTCCAGGAGAAAAACAGGGCACAAAGAGCGCTTATCGCTTCATTGGTCGAGCTGACCGACTGGCGCGATCAGGAAACCGGGCAGCATTTGATGCGCACCAAGCATTATTCAAAGGCGTTGGCAAAACAGCTTCGCAAAAACCCAAAATATCGGAAAGAAATTACGACAAAATTTATCAAAGATGTTTTTGATACTGCCCCCCTGCACGATATCGGAAAAGTCGGAATAAAAGACCCCATCTTATTAAAACCGGGCAAGCTGACCAACGAAGAGTTTGAGGAAATGAAAAAACATGTTCTGATCGGCCGACAGGTGATTCAGGATGCGATCGATAAATTTGATATCCAAGAATCGTTTATGATGACGGCCAGAAACATCGCCGCCTTTCATCACGAGCGATATGATGGCAGCGGCTATCTCGAAGCATTAAAGGGTCCGGCAATCCCGCTGGAGGCCAGGATTTTTGCTCTTGCCGATGTTTATGACGCCCTGCGATCCAAAAGGCCTTATAAAAATGAAATGCCCCATTCCCAGGTGGTCGAGATGATCCAACCCGAAAGCGGCAAACATTTTGACCCGGATGTGGTGGAGGCCTTTCTTAAGCTTGGCGATAAATTCATAGAGATAAGTGAGGTTTACAGAGTGCGACCCTCTTGACCTCTAACCTAAAACACGGGAAAGGCAGTGGGTTGCCGCTGGGGTAAAATTTCGGTAGAAGTGCTTTCGATCCTTTTATGATTTTAGCATAAAAAGGGGGGGCAAGAACATGCAAGGACACGGATCAGATCTCCATCACCACCATTCAAACGGGAGCATGGCCCATGAGTTTGTGGATCCTGTCTGCGGAATGAAGACAGAAGACCCGGGCCGGTTCATGAAAGATGAGCATGAGGGGCAGCTCTATTATTTTTGCAGCGAGCGTTGCCGGGCAAAGTTTCTGGAAGCCCCCGGACAGTATGTTCTTGGTTCTGCCGAGACACCTGAGCAAACACCTGCCACTGCCGAGGAGGGTCCCATATACACCTGTCCCATGCATCCCGAGGTGCGTCAGGTGGGCCCAGGTTCATGCCCCATATGCGGTATGGCGCTGGAGCCTGTCTTGCCCGGTGGGGGGGCTTTTTTTGTGAAAGGCTGGCAGTCGCTTGCAAACAGAAGCCTTAATATGTTCACCCTTATCGGCCTGGGGGTGGGGGTTTCGTATGTCTACAGTCTGATTGCCGTATTTTTTCCCGACATCTTTCCCGCCGCCTTAAGAACCCAGGAAGGCACGGTGGGCGTCTACTTTGAGGCCGCGGCCGTGATCGTGGTTTTGATCCTCCTGGGGCAGGTCCTGGAATTAAAGGCCAGGAGCCAGACCGGAGCGGCCATCAAGGCCCTGCTGGGCCTGGCCCCCAAGGCTGCCAGAAAGGTCAATCCGGATGGCAGCGAGCAGGACATTGCCCTGGAGCTCGTAAAAAAGGGGGACAGACTGCGGGTGCGGCCGGGCGAAAAAATACCGGTTGACGGCGTGGTGGTAGAAGGGACAACCAACGTGGATGAATCCATGATAACGGGGGAGCCCTTGCCGGTTGCAAAAATGGCCGGTGACAAGGTGGTCGGGGCCACCGTCAACGGTACCGGCAGCATCATCATGAAGGCCCAAAAAGTCGGCTCCGAAACAATGCTGGCCCAGATCGTGAACATGGTCGCTGAAGCCCAGCGAAGCCGCGCACCGATCCAGAATCTGGCAGACAAGGTCGCCGGCTATTTTGTCCCAACAGTCATTGGCATTTCCACTGTCTCCCTGGTGGCGTGGCTGCTGGTCGGACCTGAACCGCGACTTGCCCATGCTATTGTTGCCGCAGTGTCTGTGCTCATCATCGCCTGTCCCTGTGCCCTTGGACTCGCCACCCCCATGTCCATCATGGTGGCCACGGGAAAGGGAGCGACGATGGGGTGCTTTTCAAAAATGCCGAGGCCATTGAAACGATGCGAAAAGTAGATACCCTGGTCGTGGACAAGACCGGAACCCTTACCGAAGGCCGGCCGCGGGTCACCCAGATTGTGCTCCTGGGGGGTCTTGACGAACCTAAAATTTTAAGCCTTGCCGGCAGTCTTGAGCAGGGCAGTGAACATCCCCTGGCCGCCGCCATTGTGGCGCATGCCCGGGGGATGAAGGCATCTTTTGTCCCGCCCCAGGAATTCAACTCTCATACGGGCAAGGGCGTTTCAGCCGTGGTGGATGGCCGCAACGTAATACTGGGCAACAAGGCCCTGATGATGGAGTTTGATGTGGATACAGGCGCGATTGCTGAAAAGGTCAGGCAGCTTCAGGCCGAGGCGGCAACCGTAATGTATCTGGCGGTGGACGGAAAACTCGAAAGCCTGATTTGTGTGGCCGATCCCATCAAGGAGACCACGCCCCGGGCCATTGAGGAGCTGCACGGCCAAGGGCTTCGGATCGTGATGCTGACCGGTGACAGCCGTAACACCGCAGAAGCCGTCGCAGCGAGGCTCCGGCTTGATGAGGTGGTCGCCGAGGTGCTGCCCGATCAAAAGGCGCTGGAGGTCAAGCGGTTTCAGGAGGCCGGCCGGGTGGTGGCAATGGCGGGCGACGGCATCAATGACGCCCCGGCCCTCTTACCGGCATTGTCAGGGCCATCAAACTGAGCAAGGCGACGATGCGCAACATAAAGCAAAACCTGTTTTTTGCCTTTATTTACAATTCGCTGGGGGTTCCCATTGCCGCGGGCATGTTATACCCGTTTTTCGGTATCCTTTTGAGTCCAATGATCGCGGCGGCGGCCATGAGCATGAGTTCGGTTTCAGTGGTCGGCAACGCTTTGAGGCTGAGGGCAGTCAAAATCGCATAAAGGGGTTCATGCGCTTTCTTTTCCCTCCGCCAGGTGAAAAGGGAATCGTCGGCATCTATTCTTTCTTTGGACAGGCTGGATCCTCCGATATAGATTCTTCCATTGCTCCATTTTAAATGACTCACAATTGATGGTGTTCCCGGAAGAATCTTTATCAAAGATTTTGAGATACACGTCATCATTGGTGGCTTTAAACCGGCAGGTATTGTGAGCGGCTGTGGCTTCAAATACGCCGGGAAAACCTGCAAAAAAAAGTAGATAGAAGGTGATGATACTGATGATGTATATTTTTTTCATATTGTATGTCTCCTTAAGAAACTGCTTTCGGGTATATTCTACAGTTAGTCAAAGCAAGGAACATGCCACTTTAAAAAGACAACAAGTTAGGATTTAAAAACGAAAAATTCCCTGAAATAAGGATGACTGGCGGGGGAGAACAAACCTGTAAATGAATACTTTTTACACGGTTGGGTAGATTTTCAATGTATTCATTGCGAAAATATTGCGCATCTGCTCGGGTGATAAGAAGGGAAATCCATATTTATCCGGCATTAATCCTGTATGGATGGTCGTATTATGGATAGAGAGGCGCAAGTCGTCCGTTCTGGCACAGCCCTTGCTCTATAGTATTGAACAAAACTAGAAAATTAACTGCCACGCTGCCTGGTGGATCGCTAAAATTGATTGCCGCCCAATCAGACTCAGAGATATTCAGCGGCAGCGCACCCAGTGCGCAAAGGAGGAAACCAACATGCAAAATTTGATTCTACTCATTGTCATCGGCCTGTTCGCGTATGTCATTTTTTCTCGCAAAGGCGTGGTAGGTTGCTGCGACCATGGCGCTCACGAACCCCGACGTCATCAGGACCGTCCGTCCGCGAAATCAGCTGATATCCACAAGGTGAATATCATCGATCTGAGCCCGGATGAGTATACTGTCCTTTCAACGGTGCCCATTGACTCTTCTGAAAGACTCCGGCGCGAAAATAAGAAAAATGGTTGGAAGTGATTTTAAGATCGTCGCGCTACTTTTTTTTGTCCGGTCCTAAATAGTTTCCGTCCAAAAATCGGCCGGAAACTTTTTTGCCGTCCGGATACGTCATCGTGCCGAAACCGGTGCGCTTGCCCTGCTTGAACTCTCCGGTATAGACCCGACCGTCGGGGTAGATCATGTTTCCCTGCCCGTGTTTATTGCCGGCATGAAATTGACCGCTATATTTCCGGCCGTCGGGATAGATCAGTTCTCCTTTACCGTGTCGGTATCCGTATTGCCAAGTCCCGGTATAGCGGGTACCATCGGAAAATGTGGCCGTTCCTTCGACAATTTCATCATTGCGCCACGTGCCGGTTAGAACAATATGCTGATGGTGTTCCCGGAAGAATCTTTATCAAAGATTTTGAGATACACGTCATCATTGGTGGCTTTAAACCGGCAGGTATTGTGAGCGGCTGTGGCTTCAAATACGAGTTGAGAATCATTTTATTACCTCCACGTTTCCACAATTGTCATCCTCCTTTAAAACCGCTAGATCGGCATAACCACGCGCATGAACGCCATAAAAACCGATTCCCAGCCCCGGTTGGCACGACATCAATAAGCAGGTTCGTAAAATTTAATGCCTACCCCGTAATAGGAAGATTGTGAAGCGGATAATTCCCGGCACCATTTGACCTGGGCTACGGCGATCATACGCTGTCCCAAGCATTTGCAGGCGGTCTTTTTGGCAGGACTGGCGGTGTCGCTCTTAGTTCTTATGTAAACGCTGGCGCCTGGTTTCATAAAAAAATTGGCCTCCAGGTACATTCCGTCTTCACTGTGATTGACCGCTTTGGCAGGGTGATAATAACCGGAATTAAAATAACCGCAAATAATGGGAATTTCATGCGGGCAGCGATTGTAAGTCCTCTTTTCGGCATAATCCTGCATGTTGGCGCCTCCTTATTTACAATTTTGTCCAGACTAATTAATGCAAGGTAAATGCCAGGGACTATGGGAGTCTGCTGATTTTTCGGTAAGGGTGGAGAAGGCGCGGCGCGTAATTATCGCGGTATCCTCGGAAACCGGTTATTTTTTTCCCATCTGGATACCGCATTTTACCCTTAAACTGTAAAGTCGTATTTTAGCGGGTTTCCTGGATTATTTTAAAATATCCATAAAAAATCAACAGGTTACTTAACTTATTGGGAGATTGGCACAACCGTTGCTATATTTTCTGGCAGATGCTGCAGCAAATTCCAATGCAACCGAAGGAGCAAGAAATGGCAACCAAGAAAGGCAGGGTCACGCAAGTCAATTCCGATGGCTGGGCCGTTGTGGTTACCCACAAAGAAGATGCCTGCCATAACTGCGAGGCAGCCCAGTTCTGTCATGCCCTGGCGGATTGTTCGAAAATGGAGACCCGGGTTTTAAACCGGGCCGGTGCCGCGGTGGGCGATTTTGTCTGTATCAGCCTCAGCTCGGCCACGGTTCTAAAAAGCGCCCTGCTGCTTTACCTGGTGCCGACGGCAGGATTGTTGGCGGGGGCCATTGCCGGGGCGCAATTTTTCGAACGGTTCGGCATTGGGGAAACAGCGGCGGCCTTGCTATCCGGGTTTGCCGGTCTCATTGCAAGCTTTATCATCGTCAAATTCATTTCCAAGCGGCAGGCCCTCGGTGACAAACTCACCCCGGTCATCACGCGCGTCATCAAACCGACATCCGGGTTTGATCTGTCGCGGATTCCGGCCGGGCCCGGCCACAGCTAGATTCGGCGCTGAAAACGTTCAACAAGCACTTAAAGGAGAGTTTATCATGAAACATCAAGCCCCGACAAATGGAAAAGCAATTGATCCGGTGTGTGGGATGGCAGTGGCGCCCGGCAAAGCGGCCATCATTACCACCATCAAAGGCCAGACATACTATTTTTGCGCCGAGGGCTGCCGCAAAGCCTTTGAGAAAAATCCCCAAAAGTTCCTGGAACCCAAACCCGAAAAGCACAAGGGCATCTGGGGCCGTTATTTAGATCGGCTGGAAAAATCCACCGGAGGCAAAGGGATGAAATGCCACTGAGCATGGAATGCGGTTGCCGATGGGAAATGTTTTTTGAAAGGTCAGCAAGTGAAAATCATGCG
>NBLJ01000168.1:0-2340 GCA_002084545.1 Desulfobacteraceae bacterium 4572_123 | reverse complement strand
CCGCGGTATATCTCCTCCTCCTGCTTGCGCAATCTTTCCTGTTCTTCGAAACTCCATACCTGCTTGTATTTGCCGCCCTTTTTTACCTCAAAAGTATGCACCCATATGCCTTGACCTTGTTTCTTCCCGAGCACACGAACCGGCAGGGTCACATATTTTGCTTTGATGGCCCGGTCGAGGTTCAACAGAAAATAGTGCTCGCCGTCGGGCATCAGCAATACGAAGTCATGCTCCATGGCGATGTGGGCATCAGACGGACTTTTGGGGCAGGGATATTTGCTCATAACGCAGTTGGCCCCCTGAATGATGCCTTCAAACGGCTGATATTGGGAAGCCAAAGCCGGGGTGGGGGCCGGCATGGCGAACGCTAAAATCAGCGCGACAGCCGGCAGAAGTCGTCCGACAGCGGTAATGACACGTAATTTTTCTCTAATTTTGTTGTTCATGGAGGTCTCCTTTGTTTTGTTGCCGCTTGCAAATAAAAAGATTAAGTATCAGGCTAAAATGCACTTTTTATGCCAGTGCTATAACGAGGGAGCAATGTCTGTGAACCGCATGCCAAATTGGCATGAAAACAAAGAGTCGCAGCGTTTTCAACTCCTGTAGTTATACCCGCCCACCTCGGGGGCAAAACAAAAAAACCTTGCCAGCCATGCTATCTTTACATAGAATCAAAAAAAATCAATAGCTTTCTTTCAATTCAACTGTTATGCGAATTCTTTCCAGAAAAAAATTATACCTGCCGGCCCTGTCTATTGTGGCCGTCGTGTTTCTGCTGCTGGTGCTGGTCAGCATTTCCACTTACCGCAACCTGGATCGTGAAAAAACACGGGCTTTGCATTTTTTCTATCGCCAGGGAGTCGCGCTGCTGCGCTCCATTGAGGCTGGCGCTCGCACCGGGATGAAAAGTCTGATGTGGCAGGAGATGTCCCTGGGAAGCCTTTTACAGGAAACGGCCAAAGATACGGACATTGCCTACGTTTACCTGGTGGATGAACACGGAAAAATTGTACACCGTTCCGATGGTGTGCAGGCGGGCCGGACGGATGCCTGGAAACCTGAGTTAACCCGGGCTGACCAGGTGGCCAGCCGGATCCGGACATTGCCTGACGGCAGACAGATCTTCGAGCTTGCCAAATTTTTCGCACCCATGTATCAGCCGTCAACAGTGCGTCAGCAGCAGGATGCCGCGGGCGCCGGGCAGATTGTCGAGTGCCATTCCCATCGTGGAGATACCATTGTTTTGGGGATGAAGATGACGGCCATTGAAGCCGCGCAACGGGCGGATATTCAGCATGCTGTCATCATGGCCGCCATTGTGCTGGTTTTAGGCTCCGGTACGCTGTTTTTCATATTCGTGATCCAGAATTACTACCTGGTGGATCGCACCCTGAAGCAGACAGAAGATTATACCCGCCAGGTCGTCGCCAACATGGCCAACGGACTTCTGAGCATAAACCCCGAAGGCCAGATCGTTTCTTACAATCTGCTGGCGCTGGAGCTGTTGGGGCTGAAAGAAGCAAAAATTCAGGGGCTGGACTTGAGGTCCGTCATCGATTTTGAGACCTCCGGCATTGCCCGCACCTTAAGTGAACACGTGCCCGTGCTGGAGCATGAAATCTACCACCGCAAAGAATCGGGGCAGTCGATCCCCCTGGCTTTGAGTGTTACGCCGATTTGCGATGAAAACGGGCATTGTAGCGGGGCGGTCATTATTTTGCGGGATCTATCGGAAATCAAACGGCTGCAGCAACGGGTGAAACGCTCGGAAAAACTGGCCGCCATCGGCGAGTTGGCCGCCGGCGTGGCCCACGAAATTCGCAACCCGCTGAGTTCCATCCGGGGGTTTGCCCAGTTTTTGAAAAAAACCCTGCACGACAAACCCAAAGAAAAGGAATATGCCCAGACCATGGTCAATGAAGTAGATCGGATCAATCGCGTGGTGACCGATCTGCTGACTTTCGCCCGGCCCATGCAGGCTGCGCCGGCACCCACGGATGTCAGTGCGTTGGTGGCGCATTGCATGCGCCTGGCAAAAGCCCAGGCGGATGCCCGTCGGGTCGGTATCCACACCCGGGTTTCCGATGTCAGCACCCTTCCCATAGACGGCAACCAGATGACCCAGGCGCTTTTAAACCTTTTGCTCAACGCCGTGCAGGCGACAGACCCGGAGGGCCATGTTGAAATTGGCGCCGAGCTGGAGCCGTCGAGCTCCCGGCTTGTTTTCTGGGTGGAAGATGACGGCTCCGGTATTGCCGCCGATAAACTGGAAAAGATCTTTGAGCCGTTTTATACCACCCGTGAAACGGGGACCGGTTTGGGGCTTTGTATTGTTCATAA
>NBLJ01000013.1 GCA_002084545.1 Desulfobacteraceae bacterium 4572_123 | reverse complement strand
AGCACTTGAAAAGAAAGATTTTAAAGTTTTTACGCACAGGCTCGTTCCTGCAAATGACGGAGGAATATCCCTGGGGCAGGCGGTGATTGCAAATGCAGTTGTCAATGGTCGGATACCAATTTAAAAATTTCGTAACACTTTAACCTTTTGAAAAGATATAATTTTGCTAACGTGTTTTGAACCGCAGAATATCGAATAAGGAATTATGAATGTTGAAGTAAATAATAACAAACGGACAAAAAAACATGGCTATAAAACACTTGGAAGAATACCGGGATTCAGAGATTTCCCGGCAACTGGCAGACAGGATAAGAAAGATAAGTAAAAAAGATATCAGGCTGATGGAAGTGTGCGGTACGCATACCGTTTCTATCTTTCGAAGCGGTATCCGGTCAATTTTGCCGGACACAATCTCGCTGATTTCCGGCCCAGGCTGCCCTGTGTGTGTGACGGCACAAAGAGAAATTGATGCCTTTATTGAACTTTCCAAATTGGATGATGTCATTATTACAACTTTTGGTGATCTGATGCGGGTTCCCGGGACAGTGTCAACCCTGCAAAAAGAAAGAGCGGATGGCCGCGATATTCGCATTGTTTATTCCACTTTTGACGCCCTGGAAATTGCCAGAAAAAACCCGGAGAAAAAGGTTGTGTTTTTAGGAGTCGGGTTTGAAACCACAGCACCGACAATTGCAGCATCCATCTGTTCCGCACAGCAGATGAATATTAACAATTTTTTTGTTTACTCAGCCCACAAGCTTGTTCCTCCGGCACTTGACGCCCTAATGTCAATGGATGACACAAGAATTGACGGTTTTATTCTTCCAGGCCATGTTTCTATAGTTATCGGAACAAATGCATACCGGCCATTTTTTAACAAGTACCGGATTCCGTGTGTGGTTGCCGGATTTGAGCCTGTCGATTTGCTCCGGACAATATCGATGCTGGTGGAACAGGTAGAATCGAATGCTCCTGAACTCGAAAATGGTTACCCGCGGGCTGTGGTACCTGATGGAAATCCTAAGGCGCAAAAAATCATGAATGAGGTCTTTGAGACGGTCGATGCACCCTGGAGAGGCATAGGAAGTATTTTAAGAAGCGGGCTAAATATTCGAGATGAGTTTGCAAGCTATGATGCCCGGGAAATGTTTGAATTTGAAGTTCCTGACTCAAAAGATCCAAAGGGTTGTGCCTGCGGCGAGATTCTTACGGGAGTAAAAACTCCACCCCAATGTTCCCTGTATAAAAGCATCTGCACACCGATCAATCCTGTGGGCCCATGCATGGTATCCAGCGAAGGAACGTGCGCTGCTTATTATCGATATCATAAAGATGTAAACTATTAATGCCCTGGAAAGTCGCATCCAGATAATCCGTTTTTAAGGCGTGTCGAATTTATTAGGTTTTAGGTGTTATGTTTTAGGTTAATGATATTATCTGTTTTAAAAGAGACTTAAAACTTAAATCCTAAAACTTAAAACGTTTCGTAAAAAGTAGTTTTTTACTTTTTATGAGACCATCAAAGCAGAGGTATTTAATTAATGAATGCAGAAAAAATACTTTTAGATCACGGGAGCGGCGGAAAAATTTCTCACAACCTGACCACCGATATCATGCTCCCTGTGTTTGACAACCCCATTCTATCCGGGCTGGACGATGGTGCGGTTTTTGATATCGAAGGAAAACGTTTTGCCTTTTCAACAGACACCTATACGGTTGATCCAATCTTTTTCCCGGGAGGGAACATAGGAGACCTGGCAATAAATGGCACAGTTAACGATGTTGCCATGTGTGGAGCAACCCCTCTTTATCTCAGTATGGGTTTAATCATTGAAGAAGGGTTTTTGATATCGGATCTAAAGGAAATTATAAAAGAAATGGGGAGTGCCGCCCAAAAAGCAAATGTTAAAGTTGTAACCGGTGATACCAAGGTTGTGCCAAAAGGTGCAGCGGACAAGATATTTATTAATACATCCGGTATCGGGCTTATTCCCGAAGGCATAGATGTAGCAATCTGCAATGCCCGGCCGAAAGATATGATCCTGTTGAGCGGCAGCATGGCAGATCACGGGATTACTGTGCTTACCAAAAGAGAAGGGATGAGTTTTGACCTGTCGATCAAAAGCGACAGTGCGCCGTTGAACCATATGGTAAGCCGGATGTTTTCCGCAAGCACGGATATCCATGTCCTTCGTGATCCGACCCGTGGCGGGGTTGGAACAGCGCTGAATGAAATTGCTGAAAAATCAAAAATAGGGATCAGGATTTTTGAATCAAAAATACCGGTTAAAGATGAGGTTGCCGGGGCATGTGAACTTTTAGGTTTTGACCCTCTTTACCTTGCAAACGAAGGAAAACTGCTTGCTTTTGTAGAACCGGATCATGCTGAAGATGTCCTTGCTGCAATAAGAGAAGATGAATTTGGGAAAGATGCATGTATCATTGGAGAGGTAACTTCTGATGCTCCCGGCAATGTGGTAATGGAAACAAGAATTGGCGGAACAAGGATTGTTGACATGCTGATTTTTATCCCGCTGATTTTTAGCGGAGGTATATGAGCCTTTTAACGATGCCATCCGGCGTTTATCCAAAGACTTTCCAATAACTCAATTATAACCTAATATAATAAATAAGTTATTTAGTAAAAATCAATCTTACGAGTTAGTTTTGAACCGCAGAATGTCGAACAAGGAATAATGAATGTCGAAGTAAGGTATTCTACCATTTTTAATATTTAAAAGATAGAGCGTAGCGATTCCACACTTCGTCATTCGAAATTCCTTGTTCAATATTCGATATTCAGATGCAAACATAGTATGTTTTATTTCTCGATAAATCTCAGATTTTCGCTTCGCTTCACCGGCTTGTTCGGGTAAGGATTTCCTGTTGTGACAAAAAGCATAAAAACAACAATTTACATACTGGTTGCAATTTTTACTGCCGGATTCGGATATGCAAAAGAGACCCTCATTTCCGGACAAACTATGGGAACAACCTATCATATTAAGGTTGTCACTGATAGTTCAACAAAGATATTCGATATAAGAGAGAAGATAGACAAACAGCTTGCAGAAATAAACAAAAGCATGTCAACCTATAGAAAAGACAGCGAAATCAGCCGGTTCAACGCTTTGAAAATTGTAGGACAGAGATTTGAGATTTCCCGGAATTTTGCACAGGTAATGATAGAGTCTAAAAAACTTTACAAGCTGACCGGTGGTGCCTGGGATGGCAGCATCTATCCCCTGGTAAATCTCTGGGGATTTGGAAAGTCGGAAAGAAAAAACCGGCTTCCGACAAAAGAAAAAATAGCCAGACTTCTGCGGGATGTCGATTTTGATAACATTGACCTGGTTGGCGACAGATATCTTTTAAAAAAGAAAGCATCCATATCCATTGATCTTGCTTCGATTGCAAAAGGGTATGCGGTTGATAAGGTGGCAGAACTTATCAAAAAAGAGGATATTAAAAATTTCCTTGTAGAAATTGGGGGGGAGGTTTACGCTTCAGGTGTTAAAAAGGATGGGCTAAGCTGGAGAATAGGTGTCAACAGGCCGCGGAAAGGAGCTCCTTATGATGAGATATACAAAATCGTAACGCTTAAAGACAAAGCCTTTGCCACCAGTGGAGATTACAGAAATTTTTATGAAGTTAAAGGGAAACGCTATTCCCATATACTTAATCCAAGGACAGGATATCCTGTGGCAAACGGCGTTGTAAGTGTTTCAATTATTGCGGGTACGTGTACGTTTGCAGATGGTCTTGCAACCGCTGTTATGGTAATGGGCAGAAAAAATGGGCTTGAGCTTGTAAATAGACTTGATGGCACAGAGTGCCTGATAGTGGTTCAGGATAAAAATGGCTTTTTTAAAGATTTTGCTTCAAGAGGATTTGTATTTGAAAACCCGTAAGCGTTCGCAGGCACCGCATCTGCGTGCGCTTAGGGCAACCAGCATAGCAAACTATAGCTGATTGCCCTGAATCCAAAAAACTTCAGCCGTTGCATAGTTCATTGGGAAAGCTGTGAACTGTAAACCGACAACTGTGAACGGTTATACAATTTCATTGACAATAAAGAGCTTGTAATGATATTTGCAGACAATATTTTTAACATGTACCAAAACACAAAAAAAGAAAGAAAGGGGATAAAAAGTGGAAATTGTCGTTTTATTAAAACAGGTTCCGGCAACAGAATCACTGGTAAAAATCGCTGATGATGGGGTGTCTATTAAGACCGATGACATAAAGTTTGTCATGAACCCTTATGATGAGATTGCGGTGGAAGAAGCGCTGAGAATCAAGGAGGCACAGGAAGGAAAGGTAACCATTATTTCAGTGGGAACGGATAAAACCGTAGAGGCTATTCGAACAGCACTGGCCATGGGTGCTGATGAGGGGGTACTAATTAATGATCCGGATGCACAGGGGTGTGATGCCCTGGGCACTGCACGGATTCTTGCTGCAGCGCTGAAGGATATTCCTTACGATCTGATTATAGCCGGGATGCGTGCGGTTGATGATGATAATTATCAGGTAGGAGGCGCTGTTGCAGAATTTTTAGGAATTCCCGGCATCTCTATGGTTATTAAAGAGGAGATTGCTGACGGGAAGATCAAATGCCACCGGAGTATTGATGGAGGAACCGCGGTTGTTGAAGCTCCGCTGCCAGCTCTTTTTACTACCCAGCGCGGGTTAAATGAACCCCGTTATGCTTCTCTCCCCGGTATAATGAAGGCAAAAAAGAAGCCCCTCGATACCAAAAAACTGGCTGATATAGGGCTTGATTCAGCAAAAATCGGGGAGCCGGTAACAGCGATAAAGGCGATGCAGTTTCCTCCGGAAAGAGGGGGTGGAAGGATCGTTGAAGGTGAAACGGCGCAGGAAAAGGCTGTTGAACTTGTCAGGTTATTACATGAAGAGGCAAAGGTTATATAAAGTTACGGGTTGCGAGTTACGAGTTGCGGTTTATAGAATCAGAACTAAGACACGCAACACGCAACACGAAACACGAAACTCGTAGGAGGAGATAAATATGTCACAGGGAGTACTTGCAATAGCAGAACAGATAGATGGTGTTTTTCGAAAAGTTACTTATGAAGCGTTAAGTGAGGGAAAACGCATGGCGGATAGTTTAGGATGTGATCTGACAGCCCTGGTACTTGGGTCGGATGTTGAGAATATCTCAAAAGATCTTGGAAAATATGGTGCTGAAAGGATACTGGTAGCGGATAACCCGGCACTAAGTGAGTACCTGACGGATGCATATACCAATGTGGTTGCTGATATCATTGAAAAAGAAAATCCGGCAACCGTGATTTTAGGTGCATCGGTACAGGGAAAGGACCTTTCGGCACGACTTTCGGCGCGTCTGGGTGCAGCTCTTGCCGTGGATTGTGTGGCAGTCAATGTAGAGAATGAAAGCCTGATTGTTACCCGTCCGATGTACGGGGGAAAAATTCTGGTTGATGTTGCGCTTGAAGGTAAACTTCGGATTGTTGCAATCCGGCCCAATGCGATGTCCATTGCTGAGTCGGCCGGAGCGGGCTCTGTTGAGAAGCTCGATGTGGATGCCGGGAAAATCGATCTTAATTTCGTTGAAAAGAAACTTGAAACAGGAAAGATAGAACTCACTGAAGCGGATGTTGTTGTCTCAGGCGGCAGGGGGATGGGTGGCAATGATTATTCTATAGTCGAGGGACTGGCAGAACTGCTTGAAGGCGCTGTCGGAGCATCGCGATCTGCCGTGGATGAAGGGTGGAGGCCTCAGTCAGACCAGGTGGGGCAGACAGGTAAGGTTGTTTCACCAAATTTATATATAGCTGCCGGAATATCAGGAGCCATTCAGCATCTTGCCGGTATGTCGTCATCCAAAGTCATAGTCGCAATAAACAAAGATTCAGAAGCTCCTATTTTCTCAAAGGCCGATTATGGAATAGTAGGCGACCTTTTCGAGGTTCTTCCACTAATTACAGAAGAAATAAAAAAAATGTAACCGTTCGCAGGCACCGCACCTGCATGCGCTCAGGGCAACCAGTATAGTTGACTATAGCTGGTCGCCCTGAGCACGCACATCTGCGGCACCTGTGAACGCTTACTGGGCGCAGATTGTGTGATCTTTTTGTTCCAAATGGGCGAAAAAAGAATTGAAGGCATAGTCCGGGCAGAATGGAAATTCTATTAGCGCCTGTTAAAAAAGGCTGCTTGTATTTCAGGCAGCCTTTTTAATTAATTTTAGGCACTTTTATAAAATGAAACTAAATCTTGTTAGTCTTGGGTGTGCAAGGAATTTGGTTGACAGTGAAATTATGCTCGGACGGTTAAGAGAAAAGGGATGGGCTATAACAGGTGATCCTGCTGATGCCGAAGTCATCATTGTTAATACCTGCAGTTTTATTGAACCTGCTGTTAATGAATCGATTGATACGATTATTGAGCTTGCAGAGTATAAACAAAATGGAGCATGCAGGCGGCTTATTGTTACAGGTTGTCTTCCCCAGCGGTTTGGGCAAGAGATAGTCAAGACACTGCCGGAAGTGGACGTTTTTTTAGGTACAGGTGCATTTGACAAAATTATAGAGGCTGCTGGGGATTCTCTTTCTTCAGATTGTCTTTTGCCAAATCCTGATCTGTTGTCCCTTCAAAGCCAAAGCACTCCAAGGGTTCAAAGTTCTTCCTGTATGGCTTATCTCAAGATAGCTGAAGGGTGCAGCAGGCATTGCACTTACTGCATTATACCTGAGCTTCGTGGACAACAGAAAAGTCGGTTACCTGCAGATATAGTTGCTGAAGCAAGGCATTTAAATTTGTCCGGCATAAAGGAAATAGTATTGATCGCCCAGGATACAACATCCTATGGGAAAGATTTGCAGCAGGGTTCTGATTTTTCGCAACTTTTAGCAAACCTTTCGGATATATCCGAACCGAATCAGTTTTGTTCAGGGAAAGCAGGTTATGCAGACGATCTGTGGATCAGGGTTCATTACATGCATCCTGAAAGTATTAACGATTCAGTTATCAAAGCTATTGCAGAAAATAAAAATATATGTTCATATTTTGATATTCCGATTCAGCATGCCGCAAGTAAGATCTTAAAGAGAATGGGACGGCATTACACACGTGATGACCTGCACAGGTTGATAGAAAAAATCAGATTGCGTATTCCGGATGCTGCCATCAGGACAACCGTAATTGTTGGTTTCCCTGGAGAAACAGATAAGGATTTTGAGACGCTTATGTCATTTGTTGAGGATCTGCGCTTTGACCATCTGGGAGTTTTTATTTATTCTGATTTTAAAGATCTTCCATCGCACGAATTGACGGATCATGTTCCGGAACAAGTGGCAACCATGCGCCATGATCGACTTATGTCTGTTCAATCGGAAATATCGATGGAAAACAACTTAAAATATGCAGGCAGGACGATAAAAGTGCTGGTGGAAAAGGAGCTTGAAGAAAATCTTTTTTCAGGCAGGACCTTTTTCCAGGCACCGGATGTGGATGGTATTACGTATATTAAAACAGGCAAGTTTAATTCAGGCTTAAGGATTGGCTCTTTTGCTGATGTGAAGATCACAGAAACCGAAGAATATGATCTCAGAGGAGAAGCCTTATGAGTGATCTAAAGCAGGAAATTCTTGCCATGGTGAAAGACGACCTTGCAGCTATAGAGGTCGAACTTGAACAAAATTTAAATCCATATCTTGATCTGATTTCAGAGATCGCCCGTCATATTTTATTTTCCGGTGGTAAGCGATTGAGGCCCTTGCTTATGGTTCTTTCCGCAAGGCTGTGCGGCTATAAAGGTGATTATGATAAGACATTTTCCATCATATTTGAATATTTGCATGCAGCCACTCTTTTACATGATGATCTTATAGATGATGCCGCCATGCGAAGAGGAAAGCCTGTGGCCCATTCAATCTGGGGCAATTCTGCGGCAATTCTTGTGGGTGATTTTCTTCTTGCGCGATCCCTTTCGATTTCAGCCAGAACAGGTAATATGAGGGTTATCAAAACCGTTGCCAAAATTACAGAAAATATGTCCGCAGGAGAGATACACCAGCTTATGCGTAAAGGAGATCTGGACATTTCAGAAAAAGAATACATTGAGGTAATCAGGCGAAAGACCGCTGTCCTTTTCCAGGGTGCCTGCCGCATAAGCGCAATTATTACTGATGCACCGAATGAAAAGGAAGAAGCTCTTTCAGATTACGGCTATAACCTCGGGCTTGCTTTTCAAATGGCGGATGATCTACTTGACTACACTTCGGATACAAAAATACTTGGAAAGGAAATCGGGGCTGACTTAAAAGAGGGAAAGCTGACTTTGCCGGTTATATATTCTCTGAAAGCAGCAGATATGAAAGATCGAAAAATGATGGAGAATATAATAAAAAACGAAGATTTTTCTGTTAATGATTTTAAAACACTGGTAGAACTGTTAAAAAAGTATAAAGGAATTTCTTATACACAAAAACTGGCATCGGAACATATAAAGAAGGCCAAAGAGGCCCTGTCGATATTCAAGCCTTCAGAAACAAAAGAGATTTTGGTAAAAGTTGCCGATTATGCGTTAAACCGGAAAGCGTAGTTTAATGGAGCGTCCCTTCGGGACTTGATCCGCCTACGGCGGACTCCGGGAACTTGAGGAGCGGCCTTCGGTCTTTAGTTTTTTCCTGAAGCGAAGCGCTCATCAAGGCCGCAGGTCGCTCTTCAAGCGGAGCGCTCCTATCATGGGTGGAGGTAAAAAGTATGCCTTTATTTTATAATTTAGGTAAAAAAGTATTTATTACCGCATTTTTCATCACTGCTGTGATGATTTTATCCGGTATTGACACGGCAGGTGCCCAACAGGAAAAAGACACTTTCATTGTAATGGGAACAGGTAATGTCAAGAAAGAGCACGTTTCCGCCGCAAGACAGGAAGCGATAAAAAACTGTCTAATCACAGCAGTTGGTCTCAAGGCAACCGGTCTTATGAATATTGATTCGATGGTTCAAAATTTTGAGACACTTAACGAAATACTTTACACCAATATCGATAAATTTATAAGAGGATACAAGGTGCTTACTGAGGCCAGATCCGACAGTACTTATAGAGTGATGGTTCAGGTAACTGTTTCGAGCAGAATGGTAAAGAGAAAACTGACAAAAGCTGGAATCATGCAGGAAAAAATGGCGATGCCTAAAATTCTTTTTTTCATCGCAGAGCAAAGTCTTGAAGACAGCTCACCAAAATACTGGTGGGGAAGGGGTATGCCTTTTGTAAACTCGGCTTCAGAAAAAGCCATTGTTGAAGTAATGAAAGAGAAAGGTTTTAAAATAATAAAGCACGGGCCGCGAATTCAGAATATGGCGTTTAGAATTGTTGCCGGCGAACCAAATCTTAAGGACCGGGAAGCCATCGATTTTGCAGTCAAAATGAATGCGGATGTTGTCATTACGGGGAGTTCAATTGCAAACAATTTGCCTAATACTATGGGCGCAGACATGAAATCTTTTAAGGGCCTGACGGCAGTTCGTGCACTATTGGTAAGAACGGGCAAACAGATTGGCTTTATAAGCAGGGCAGCAGTAACCGCAAATGTGAATGAAATTGAAGGGGGACGAGATGCGCTTTCAGGCGCCGGAACCCTGGCCGGCGAAGAGATTGCCAGGCAGATAGTATCTGCATGGCTTAAAAAAGATGAAGACACTGAAAAATTTGAAATCCTTCTAAAAGGAGCCGGGAATCTGGCCAATTTTGTTATGTTTCGCAGGATGCTAAGCACAATAGAAGGTGTTAAATTTGTCCAGGTAAAAGAACTTAAATCCGATAAGGCAACGATTAGCGTCGATTATAACGGGAAAACCAAAGAGCTTGCTGCCGCTCTGATGCTGAAGGCTTTTGAATCGTTTGGGATAAATATTTACGATGTATCAGATAGTCAGTTAAAGATAGAGCTTATTGGAAGTCAATCTCGACCTGTTCAATGATGAATTCGTAAAAATCGAACTTATAAGATATGGCAATAAACATTCCTAACATTTTAACACTTATCAGGATTTTGCTTACACCTTTGTTCGTAATTTTCCTGTTGAAAAATCTTTATTCCTCCGCATTGATAGTTTTTACCATAGCTGGAATAAGTGACGGTCTGGACGGCTTTATTGCAAGGTATTTCAATCAGCGTACAACTTTGGGCGCTTATCTCGATCCCATTGCAGACAAGATTCTTTTGACCGCCGCTTATGCGTCTCTTGCGATATTAAATATCATTCCATCATGGTTGACGGTAATTGTAATAAGCCGCGATGTTTTGATAGCTATCGGAATGTTCATTTTTACATTAACAAACATAAGCATTGAAGTAAAACCGAGTATTGTCAGCAAATGCACCACAGCGTCACAGCTTTTGACTGTTTTTCTTTGTCTTCTTCAAATGCAGATAGCAGGTATTTCGATAACCATATATCCACTTTGCCTGCTTACAGCAGTGCTAACCATCATGTCCGGTTTGCACTATGTTTATTTAGGCCTCAATATTCTACAGAAAGCTTCGCCGGATAGCCAGGCAGAGTAAACAATCCGACGATTCAACTTACCAGCTTTAGTTAGCAGCGGCTTCTTTTTGTGCCATGCGATATTGTTACGGGTTGCACGTTTCGAGTTGCGGGTTAAAAAAAAGGATCATTTCCGATTTACAACTCGCAACCCGTAACCCGGAATACTTACGTAGTCATTAAACGAATAAGTTAAAAAAAGCGTATTATGGGTAACAATAAATGTCGTTGTAGGATCAATTTGCCTTGACACGAAAATAAGCCGGTGCTATCTGAATAAAAAACTTACAGGCACGTAGCTCAGGGGGAGAGCGCTACCCTGACACGGTAGAAGTCGGTGGTTCAAATCCACTCGTGCCTACCAGAAAATTCAAGGGGTTATGGCTATTGCCATAGTCCCTTTGTTGTTTTTGCTACCATATTGCTATCACTTGTTTTAAAAATTGCCTTGATTCTCTGAGATTCGGCTTTTTGTAATTGAGCCAATCTTTTGCAACTTTGACAAACGTAGGAACCTTCTTATCGGGCAGATAGATATCCCTCGCAACAACCCAGCGTAAGCGCATTTTTTAAAAATTTCGCTCAGGAAAACAGGCTGCTTGTCGGGGCAAAGCTTGGCAAAAACCTGTTATCTGCGCACAGAATCCAACTTGACAATAAAGCACGTATTCAATATCTTAGTACCTCTCACTTTTAAGATAAGGAAGAGGAATAAGATTTTGATTTTATAAATTAATAGGATAAAGGGAAATGGGCTGTCATTTCTTCCTGTCTTGTTAAAAAACAGACAAATTGTCACGATTTTAAAAAAGCAAAGGAGGACATAATGGAAGGTCAATTCGCGGAGTATAAAAAATTGGGTGAAGCAATTGCCTTGCACGGCCAAAAATTTGTGGTGGCCTTGGTTATCCTGGTAATAGGTTTGATTTTGCTCAAGATGTTGACCAGGCTATTAAGGCGCACACTTGAAAGATTTCCTTTAAAGCCGCAGATGATTTCAACTGTTTGCAGCATTTTTTACATCATTCTGCTCTTTACTGTTGTCGCAGCCGCCTTGCAACAGGCGGGCATGGCTACTATCGTCATCCGCCGTATTCTAATAGCGACAGGTCTGGCAGCGGTCGGCCTTATTGCTATCTTCCGGCCTTTACTTCCCACACTTCCCTTCAAGGTCGGTAATACTGTAAAGGTAGGAGACCTCCTTGGAAAAATAGAGGCCACCACCATCCTTAACACCCGTATGAAGACCTTTGACGGAAAGACGGTCTTTATCCCCAATTCCAAGATTCTCAATGATTATGTTATCAATTACCACTTCACAGGCACCAGGCGGGTTAAAGTTGACCTTGGTATCGGATATGACCAGGACCTCTTGAAAGCGAAACAGGTATTGGAAGCTGTCATGATTGAAGACCCACGGGTGAAGGTTAAACCAAGGCCTGCTGTGTATGTTTTGAATATGGCTAATAGTTGTATAGAACTCGGAGGTCGATGCTGGGTGGATAATCTGAATTACTGGACGAGCAGATGCGAGCTGCTGGAGAAAGCCAAGTTGCGTTTCGATCAGGAAGGAATAACCATAGCCTTTCCGCAATTGGATGTGCATCACTATCATGGGGACGTTTTACCTGAATTTCATGGAGAGGGAAATGATATGTCCTGAAAGCAGGTCAAGCAGTTCGGATACTGATAAAAACGCAAAAAATTTGGAGGAGGCACAAATGAAAGTTGTTGAAGCATTAAAAGTAATTGATGATGGCTGGATAAGGAAACCAAAGGGCTTTCGGGTTCATTTCCAAAAGCATGTCAATTCAGAATGGGTGACTGAATACTCTCCAGGTGAAAAAGAAAAGGCTTTGAATTCTGATGTAGTGGCATGGAGACTGGCCTGGAAGCTCTCTAAAGCCACAAAATCTGATAAAAAAGTTGGAGAAGGAGACCTTGTAAATATTTATGTTGTTGATGATCTGGGTCATCCTGTAAAATATTATGCTTCGAATCAATTTGAGGTTTTTAACAGCAGGGGAACAAAAAAAAATAAAAATCATTCTGATTGAGTGTAAACGGTCCGGGGCCTGTTTTTCTGAATACGAAGAATGAGGAGGCTTTCTATATTCGTAGCGGGCCTTCCAGTGTAAAACTGTCAACGAGCAAAGTGTTGAAGTATATGGAACACCGAAAATAACTCAACGCAATAAATGGGACTTGCAAATAACTAAATTATAATCTCTTGACACGATAGATAAGAATTTTACGTTGCAGTACCTTGAAGCGGTTTTTGAACATCGAATGATGAAATCGCTTCGCTCTTCTGTTTATAAAAATAGGCAGAATACATTATTCATAATTCGATGTTGGACGTTGAATGTTCGATGTTCATAATCTTATGATATAATCGACCCGTTATTTTCGTTCACATGGGCGCAAAGCGCCTTTATTAGCTTTTTACTCTAAGCAAGTTGACGGAGCCGTTTAAGCTTGGAGGTACGCTTGCCAACCCCTCCCTCGCTGTTGATTCGACCCAGGCTGCGATTACCCTCGGCAAGCTGGCTGGTGCCCTGGCTTTCGGTCCGGTGGGTATCGCCGTGGTTCTTGCGGACGTTTCTACGGGTGATGAAAACCCCTGCCTCGCAGCCATTGAGGCAGCGAAAAAAGGAGTGAAGGTTTCGCAAAAGAAAGGATTAGGGTTCATGCAAAAATGACTTCACATTTTATGCAAGCTCTTAGGACACATCATGATATATAAAAAAACTTTATTAATTTTTTCGCTTTTTTTTATCTGTTGTTTAATTCCATCGCAAGTATGCTCTCAAAAGCAGGGGGAGTCCTCATCTTCACCGGAGTCCAGAAAATTGACCCTGGTACATGCTGCAATGTGCGAAGGGATAAAAGACCACCGCCCGCGTGATGAGGCAATCGTTTTTTCTATTAGGCTTGGAAGTATCTATTGTTTTACTGACTTTGAACCTGTTCCTGACAAAACGAACATTTACCACAGATGGTTTATCAGGGATAAGTTACGCACAGAAAGAAAGCTTCCTGTTAAACCTGCCAGGTGGTCAACATTTAGCAAAATACGACTTCTAAAAGGCGATAAAGGTCCCTGGCGTGTGGAAATCACCGACCAGCAAGGAATTATTTTTCAGACGTTAAGGTTTAGCGTCACGGATTGATACATTTTGTCAAAGGTCTCACATTATGAATGAGCTAATGATCTTCCTTTCC
The DNA here is from genome assembly GCA_002084545.1 of Desulfobacteraceae bacterium 4572_123. Classification (GTDB taxonomy): domain Bacteria; phylum Desulfobacterota; class Desulfobacteria; order Desulfobacterales; family 4572-123; genus 4572-123. The sequence continues at coordinate 11,597 of NBLJ01000013.1, read as the reverse complement.
AGCATTCGATGGCAGGATGTGGTTGATATTGCACTGGCCAGCTATCTTCTTTTTCGCTTTTATGTTCTTTTTACAGGAACTTATGTGTTTCGTGTGATTACCGGCCTGGCTATACTCTGGGTTTTTCAGCGGATAACTGTTTTTATGGGGTTAATCGTAAGCAGTTGGGCTATTCAGGGAATAATGGCTGTTTCCGCAATTATTGTTATCGTTGTGTTTAAAAACGAAATTCGCTCAGTTCTTCAAGCGAAAAACCTGAAATCGATCCTGTGGGGGTTCCCTGTCAAAGCCGAAGATACTCCTATAGAGATGATCGTAGAAAGTGTTTATGAGCTGGCCCGGGCCCGCACAGGTGCTCTGATTGTTTTTCCCGGGAAGGAAGATTTAGAAGAGGTGGTTCAAAGTGGAATTCCCTGGGGAGGGGTGGTATCAAAGGAGATGATCAAGAGTATTTTCTGGCATGATAACCCTGTGCATGATGGGGCAGCCATAATTGAGGGGGATAGGGTAAAAGAGGTCGGGGGCATTTTGCCTTTATCACGGCGAGATGATCTACCTTCCTATTACGGGACCCGTCACAGGGCTGCTGCCGGTTTGGCCGAAAATACAGATGCTTTGGTAATTGCGGTATCCGAAGAAAGAGGCGATGTGGCCATTGCCAAAGGCTCCCGTGTAAGGGTAATAAAGGAAAAAAAGAAACTATTAGACATGTTGCAGAAACATGCAGGCGTTTCAAGGAAACAGTGGAATCATTTGAGAAAACGGAATCTGGAGCTTAGTATAGCGGGTTTGGTTTCAATAGTATTTATAGCCGGTGTATGGTTTAACTTTACCAGTGGTATGGATACACTGATTACACTTGAAATACCTGTGGAATACACAAATCGTAATCCTGAAATGAAAATATTTGATACGTCTGTGAATGCCGTCAGCCTAAGTCTGCACGGATCCGGTACCCTCATGAGGTCTATTCGGCCGGAACAGGTAGAGGTAAGGCTGGACCTGGGCAAAGCAATTGTCGGCCCCAATACATTTACAATCACACAGGGAGATATTACTTTACCCCCAGGTGTCTCTTTAAAAAATGTTGACCCGGTAACTGTTGAAGTAACCCTTGATATCCCAATAAAAAAAGTACTGCCGGTGCAAGTTGACTGGATTGGGCGGTTACCTGAACATCTAATCCTTAAGGCGGGAAAGCTGGATCCGAAAAACGTTGAGGTTATAGGAGGAAAAGGTATTCTGGAAAATATCTCGACGATCTATACGGAAAAGGTGCCCATAGATAGAATCGAAGAATCAGGAGCTATTGTAGTAAAACCAGTTTTCAATCCGGCCTTTCTGGAAATTTCTTCAGACTTAGACGACGGAATTAAAATAACATACGAAGTAGAAAAAAGGAGCAACAGGACCAAAGCTGATTCGAAAAAGCAAGAGCCGGAATAAAATATTGGAACCAAAGAGTATCAGTTTAATTGTAAATGGCATTGATAAAGGAATTTCGCATGACAGAAGACACTAAAATATGCGATGAACTTTCCGGGTTGCCCAGTGATCCGATTGACAGCATAGTCGATCCGCTTAAGCGCTTTCTTCATATCGAGTCTTCAAGCGGTATTGTACTTCTCGTGCCTACCAGAAAATTCAAGGGGTTACGGTATTAGCTGTAGCCCCTTTCTATTTAAGTCTCTCCTTTCAAAATAATTTATTTTGCTTCTGTTTTTCCAAATGCCTTATCCCGTATGAAGAATTCAAAACGATTGACATAAACGCCAAAAGAGTTTACAAAGAGTTGCCAACCACAGTGAGGATTTACCGGAGTATTTTTTATGGACATGAAAAGGGATTATTATGAGGATGTGCAGTTATTTTCTTCGGGCGTTATTGTTTTCTGGTTTATAATCCTCATTGCCTTCCTTGCTTTATATCCTTTCCTGTTTAAAAATTACTATGTTTATGTAGCAAATTACATTGCCATTAATATTATTGTTGTCATCGGCCTGAATATTCTTGTGGGTTATACAGGACAGATTTCCCTTGGACATGCCGGTTTTTTTTGTATCGGCGCCTATGGAACAATTATTTTAATGACCCAAGCGCATTTCCCTTTTTTGCTGGCATTGGCTGCGGCTGCACTGGTGGCGGCCTTTTTTGGTTTTCTGCTGGGCCTTCCGGCACTACGGCTGGAAGGACCCTACCTTGCCATTGCCACTCTCGGTTTTGGAGTCACCATCACACAAGTCATCGGCAGAATGGAGTTTTTCGGTGGCAGACAGGGACTTCATGCCCCCGATCTGATTGTCGGTCCCTGGCACTTAAATTCCGACAGAGACTTCTATTATCTTGTAATCACAATCACAATATTTTTGACGATTGCTGCGCGTAATCTAATAAAAACCAAAATTGGGCGAGCCTTTATAGCTATTAGGGATGCAGATATTGCAGCGGAAACCATGGGCGTTAACCTGGTATTTTATAAGACCCTGTCGTTTGCGGTGAGTGCGTTTTATGCAGGGATAGCCGGTGGTTTGTATGCCTTTGTGCTGCGCTTTATTGAACCGGAAATTTTTACCTTAATGATGTCAATCATGTTTCTTGCAATGGTGGTGGTCGGTGGCTTAGGCTCGATGATGGGCTCAATTACCGGTGCTGTTTTATTGAGCTGGCTTGATTTACAGCTTCGCAATATAATGAACATTCCATACATCGGGGAGTGGCTGGAAGCATTATCTAAAAGCTATTTTTCCATTACAGGGGTTTCGAACATCCAGCTCATTGTGTTCGGGCTGATTATGATTTTGATTATGCTGTTTGAGCCCCTTGGTATTTTCGGGATCTGGATTCGAACTAAAAAGTACTGGAAAACCTGGCCGTTTTAGGAGTAATTTGATTTATGATTGATTTTCTCCAAATCATTGTCAACGGGATTGCAGTGGGAAGCTCCTACGCATTAATGGGCCTTGCCATGGTGATTATTTATAAGACCTCTGAAGTCCCAAATTTTGCCCAGGGAGAAATGGCCCTTATTTCTTCATTCCTCACTTATATGGTTCTTGAATATCATGGTTTTCCTTATTATATCGCTTTTCCGGGCGCGATGATATTTTCGGTAATATTAGGGTGTTTTCTGGAATTTGCCATACTTAGAAGAGCAAAAGAACCCAATATTCTCGGTATGATAATCATTACCATCGGTATTGAAATGGTCCTTATGGGTTTTGTCTCCTGGAAGTTTGGTGCAGACCCCAAGACGATGCCCTTTCCCGTTTCTCCTTATGAGAGCATCATGCTGGGAGATGTTTATATCAGTATGCTGGATGTTCTGACCCTGGTTATCGCTTTGCTTTTAATGGGTATTCTTTTTATATTTTTCAGGTTTGCAAAACTGGGAGTTGCAATAAAGGCGACTCAGCAAAACGAGATGGCGGCGCGTTTGATGGGAATACGGACCAACCGGATTTTGATGATGACATGGGGGATATCTTCCCTTGTCGGCTGCATTGCGGGATTGCTCATCTCTCCGGTTACAATGCAGCCATATATGATGTGGGATCCCATGCTTAAAGGATTTGCTGCGGCAGTTATGGGAGGGATGACTTCCTTGCCAGGTGCGGTGTTTGGGGCCTACCTCCTTGGTATAATAGAAAATTTATTTGGCAGCTACGTATCCATCGAGTTTAAATCAGTCGTTGCTTTTGTAATTATTGTTCTGGTTCTTTGTATAAAACCCAGTGGATTATTTGCCCGTCATTATGTGAAAAAGGTGTAGATTTGGCTTTTCACCAATTTATCAACATTTGCAGAAAAGGAGAGAAACAATGGTAAAAAAAAGTCTATGGTTATTTTTGGCAGTCGCAGCCATGGTTTTCGGGTTAGCTTTTGGTGCCATGGCAGAAGAAGGTGTGACGGATACCGAGATTCATATCGGCCAGTGGGGCCCGCAAACCGGACCGGCAGCGCCCTGGGGTGCAGTTGCCCGTGGCACAGGTGTTTATTTTGATATGATTAATGCACAGGGCGGTATTAACGGACGCAAGCTTGTTTATCATATGTTTGATGATGGTTATAATCCTGCCAAGACAAAAGCAGGGGTTAAGGAACTCCAGGAAGGAACAGGGATGTTTGGATGGGCTTCAGGCGTGGGTACTTCTCCAGGCCTTGCTGTAAAAGACTACCTGATGGAACGCAAGATACCCTGGGTGGGTCCTGCTGCGGGCTCCATGCATTGGATCACCCCCCCTCAAAAATACCTCTTTGGTGTATACCCTTTGTATTTTATAGAAGCCAAGGCGCTTTGCAGGTATGCAGTTGATCAACTGGGTAAAAAGCGAATTGCCATTGCTTATCAAAATGATGATTATGGAAAAAACGGAGTGAAAGGTGCTGAGGCTGAACTGGCTATTCGTAAAATGAAACTTGTGGCAAAAATTCCCGTTGAACTGAAAGATACGGATATGAGGCCCCATATAATGAAACTTCGCCAGTCAAAAGCGGACATTGTTCTTTTATGGGTCGGCCCTGTTCATGCTGTTCGAATTGTTGGAACAGCAGCAGCCATGAAGTTTGCTCCTCAGTGGATGAGCACAAGCACCTGTTCCGATTTGCCCCTGATGTACAAATTCAGCAAGGGTCTGTGGAAAGGCGTCATTACGGCCGCTTTTTCCGAGATGCCGGATTCCGAGCTTCCTTTGATGAAAAAATACAAAAAAGCCTTTGATGAATATGCTGCTAAGGGTGAAAGATGGGGAGTTTTCTTTTATGCAGGCTTTCTTTTTGTAGAGCCAATGGTAGAGGCTTTAAATCGATGCGGCAGGGATCTGACCCGCGAGCGGTTTGTTAAAGAGATGGAAGGATTGAAAAACTTCCAGGGAATTTCCGGGAAAATTAGTTACAAACCTTTTGATCCCAATGATCCTTTCTGCAGGCAGGGTCAGAATCAGACCTACCTGATTCAATGCATGGAAGGGGCAAAGGCTAAAAAGTTAACAAACTGGATGACTATTAACTAGGATTGATTAACCCATGTTACGGGTTGCGAGTTACGAGTGATGAAATGAATTCTATCTAATTTTTAAATAGTAAAAATGCTAATATTCCTTATTTGTTTCGTCCTTCGTTCCTCGATTTTTTTACCCGCAACCCGTAACACGCAACTCGCAACGTGTGGCGTTTACGATGATACCCCTTACAGGGGAAATCAAGGCCGAGCTCTCTGGCCACGGATTTTGACCGCTTATGTCATTTTTTAAAGTAAATAACCTGTCTATCTCTTTTCGGGGGCTGAAAGCCCTGAGTGATATTTCCTTTGATATGCAAAAGGGCGAAATTTTTTCAATTATCGGCCCCAATGGGGCAGGGAAGACCACGTTGTTTAACTGTATTAACGGAATCTATAAACCGGATCAAGGCCGGATTCTTTTTAAAGGGAAAAAAATTCAAAGAAAAAAACCCCACCAGATCGCCAAACTTGGAATTGCCCGTACATTTCAGAATATCGAGCTTTTTGCTAACATGAACACCATGGAAAATATAATGCTGGGGCGTCATATATTTCTGAAAACAGGTCTTTTCCATGGTGCACTCATGTGGGGAAAACGTTCCTTTGCAGGCAAAGAAGAAATGACTCACAGGAGAAAAGTTGAAGAAATTATCGATTTTCTTGACCTGCAATCGGCCAGGAGTAAGCTGGTGGGAGGCCTTCCGTACGGCGTACAGAAGTTAATTGAACTGGGAAGGGCACTGGCGCTGGAGCCTGAGTTATTACTTCTCGACGAGCCATGCGCAGGAATGAACGCAGAGGAAAAGCAGGATATCATTTTCTGGATAAAGGATATTCAGGATGAAATGGGGATATCTATTCTGCTCATAGAGCACGACATGACAATGGTTATGGATGTGTCGGATCGCATTCTGGCAATTAACTTTGGCTGCTCAATTACCGAAGGGACCCCTGAAGAAGTGCAAAAACATCCCGAAGTATTAAAAGCCTATCTTGGAGAGAATGAAGCAGTTTAATTTATGGGCACAATTCTTGAAATAAAAAATATCGAAACCTATTATGATTTAATCTATGCCATTCGCGGTGCTTCCCTGACGGTTGAAGAGGGAACGATCACCGCAATCCTTGGAAATAACGGAGCGGGCAAGTCAACCATTTTAAAGACGGTGATGGGGCTTATTGAGGACCAGCCTGATAAAGGCACCATAGAATATATGGGCAAACGTATAGATGGCATGGATACTGAAAAAATTGTCCGCAGGGGGATTTCTTATGTACCGGAAGGGCGGGAGGTTTTTGAAGAACTTACAATAAAAGAAAACCTGGCGATGGGTGCTTATATCCGCAGGGACCACCGGAAAATCAATGATGACATTGAGCGAATTTTTACTTATTTTCCCATTCTTAAGAATCGTATAAATCAATGGGCGGGCACTCTTTCAGGAGGTGAGCAGCAGATGCTTGCCATCGGCCGTGCATTGATGAGTCGTCCCAAGCTTCTCTTTTTAGACGAGCCCTCACTGGGTCTTTCACCCATTCTGGTTGGCGAGATTTTTGAAATTATTAAAAACATTAATAAAGAAGGTGTCACCATTTTACTGGTTGAGCAGAATGCAAGGATGGCTTTGTCCATCTCACAGATCGGCCTTATTCTGGAAAACGGCAGGTTTGTTATGAAAGGCAAATCGAGTGAGCTGATGGAAGACAAAGATGTTAAGGAATTTTATATGGGAGTTCGTTCCGAGGCTTCAGCCAAGGGATACCAACGCTGGAAAAGAAAGAAAGCATGGAGATGAACTAATTTTGGAAACTGTTCCACAGGTATTTAAAGAAGCTGTTTTAAAATACGCCGACCGGGTGGCCATGCGCAAAAAGGATTATGGTCTCTGGCATGATATTTCATGGAACGAATATTATCAGAAAGTTAAGTATGTCGGATGTGCCCTCATATCAATGGGTCTTGAAAAGGGTGACCGGGTTTCCATCATTGGTGATAATTGCCCTGAATGGATATTTGCAAGCATGGGCATTCAATGTTCCGGGGGGGCGGCCACAGGAATCTATGCCACAAATGCATGGCCCCAGGTGGAATATGTAATTAATCATTCCCAGTCCGGATTTCTCTTTGCAGAAAATGAGGAACAGCTCGACAAATGGCTGATGTTTAAAGACAAGGCTCCCATGTTAAAGAAAGTCATCGTGTGGGATACTGAAGGGCTCAGACAGTTTCAGGATCCTGCTGTAATGACTTTTGATGAACTGATGGAAATGGGTCTTAAAGCGGCTGAGGAGAGCCCCGGGCTATTTGAATTGCGGATGAAAGAAGTGATGCCGGACGATGTTTCAGTGCTGATTTATACATCCGGTACAACAGGCCCTCCAAAGGGAGCCATGCTTACTCACAGCAGTCTCACCTGGATGGGACGAGCCATTACGACGGATAATTCGATGTATGACACGGACGATATATTGTCCTTTCTGCCCCTTTGCCATATTTATGAACAACTCTTTTCCATCCTGGGCCATATTACAAACTGTCATACGGTTAACTTCATTGAGCGCATGGACACGGTAACGGATAATATGATTGAAATCTCACCCACGGTGGGTTATGCGGTGCCGCGTATATGGGAAAAATACCATTCCGCCATCACTATAAAGATGTCCGATGCCACCTGGTTTAAACGGCTTGTGTTTAACGCTGCCCTGAAAATCGGAAAGAAAAGAACCGGCTTAAGAATGAATTTTAAAAAGGTGCCGGTTTACCTGGAATTACTATACCAGTTTGCATATTTTACTGTTTTCAGAAAACTTAAAGAAAGGATGGGTTTTGACCGGCTTCGGGTGGCTTATTCCGGTGCGGCTCCTATTTCTCCTGACGTTCTGCATTTTTTTCAATCCATAGGCGTAAACTTGGTTGAAGCGTACGGGCAGACCGAAGGAACAGGCGTAACAACACTTTCAAGGATTGGCAGGGTGAAGTTTGGAACCGTCGGTCCACCCCTTACAGGAGTTGAAATAAAACTTGCCGGTGATGGTGAGATACTGGTGAAGTCTCCGGGTGTATTTAAAGGCTATTTTAACAATCCTGAGGGAACTGCTGAAACTCTGAAAGACGGATGGTTATATACCGGGGATGTGGGAGAGATTGACGAAGACGGTTATCTTAAAATCACTGACCGCAAAAAAGATATTATTGTCACGGCAGGTGGTAAGAATATAACCCCCCAGTACATTGAGAATAAACTTAAAGCAAGTATTTATATCAATGATGCGGTGGTGATCGGTGACTTAAGGAAGTTTCTTTCATGCCTCATTATGATTGACGAAGATAACGTGGTCAAGTTCGCGCAGGACAATAAAATTCAATTTTCGACCTATAAAGATCTGACTCAGGACCCCATGATAAACAAATTGATTCAAAAAGAAGTTGATGCGGTTAATGAAACCCTTGCCCGCGTGGAAAACATTAGAAAATTTGCGATCCTGCCTAAAAAGCTTTACGAGGAAGACGGAGAAGTTACCCCCACAATGAAGGTAAAACGAAAGTTTGTTAATGAAGCCTTCAGTGATTTGATTGAAGGTATGTATAGCTAAAGGTTTCGCAAAAAGCAAAAACCACTTTTTGCGAAACGTTTTAAGTTTTAGGATTTAAGTTTTAAGCCTTTGTTAAACCAGACAATATCATTAACCTAAAGCATAAAACTTAACACCTAAAACCTGATGAATTCGATTTTTTACGAATTCATCAATTATGTTTATGTGGAATCCGGCCAAACTGATGCACATGCTCATGTTTGTGAATGTAGCTCTGGTCATCTAAAAGAATCTTACCGTCTTTCATCGTGTAAATTTGCTTTGTTGTAGCGGTTAGAAAATCGATTTCATGAGATATTAATATATAGGAAAGGTCTAAGTTCGGCAGGATATCGATAAGTTTCAACCTGGTTTCTGTGTCAAGGCCCGTCAGAGGTTCGTCAAGAAGTAAAATTTCAGGCTTCATTGATAAAAGAGTGGCAAGAGATACCAGCCGCTTTTCACCTCCGGACAGTTTATACGTTATCCTGTCCTCAAATCCGGCAAGGCCCAGAGAATCCAACGTTTTTCTTGAAATATCAATGGCTTCTTCCTTTGACTTGCCCATATTCAAAGGGCCGAAGGCAACATCTTCTAAAACCGTGGGACAAAAAAGCTGATCATCCGCATCCTGAAACAAAAGGCCTATCTTCCCGCGAATGTTTGAAAATTCTTCTTCCTTAATAGCAGGTTTGCCGAAAATTTCCATTTTTCCGTCAGATGGCTTAATAAGCCCCATGATAATATGGAATAAGGTTGTTTTCCCGCTTCCATTGGGTGCAATCAAACCTGTTTGGTCTCCTTGATAGAATTTCATATCAAGCTTATCTATGACCGTAGGACCTCCGGGATAACCGAAAGTAATCTTTTCAAGATTTATAATTGGAGAACTATTTTTATTCATACTATTTCAAGAAAAACCAGCCCTATCAATGAGGCTGTCATCACAGTTGAAAAAATCCAGCTTAAGCGGGTTGATGAAAATTTGTATAAGCTGTAAAATTTTCCTTTGAATCCCCGACACATCATTGCCTGGTGCACGCGCTGTGCCCTGGCTGAAGCGCGTACAAAAATCATCCCGATAAGATATGCATATGTTTTATAAGTATGCATGTTCGTGCCGGGCTTGAAACTACGGATTTTCATGGCTCTTACAAGCCGCAGGTATTCACTCTCAATAACAAAAATATAACGAACGGTCATCAGAAAAAGAAAAACAATTTTTTCAGGAATCCGCAGGCGGCTTAAAGCATGGCCCAGTGTAACAAGAGACATGGAAGAAATCAAAGCAATAACTGCCAGTAGAATAGCATTCGATTTTAAAGTGATCTGAGCAGAAAGAATAATGCCTGGCCGGGTTATTGCGAAAGGACCTATATCCAAAACAGGCTCGCCACTGTATGTAAAGGGCAATATTAACCAGATAAAAAGAATCAAGCCGTTGACAACAGCGAGTCTTTTAGCAACCGCGAAAAGATTTAAACCGGAAAGGCAAACCATTAAGCCTGATAGAAAGACAGCCGTAAAAAGAGAGGGAAACCGGTAAGAAAGAGCGACGATAAAAGAATAAGCTGTTGCAAAGACGACCCTTGTTGTCGGGTTGACTCGATTAATTCTCGATTTTTCTATAACAAACGGTTCGCTTATCATATTAATTACAAAATTTGTCCTTTTAGTGGCAGCAAAAAATTATATCTTACCGCCGAGACGCAAAGAACGCAGGGATTAAACTTTTTTGCGTCCTCTGCGGCTCTGCGGTGAATATAAAAAAAGATATGTTAGTCCTTTCTTCGTCGGTAATGAAAATAAGCACCGACTCCCATAAGGCCAAGAATATAGCCGATACCGCCAAGGATTTCGCTAATAGTTGGGCCACTGCCCAGCGATTCCCTCAGTATTGTAATAACAGGTTTTAATTTCTTATCCAGGGCCTTTTCAACCGCCTGCTCTATTTCATCTGAACTGAGACCAGGGGATGGTGTAGTTTGAGTTGTCTTTTCCGGCTGGTTTTCTGTTGATTTTGTTTCTGCAATTTTTAAAACGGTCTGTTGAGTTGCTGATCCGTCGGTTTTTCTGACTAACGTATCTTCTATTTCTTCTGCCGGAACAGTCCATTCTGCCCGATGACCCATACCTGCCTGAAGGACAATTTTTAATGTTGTTTTTTCAGGAACCTTGAAGGCAAATTCTCCTTTGCCATCTGTTTTTCCTTCAAGGAGTATTTTCTCATGTGTATTATAAACCGCTATATTCCCACCTTTGACTTTTTTCCCCCCACTGAATTTGCTTTGCGTAAAAACCGTGTCACCATCCACCCAGGCAAATACCATGACTTTATGGGCGTATGCAGGGTTAATTCCTGAAAAGAAAATTACAAAGAGAAAGACAAATCCCCAATAATGTTTTCTTAAAATATATTTGTTCATTATAACCTTTCTGATCCGTACAAGCAGGGATATTAACCACAGAGATCGCAGAGAACTCAGAGAAAAATATTAATTTCTCTGTGATCTCAGTGTGCTCTGTGGTAATAATTTTTCACAAAACGCCTTTAGTATTACGGCGAGAATCCCGGCAGCATCGAAGGCTGAACCTTTTTTATAAAAAATATGAAAAAAGCTGTAATGATTCCTTCAATTAACATTACCGGAAAATGAGCAACCACCACAAGGCCTGCAATTTCCAGAAAATTTTCATCTGTGGTCATCAACGCAAGGCCCACTAAAACAGCACTGAAGAAAACAGATAAAAAACCACAGGCAAAAGCACTGGCGCATGCAACTGCAGTTTTTTTAAGAATCAGGGACCTGAAAAGATAATAGCAGATAACCGAAGGCATTGCCATAGTCATTGTATTTACACCCAGCGATGTAATCCCGCCAAACTGGAATAAAACCGCCTGAAGCGACAGGGCAACCAGGATTGCAGGAAAAGCCGCCCATCCCAGCAGAAGCCCTACGATGCCGTTTAGAATAAGATGAACACTTGAAGGACCCACAGGAACATGAATAAGTGATGCAAC
>NBLJ01000114.1 GCA_002084545.1 Desulfobacteraceae bacterium 4572_123 | reverse complement strand
CTGACGGTATTCGCCTTTTTTCTCATGGTCTTGATTGGTCTGGAGTTAGTTGAAACCATCAAAATGTACCTCGACGAAAATGTTTTTCATGTCGAAGTGGTTGTTCTGGTTGCTATAATCGCGGTAGCGAGAAAAGTAATAGTTATTGACTACGACTCGGTATCGTATGAGATACTGCTCAGCATAGCCGCGCTTATGATCGCGCTTTCTGCAGGTTATTTCTTATTGAAACGAGCGACTACGCCTTCAAAGTCCGAAAAATTTGACGACGATACCGAACATGCTCCTTAGGCAAACTGGCAAGTCGCTCACGTCGATAGCAGCACCGTCGGGACCGATGCGAAACGATAACTCGCTGTCGTGTTTGGGAATGACGGTAGCCTTCAAATGAAGAGCGAGTTGATGCAAGGAATTTCTTTTTGGCGATCTCTTTATGAAACGACCCACAGCGCACAGGCGGAGGCCTTATTGATAACATAGTGCGACACGCTGCCCGTGAAAAACGCTTTATTAATTCCGCGTCTGCCAATCACCACAGTCCCGAAGTTATCTTTTTCGGCGATTTCGATGATGACCTTGCCGGGGCGCCTCCGGCCTTCCACCGTTTGAATATCTATCTGGTTTTCTGAAAGGCCGACATCCTTAAACTTTTTCACGGCTGTTGAGTAAAATTGGTCGATCCGCTTCTTGTCATCGCTGGACACCAGCTCTTCCAATTCCGCGGACGGCTCTTCATCGAGGTTTTCTTCATAAAACTCTTTGGCGTTACTCATTACGTGCAAAAGTGTGACTTCTACATTTGGATTGCGCATCAACATAAAGCTGATATGGTCGACGGCTCGAAGTGAACTTTCTGAACCATCAACGGCAACCATTATTTTGTCGGGAGAAACCTCGCCGTCCACAAGCCAAACCGGTATGAATTGGGAGTGCTCCAGCAAATTAGATGATACACTCCCCATGAACACTTCCTGAAGACGCGTCATTCTCCTGCGACCTACGACAATCGCGTCATAACGGCCCACGTGACCGAAATCGATAATATCTTTGGCCAAACCCAATGTTCTCGGCCGGGTCACAATTTCGATTCGATCTTCGTCAATTCCCATGCGCACCATATTATTTTGGTATTGCTCAAGTATTTTGCGGGCCGATGCATCATTTTTCTTATTCACTTTATCCAATTCAGCCCTTGATTGCAGACTTGTCCGGGCCTCATCTAACAGATAATGAGATATCATCGGCTGGACATGAAACAGAACATAATGAAGATTTTTTACCGCCGAGGATATGGCAACTGCGTATTTGACGGCATCTTTCGATTGAAGTGAAGCATCCACAGCCAGCAGAATTTTTTTATCCATCAGTTTATTCTCCTTAATTAAGAGACGGTGACGCCAAAATGTAAGTTATTTATCGGTTTCAAATACAGACCACCGTGAGGAAACACCCTGTCGGCAAAAAGATAAACATTTACATATAGAAAACAATATTGGTTGTCAACTGCGATTTTTGAGGCCCATGCCTATAGTTTCTTTAATATTGACAATTATTTCTGAGGACGTATATTTTAACATTGCTGGCTCTGAATTAAATCTCCTGTTCATATCCGAGGTGTAAAAACCGTTGGGTTCGTCCGGCCAAATTTTCGTTTGAAGGATGGCGAGTGCTAAACCCAAATCTAAATTTCCCCAAACATTTCCTAACCCGGACGAGCCGGAACAAATTGCCACAAAGGCACCAAGACACAAAGCGAAATCTTTGGTTAATATTCATCTTTGTGTCTTGGTGGCGTAAATATTTTGCTACAAAATGCACAAAAATAACAATTAAGATACTAAACAGGGTTCTATCAACCCTAAAGCCGTTCACAACGAGAGGAGAATTCAAATCATGCTCCCTGAGTTAACCCGACACACGCGTGTGCTGGATATTGTCGGAGATACGATCCGGGTAAAGGCCGAAGGGGCCGCTTTTGGTGATCTGGCCATCGTTGAGAATGTCGATGGTGAAACTTCCCAGGCCAAGGTAGTCGAACTCGATCGTGATATTGTCAGCCTGCAGGTATTTGCCGGCAGCAAGGGGCTTTCAACCGATGCCGGTGTGCGTTTTCTCGGCCATCCTCAAAATGTGACCTACTCTGATAATATTTTGGGAAGAATTTTTCGGGGGTCCGGGGAACCCTTTGATGACGGTCCCGATCTATCCTCGGATCCTAAAATAGAGGTCGCCGGCCCCACCGTCAACCCCATGATGCGGGTGATACCCGAAAAAATGATCCAAACCGAAGTTCCCATGATTGATCTGTTTAACTGCCTGGTTGAAAGCCAAAAGATCCCGATTTTCTCAGTGGCCGGCGAGCCCTATAACGAACTGCTGGCGCGTATCGGTTTTCAGGCCGACGCCGACATAGTGGTTTTCGGCGGACTCGGGCTGATTTTTGATGATTACCATTTCTTCCGGACCGCTTTTGAGGACCACGGCGTTTTTCCCCGTACGGTCATGTACATCAACTTGGCCGCCGACCCAATTGTGGAACGGTTGTCGATTCCGGACATGGCCCTGGCGGTGGCTGAAAAGTATGCTGTTGAGGAAGGTAAGCGGGTGCTGGTGCTGCTGACGGATATGACGGCCTATGCGGACGCCATGAAAGAGATCGGCATTTCTTTGGAGCGCATTCCGGCCGCCCGCGGCTACCTGGGTGATTTGTATACCCAGCTGGCCATGCGCTACGAGAAAGCCTGTGATTTCAAAGGTGCCGGCTCGGTCACCATCCTCACGGTGACAACGATGCCCGGCAACGATGTTACCCATCCGGTGCCGGACAACACCGGCTACATCACCGAAGGACAGTTCTATTTGCATGATGGATTTATCGATCCCTTCGGCTCCCTGTCGCGTTTGAAGCAGCATGTCGTCGGCAAGGCGACCCGCGAAGATCACAGCCAGATTATGAACACCATGATCCGCTTTTATTCCAGCGCCCAGGAGGCCGAAAAAAAGCAGGCCATGGCCTTCGAGCTATCCCCCTTCGACGAAAAATTACTCGAATTCGGGCGGCTTTTTCGTGCGAGGTTCATGGATATCCGGGTTTCCATGCCGGTGATCGAGGCCCTGGATCGATGCTGGGAAACACTGGCCGAGTGTTTTGAACCCCAGGAACTGCTGATGAAGCAGGCGTTGATTGATAAGTACTTCAAGAAGAATGACGAATGACGATTGTCGAATGTCGAATGGTGGAATTCTGTCGATTTTAATTTTAGCTAATTGATTTAAGTATGCCAGGGGGTAGATCCTCATGTTTTGATTATTTTTAAAGTACATCAATCAATAATCGACAATAATCAACAATCGAAAGTCAATTCAAAAGTTCCTTAATTCGTCTTTCGACATTTGTCCTTCTTCATTCCAAAGATTCGACATTCGTCATTCCCAAGAGGGGATCATGGCAAAACTATCCTTGAGCAAAAGCGGGCTTCAGAATCAGCGCGAAGATATGCGCCTGTATGAGCGGGTGCTGCCGTCGCTGGATCTCAAAAGGATGCAGCTTTCCGGTGAATTAAAGCGTGCCCGGAAGCAGCTGACTGAAGCAGAGGCTGGGGTGGGAAAATTAAATAAGCAGGTCGCGGACCAGTTGCCGATGCTTGCGAATCGGGAAATTGACGTTTCCGGCCTGGTTCAGGTGGAATCCTTTCGGATCGAAGAGGAGAACCTGGTGGGCGTTAAGCTTCCCGCCCTGGTGGAAGTAAAGTGCAACGTTATGCCCTATTCGATGCTGGCTAAGCCCAATTGGGTGGATATGCTGGTTGAGCAGCTCAAGCAAATGGTCGACCAAAAAACCAGGGTTCAAGTGGCGGCTGAACGGGTGCGCTTGCTGGAACAGGCCGAACGCAGGGTCACCCAGCGGGTGAATCTCTTCGACAAAATTCTGATCCCCACCGCGAAGAAAAATATCCAGAAGATCCAGATATATTTGGCCGATGCCGAACGGGCCGCCGTGGTACGTTCCAAACTAACAAAGAAAATGCGGCAACAACAAGCAGCAGCGGAATAAATTATTTTTATGCTTAGGGTTCGCGAAAAAATTAATTTGCAGAGTTTAAGGGATACAACACGATGAGTATCGTATCGCTGGCAAAAGTGACGTTTTACGGCCACACAGATGACCGGCAGCAGATCTTATCTGACCTGCAAAAATTCGGCTGTCTGCATCTGATTCCGCTAGCTCCCGAGCAGGAGGCCCTGCACAAGGGACGCGGACCTTCTTCGCGTTGCCGGGAAGCCCTGCGATTTCTCAGCAGCTGTCCGAATCGACGGCGGCAGGTCCGGGATCCCAAAAAATTAGATGCCCATGCAATCGAACAGAAGACACTTGCGCTATTGGATAAAATTCAAGACCTGGAGGCTGAAAGAGATTTCCTGATGGGCCGGGTGGCAGATCTGAAGCCCTGGGGGGAGTTCTCCTTTCCGCCGCGCGAAGCGCTCAACAATCTGAGGCTGTGGTTTTACACTGTCCCTCATAAAGACATGACAAAAGTTGAAAGCACGGATCTCATCTGGGAGGTGATCTTCCGCGACAATCGCTTTTGCTATGTGGTGGTGATTTCAGAAAGCCAACCGGAAGGCATGCCGGTTGAACGTGTTCGTACCGGCAACAAATCCCTTTCGCAATTGGAAGATCGTCTGGAAGAGGTTGAACTGGAGTTGGAAGACCGGCAAGCGGAGCGCGCCGGCTTGACCCGCTGGTGCACTTTATTTGCCCACAGTATTGACCGCCTGGAAGATCAAGCGGCCGTGGCCGGGGCGATGCAGCAGACCTATGCCGAGGATCCCATCTTTGCGCTGCAGGCCTGGGCGCCGGTTAATAGCGTTGCCCGCCTGCAGCAATATGCCGGCGACAAGGGGTTGGTCATTGAAGTGACAGAGCCCCAACCGGAGGAAACACCGCCCACCTTAATGCAAAATCCACCGGGGTTGGCCGGCGGGCAGGATCTGGTTTCATTTTATACCACACCCAAATACTGGCTGTGGGATCCGTCAATGATTGTGTTTTTCTCTTTTGCCCTCTTTTTTGCGATGATTTTTGCGGATGCCGGATATTCGGGTATTCTGGGCCTGATTGTGGCCGTGCTTTGGAAAAAAATGGGGCAATCAGATGCCGGCCGACGCTTTCGCATCCTGCTGGCGACCCTGGTGGGTGCAGGCGTGGCCTATGGCGTGATCGTCGGGAGCTATTTTGGGGTTTCCCCGGCTGCAGGCAGTCTGCTGGCCAAACTGAAAATTATCGACATGATGAATTTTAGCGTCATGATGCAGTTATCGATTTTATTGGGCGTTTTCCATCTTATTGTCGCCAATGCCGTCACCGCCTGGCACTTACGGCGTTCGATTCGGGCTGCCGTACCCACCGCCTGGATTTTTATTTTTTTTGGTGCGGCAGCTTTCTGGCAGGCCGCCTCCCATGGTGATACCCTGGTTTTTTTACAGCCATACGGCATTGCGGCCATGGTGCTGGGGCTGGCAGGCGTGGTGTTATTCAGCAGTTCCGAGGGCCCGCTCTGGAAACGGCTGCTAAGAGGGCTTGGCGGGCTTACCGGACTTTCCAATGCATTCGGGGACGCACTGAGTTATCTACGGCTTTTTGCCCTCGGTCTGGCCAGCGCATCCCTGGCAGGCACGTTTAACGATATGGCCGGGCAGGTCAAAGATGCGCTGCCGGGGATTGGAATCCTATTCGCGCTTCTGATATTCCTGTTCGGACACACCTTGAACTTTGTATTGGCTTTAAGCAGCGGATTTATCCATGGCCTGCGTCTTAATTTTATTGAATTTTTTAGATGGAGTATTTCCGAGGAAGGGCATCCATTCAATGCCTTTGCAAGAAAGGAGAAAAAATCGTGGAAAACATGATCTTAGCTTTGGGTTGGTTGGGAGTATTCGCCCCGCTGGCTCTGGGAGCCGTCGGCAGTATCATTGGCTGCTCAAGGGCCGGACAGGCGGCAATCGGCGCCATGTTGGAGACCGAAAGCGGCTACGGCAAGTTTATTGGTGTATCGGCGATGCCGTCTTCCCAGGTGATCTACGGAATCGTCGTTACATTGACTTTCGGGGAAGCCATCAAACCGGAGTCTGCCGCAGCCATCTTTGGCATCGGTGTGTTAACCGGGTTGGCCTTGATGGCCAGCGCTGTTTATCAGGGGTATGCTTGCGCTTCATCCATCAGCGTTTCTAAAAGCAAGCCCGAGGTATTCGGCATTTCCCTTGCGCCGGCGGCGGTAGTGGAGGGCTTTGCCGTTTTTGCCTTTGTGTTTGCATTGGTACTGCTGGGCACCGCTACCGGAGGAGGAGGTTAAATCATGGCAGAGACAACAAAAGTTGCATCGGGTGTCCAGCAACTCATCAACCGGCTGCGGGATGAGGGTGTCAAGGCCGGCCAGGAAGAGTCCGATCAGATTCTGCGAGAGGCCCAGGAGCAGGCTTCCCGGATTGTTGCTCAGGCCAAAGCCGAAGCCGAAAAAATATTAAACAAAGCCCGCAGAGAGATCGAAACGGAGAGAGCGGCAGCCAATGACTCCCTGCGCGTGGCAATTCGGGATACCGAGCTTAAAATGGAGGCCGAGTTGAAAGCCGGTTTTGCTGCGCATGTCAAACGACTGGTGTCCGTTGAACTGAGCGACAGGGAATTTCTGCGGCAGATTGTTCTGGCCATCGCCGGCATGGCTGCCGGCGACAAAGCTTGTGAAGGTCAGCCGGTTGAGGTCCTGCTTCCCCAAGACTTATTTGAAACTGATGAGAGGGAGACCCGGCTGACTGAAAAGGGCCAAGACCGCATGCGCCATCTGGTATTGGGTATCTCCGGCGATATGTTGCGGGAAGGTGTTGATTTGAAACCTTCTGAGGAAATCAGCGGCGGTATTCGAATACGCCTGGTGGGCGAAGATCTGGAGATTGATTTATCGGATCAAGCCATCTCTGATTTGCTGTTGCAAAACTTGCTCCCGCGGTATCAGGCTATTGTCACCGGGGCGGAATGAGTTCGATTATGGAGTAATCTTATGGGTAGCCAACCATATTACACGCTTCTGGCAAGCTTGCCGCCGCTGCCGCGCTTTGATCAGGCCGACCGGCTGCCAATCACCCGGGAGCGCTTGCGTCAGCGGTTCAGTATGCTGGCCCTGGATGATGCCGAGTTGCTGGAGCGGGCAGCTGCATTTTTAGCCTGGCAGCAACAAACCGCAACCCGTACGGATCAGGAAATGATCACCAATTTTAAAAAGATGGAAGAACACATGGTTCAACCCATACTTCAATCCATCTTTAATTTTCCCATTGATCAGCGGACGATTATGGCGGCCCTGCGTCGCCGTTTTCGCGGTTTGCCGGCTCCGGCTTCCGGAGAACCGTGGGGTGTCGGGCGCTATGTCAACCACATCGAACGTAACTGGGATGATCCGCATTTTAAGCTCAGTGCAGTGTATCCCTGGATTCCACAGGCGCGCATCCATCTTGAAGCCGGGGAAACCCTGGCGCTTGAGCGCCTGCTCACGAATACGCTCTGGGACCATATCGATCGATCGGTCCCTTCCTATGAGTTTGGATTCAGCGCGGTGTTAACCTACATCATCAAATGGGACATCCTCCATCAGTGGCTGTCCTATGATATTGAAAATGCCAAAGCACGCTTTGAAGAATTGGTAACGGAGGTAACCCATGATCAACCACGACTCTTCGACTGATCAGCCAAAAACATCAGCAGCAGCTGAGGGTGTCACCGCCCGGGTGGTGGCCGTACGTGAAAGTCTCGTCAACATTGATACAGAGGGTAAGGCGATCAAGAAAAATGAAGTGGGTTTCATATGTGTCGGTAATGAACGCCTCATGGCCGAAGTGCTGCGCATACACGGAAACACAGCTGATATGCAGGTGTTTGAAGATACCCGCGGCGTTCGCGTCGGCGATCCGGTTGAGATGAGCGGTAAGATGCTGTCGGTTTTTCTGGGCCCCGGGCTTCTGGGACAGGTATTTGACGGGCTGCAAAATCCGCTGGCGGTCCTGGCCCGCGATTACGGGTTTTTCCTGCCGCGCGGTGTCGATGTGTTTCCCCTGGACCAGAAGCAGAAATGGGCCTTTACGCCGACGGTTTCAATGGGAGACAAGCTTGTCGCCGGACAACCCATCGGAACGGTCCAGGAAGGATTATTCAGCCACAAAATAATGATACCTTTTGATGAACCAGAGGCGGTCGAGGTAACATGGATTCGACAGGGAAGCTTCACCGTAAATACAGCCGTCGCCCGGATTCAAACCAAAGAAGGCCCAGAGCGTGAACTGACCATGGTCCAGTCGTGGCCGATACGCCGTCCGATTCCTGAGGCCATGCTGCGTCGACGCCATGCGCAACGTCTGTATCCCACAGAACCCATGACCACAACGACTCGTATCATCGATACGTTTTTCCCCATCGCACGGGGCGGAATGGCCTGTATCCCCGGACCGTTCGGCGCCGGCAAAACCGTGCTGCAAAGCCTGATCTCTCGCTATTCGACGGTGGACATTGTGATTGTGACCGCTTGCGGCGAGCGAGCCGGCGAAGTCGTTGAGACGATCAAGGAGTTTCCGGAAACCAAAGATCCCCGCACCGGCGGGTCCCTGATGGACCGCACGATCATCATCTGCAACACGTCCTCTATGCCGGTGGCGGCGCGGGAATCCTCTATCTATACCGGAATAACGCTGGGTGAATACTATAGACAAATGGGCTATAACGTACTTGTGATCGCGGACTCTACTTCCCGTTGGGCCCAGGCCATGCGCGAGACCTCCGGACGGATGGAAGAAATCCCCGGTGAAGAAGCCTATCCGGCCTATTTAGATTCCTCAATCAAGAATATTTACGAACGGGCCGGTGTGATCAAGTGTCCGGACCAATCGATCGGCAGCCTCACGATGATTGGAACCGTTTCGCCGGCCGGCGGCAACTTTGAGGAGCCGGTCACTCAGGCAACCAAGGCCACGGTTAAAACCTTTCTGGGCCTTTCCTATGATCGGGCTTACAAGCGTTTTTATCCGGCCATCGATCCACTCATTTCCTGGTCCCGTTATCTGGACCAGTTGAAGGACTGGTTTGCTGAAAATTTTGGCGCTGAATGGGTTAGCGATGTCAAAGCCATGCAAGAATTGTTGCACCAGGGTGATTCCATCTACAAGATTATATGGTATGGCAAAAGGCCACCTTGCTCGATATGGTTTTTTTGCAGCAGGATGCCTTCGACGAGGTGGATGAATCCATGCCCCTGACGCGGCAACATGAAAGTTTTCAGCTGATCAAGGACCTGATCCAGCGCAACTATCAGTTTAAGGATAAAGACGAAGCACGTAATATGTTTACCCAAATTACCAGTTTATATAAAAATTTAAATTACAGCCCGGCGGAATCGCAAGAGTATCAGCGCTACCAAAAGGAAATTGAAGACCTCGCGACCGAGTATTCCATCGGTGAATAGGATAGATCGAAAAGTTTCGCCTAACCCCAAAATCCCGCAGTTAGCGGGGTTCTTGTTCATTACTCGCGGAGCTACTTAAACCCTGAACCTGGAAACGATGACTTCAGAGGTATCGTTATGAAAATTGGAGCCGTCTTTGCATTATGCTTCCTGAGTTTTGCGATCCTGCTGACGGGGGTTGCGCCAGCAGCGGAGCCGGTATCTTCCGACGCCGTGGATTTTCCCCGCAGCCTCGAGAGCTACAACGATGCGGGTGCCGGCAGCATCTGGGCGATTTTAAAAAATCGCGTTAAAACGGAGCCTTTCAATCTGATCGCCACCCTGATTTTCTTTCTGGCCATCGTCCACACCTTTATGACCGGCAGATTCATGGCTATCGCCCACAGATGGGAACATGAACATCAAGACAAAATTAAAAACGGCATAGCAGACCGCGATTCGGTCCACCACGGAGCCGAGTTGTTTCACTTTTTGGGTGAAGTCGAGGCGGTCTTCGGTATATGGGCCATTGCTCTGGCTCTGGCCATTATCGGTTTTTATGATTGGAAAACGATGGAGAATTACATCAGCTATCGGGTCAATTACACCGAGCCGCTCTTTGTCGTGGTGATCATGGCGCTGGCGGCAACCCGCCCCATTTTGCGGCTGTCGGAAGCCATCATCCGCATGATCGCTAAACTGCTGGGCGGCTCCTTAACCGCCCAGTGGCTGACTGTCTTGACCATCGGACCGCTTTTAGGATCGTTTATTACCGAACCTGCCGCCATGACTATATCTGCTCTGGTGCTGGCCAAGATCTTTTATGAACTCGAGCCCAGTCAAAAGTTTAAATACGTCACCCTGGGTTTATTGTTCGTCAACATTTCGGTCGGCGGCACGTTAACCCATTTTGCCGCACCGCCGGTATTGATGGTCGCCACGCCCTGGAAATGGACCACCGCACACATGTTGACGCATTTCGGTTGGAAAGCCGAACTTGGAATTCTCATTTCCAATGCAATGTATTTTCTGATGTTCCGCAAGGAGTTGGCCCGGCTGGAAGAAAAATCCATGCTGGTGCGCCTAAAAGATGAAATCCAGGAAAAATATTTTAAACGCATGGACATGGACGCCCGGTTCCAGGAATTCGTGACGGCAGTTGATGGTGAACAAGGAACCTTCGTCGCTATCGATGAGCAGATTCAAAAGATGGCGGAAGAAGCTCGACAGCGTCTGGAAAAACGTTACATCCCGCAATTGATTGAGAAAGGCATCGATGAGGGCCTGGTTCAACAGGCATTCGGACAGCGGTTTGAAGAAATAAAACTGCGCGCCATGCGTCGCGGGCTGCCCACCCTGCTGCCGGATGAGCAACGGGGGCAGTTCAATGATCCCGATTGGGACCAGCGCGACGACCCGGTACCTATGTGGATAACGATCGTGCATGTTTTTTTCATGGCATGGACTATTCTGAATGCCCACCATCCGCAACTGTTTATCCCCGGTATGTTGATTTTCCTGGCTTTTTCCCAGGTCACCAGGCCCTTTCAGAATCGGGTGGATCTCAAGCCGGCGTTGATGGTTGGATTCTTTCTGGGCGGACTGGTCATCCACGGTGGAGTGCAGGGCTGGTGGATTGCACCGATTCTCGGCAATTTATCCGAAGTTCCCTTGATGTTGGGCACTACCATACTGACGGCTTTTAATGACAACGCGGCCATTACGTTTTTAAGCACCCTGGTACCGAATTTCACCGACAGTCTCAAATATACGGTAGTGGCCGGGGCAGTCGCCGGCGGCGGTTTGACCATCATAGCCAATGGATTATGAACGAAACGAAACATTATAGCGAATTGGGATTGGTAAACACCAAAGACATGTTTAAAAAGGCGATGACGGCCGTTATCCGCAAAGTATTTGCCGAACGCCCGGCTGAGTTCGACCCTCGTAAATACCTGGGGCCCGCACGGGAAGAGCTGATTAAAATGGTTAAACACAAAAATGAGAACGTACTGGGAAGCGCCAATAAGGCATGAAACAGAGGAGAAAAAAA
>NBLJ01000113.1 GCA_002084545.1 Desulfobacteraceae bacterium 4572_123 | reverse complement strand
TTAATAATCAGGTTCAGCAGTTGTTTGACTTCAGTCTTGAATTCATGGGTTTCGGTTTTGACGGCCATTTTCCAGCATCCCTCCTAAGTTTTAATAATAATGTAAGTGCTTATCCGGAATAATTTAATTGGAATTGTTGAGTATATTATGGGTGCAAATTTGTGATTGTCAAGATGGGCAACCTGTCTGTAAATATAGAGTTTTCAAATCATTGTGTGCCGTGCGGTGCGGCCAATGAGTTGAAAACGGGGATAGGCTCGCGTGGTGGATCACAAACACGTTATGGTTTACGCAGATAGCGGGCGGAAAAACTTCTGAACCGGTATCCATCGGCAAAAAACTCCATCAGGCTCACCAGATCAAAGACCGGCACGCCGAACTGGTTCTGGATATCGCTGCGAAAGGTAATCAGGTTGGTGCACTCCAGCACCACGGCGCCGATGGACTGTTCGGATCGGAAAAGGTCCTCGACAGCGGCCAAAACCCCGGCCTGCATAGCCTGGGGGTCAAGTTTCCGACCACGATGGATGACAACATTTTGAAACTCCCGGTTGTCTTCCATGCCGCGGATCACCAGCCGGAGCGGATCCGCACCAGCGGCTTCAAGATGGGCTGGTTTCAGCATCCGGGTATCGCCGGTAATCAGCCCGATTTTTTGCGAAGCGGGTAAAAAAGCGGCAATCAGCGGCAGCAGGTGTAACGACGAGCCGATAAACGGGATGCTGAGGGCATCGGCAATGTGGCGTTGAAACGCGGCGAACAATCCGCAGTCAGCGGCAACAAAACTCACCCCTTCGCGCTGCAGTTCAAGGGCCACGGCAATGATGTGCCCGATATGCTCGGTCCGGATGTCAACCAGGTCTTCAAAGGCAAAATCGCGGATCACCCCGTAGCGGACAGGAAAATCAAAAGTCTGCGCATGCCCTGGATCACCGGGAAGCCGCGGGATGCTGGATTCGAGCATTAAAATACCGGCGAGCTGGCCGTAGTTGGTGGTACCGCCGAATATGAATTTGGCCATGATAATTTTCCGCAGCTAATGCATGAGAACTAAATAATTTTGTCAACTTGATTGATTGGGTCGTCTGAGCCTTATGGTTAAGCGATTCGACACAATCATCCACTTTCCCTATTCATTATCCTTCCCACTTCCGCATTCTTCCCTGTCCCATCCTTTTGTTCCGCATTCCGCATTCCGACTTCCACATTCGTCTCATTCCGCATTCGCTTCCTATGCTTAATCCCGTGGCACTCCTTTGCCGTCCCACCCCTTCAGCTGGTAGTACTCTTTGACCATGCGCTCCACTGGGACGACCTGCCCTTTTGAGGCTCCCGCTTCCAGCGGCTCTTGGGTGAAGCGTCGCGGCAGGGTATCCTGGTCGGCAGTAACCCCGAAATCGATATTAATCCTGCGATCCCGTTCGATCACCCCGTTTAAGGCTTCTGTAACTTTTTCCGGGCTAAATTTCAAACCCGTACCGGCGATCAACAAACGGGAAGCGAAGTCAAAATCGAGGATATCCATGCTCAAACCGATGTTTTTACACATGGTCAGACAATCGGTCAGCAACGCCTGGCGTTCAGTATGCTCCACCAGAACCGCCTTGCCTCTATCGGCCAGCCGATCGGCAATCTCTCTGATGCCCCAACGCTTTTCAGCCTCATCGTAACGTTCGGTCAGTTCGAAAAAGGGTTCCGCCCTCAGGTGGTCGGCACCCCGGGAGGCAATGGCATAGGTCAGGCCGAAAGCCTTGATCCCGCGCGGGTCACCGCAGATCATATCCAGCCCCTTGACGTGAAAGGCATATTCGTCGGTACCCTTGCCGTAACGAGCGGCCAGGCTGCGAGTGCCTTCAGCAAAGGCGTCTCCAATGCCTTGCCGGTGCGCGATCATCCCCAGCAGATTTTCGATGGTTCGGCAGTTGCCCCAGCTGAAATCGAGCCCGTCAAAATCCTCTTTGTTCAACAGCCCCCGCTGGACGCATTCCATGGCCCAGCCGATAGTTTCACCGGAACTCAATGAATCCATCCCCATACGGTTGAGAAAGGATGTCATTTTAAGGGCGAAGCCCAGATCATCGTTGCCGATTCGGGAGGTATAGCTGCAAAGGGTCTCAAATTCCGGTCCCTCACCCTCGACCTCGGCACTGATGTAATAGCGGGAGCAATGCACATTGCAGTTAAAGCAGGCCTTGTTCTTTACTTTGTATTGATCCGCCAGGGTCTCCCCGCTGATGCGGTCCACGTAGCTGCACAACCCTTTTTGAAAATGATTGGTGGGTAAAATTCCGATGCCGTTTAAAGCCTTCATCAGCAACGTGGAGCCCAGGGCGTTGCGCTGCGCATATTCCGGGTGGGCCATGATGCGTTGATCCATCTGCCGGCAAAGTGCGAGAAAACCGGGAGGATCCGCCAGGTTCACGGTGCCCCGGCCCCTGACGGCCACCGCTTTTAGCTGCTTGGAGCCGAACAGGCACCCCATGCCGCTGCGACCGAACATGCGCGAATTATTGCAGGCCACGGTGGCATACTTGACCAGATTTTCCCCGGCCGGCCCGATGGCGGCAATCTGAACGGCATTGTCATTGAGCTGCTTGCGGATCGCGGCGGTGGTCTGCCAGATATCCAACCCCCATAGATGGGATGCATCCCGGATCTCGACGTGATCGTCGGCGATGAAAAGATAGCAGGGTTTTTCACAGCAGCCGGTCATCACGATCTGATCATATCCGGCCTGCTTGATTTCGGGGCCCATAAACCCACCGGCCGCCGAATCGCCGAGAATACCTGTCATCGGAGATTTTCCGGAAATCGTCATATAGGCCGAAGCCGACAGCAGTGATCCGGTCAGCGGGCCAACGCCGATAAGCAGCATATTGTCCGGTGAGAGCGGATCCACATCACGCGGCAACTCATTATACAAACGCGTTGAATTAAGACCGCGTCCACCGATGACATCGAGCATAAAACTGGGATCAGTTTTTTCACGCCGGGTGTGCCCGGTGGTCAGATCCACCCTGAGAATGTGTCCGCCGTATCCGTGCAGCATTTACCCTCTCCTTTCAACAACCCATTGATCTCTTAATTCTTTTGCCGATGCGAGCGCATAACGATGACGTTTTTCTTCCGGAGCGAGATTGCGACTGTCTTTTTTAAACCCCTTCAGGCTGACTTTATCGCCGGCATCCGCTTCATAGTGGATCGCGTCCAGAGTGCAGGCCTTGACACAGCGCGGATCTCCACCGCACAGGTCACAGACCCGCGGTATTTCCTCAAACAGTTCGATGGCGCCGATGGGGCACATGGTTTCACAGGTGCCGCAGGCCGTGCACAATGTCGGGGAAACAATTACCTGTCCCAGAGCCCCGATTTCAATGGCATTTTCCGGACATCGCGTGCAATATCTCTCCCGGCACTGCTGACAGACCACCGGGTAGTCAATTCCAAGGGCTTCAATTTTTACCACTTTGATGCGGGCAGCACTGCGGCCGATCCTGCCGGAATGAAAAAACGTGCAGTTGACCTCGCAGCGGCTGCAGCCGGAACATTTTTCAATCTCAAGGGTTATCATTGTTCCACCAGCCTTTCGATACGAAAATGCACCCGTCCCTTTGGATCCGGGCAAACGAAGACCTGGCCGGATTTGCCGGTCCAGTCTCCTTTTTCAGGCTCCACGCGTTGCAGCAGCGGAAAAATTGGCATCATACTCTGCAGGGCCCACATGCAGACATGCTTGCCCTCCGGGATGATGATCTTTCCGCCGTCGAGAAGAAAACTGTCTCCCACCAGGAGGGGCTGGTTGCAATAGCCGTCAATTTTTTCGACCGTTACCTTTAATTTATACATTTTTTTCATCCACGCCTCGGGAGCGGTAGTACCCCAATTGATCCTAAACCAAAAGAGTCGTAATTAAAGCCTATTTAAAACAGGTGCAGTGTAGGCGCAACCGCCTTGTATGTCAAGTGTATTTTTCTGACATGCTACTGGCATACTATTGTATATATTCTGTTTTATCATATGGTTATAAAGTTTTTGCTTGCGAAACTTCATCTTGACAAAGCAGCCTCACTATACTACAAGAAGAAATATTGCAACCTGAGGCCGAAGCGATCTTGCGCAGAGTCTGTTGCCTGGCTGTCAATAACCCCTTCTTCTCTGGCTATTCATGAAAGTACTTAAAACCACCAAACAGGATCCGAACTCCCTGACCCAGCGGGTGTATAAAGACCTGCGTTCGGCAATCATCACCGGAAAAATCAAGGGCGGCACCCGCCTGGTGGAGTCCACCCTGGCGGCGGACATGCAGGTCAGCAGAACCCCGATTCGTGAAGCCCTTCACAAGCTTGTCCTGGAAGGCCTGTTGTATTCCATTCCCCGGGCCGGTTACATCGTTGAAGAAATGTCCGATGAAGACGTCCAGGACCTGTTTACCACCCGCATGGCCATCGAGCAGCTGGCAGCCCGGCAGGCACTTAAAAAAATCACCACCCAGGAATTCGATCTACTGGCACTGAATTTAAAACAAACCGACGAAGCACTCACCCTGGGCCGCACTGACAAAATGACCCATCTGGACATGGAGTTTCATGGAATCCTTTACAAGGCCACCCGCTCCAAAACCCTTTACCAGATCTGCCGGACCCTGAGCGAACATACGCTCAAATATCGCATGGCGCTGATTCATCTGCCTGAAATGGCCAAAAAAACCCGCAACGGGCACTACCAGATTTTTGAAGCCCTGAACTCCGGCGTGCCGGAAAAAGTTGATGAAGCCATTGCGTCCCATCTGCAGCTTGCCAAAAAAGATATTAAGCTGCTGCTGGAGCAAAAACGACAGGAGGCGTTTGTCACCGAAGACCTGGAACTTTAATTGATCGTAAACAAGATGAAAAAATAGAAATAGAATTGAATCCGGGGCACCCTCGACTTTCGATCAAATAAAGTGGCAATATAAGCAAAAGAAAAGTGGGCCCCGGCCACAGCCTGTGAGGCATCCGGCCTACCCACCGATAACTCACCCATCATCACCTGAAAAAGGAGGACAACATGAAAAAGTCAACCATTATCCTGACATCGATGCTGCTGGTGCTTTTGCTGGCCGGATTCGGATACAGTGCGGATGTGAAAAAAGGCATCCACGTCGGCAATGCCGGTGCGTTTACCGGTGATGCGGCCGCCCCCTGCATGGAAATCTACAACTCCGCCCAGATTGCGGTGGATGAATGGAATGCCAAAAGCGGCATCCAGGGTGTTAAAATCAAGCAGATCATGGGTGATGATGCCATGGACCCTGCCCAGGGTGTCAACGTGGCCCATAAATTCGTGGCCGACAAATTGATGTACGGTGTGGTGGGACCTCCCATGAGCCATATTGCCCAGGCCACGATGAAAATTTACGGAGCGGCAGACCTGGCCTGTATCACCACCGCAGCTTCAAAGCCCAGTCTCACCGAACAGGGCTACCGGCATTTTTTCCGGGTCAACGCCCGCAACGACGCCCACGGCTGGAACTGCGCCCTTTTTATGAAAAATTACCTGCATGCCAAACGGGTAGCCATTGTGAACGAAAAAACAGCCTATAACGTCAACATGGCCAAGGAGACCATTGCCGGGTTAAAAAAACTGGGGATTACCGATGTTCTTCAGGAAACCATTGTCGGCGGTGCCAAAGACTATTCCTCGGTGTTAACCAAGGTCAAGGCCTTCAAACCGGACGTGCTCTTTTTTGTTGCCACCACCGCCCCGGACCAGGCCATCGGGGTTCGCCAGGCCCGGGAACTGGGCATCAAAGCTGTCTTTTTCGGCACAGAGGGCGCCAAGGATAAAAAGGACTTCATCGCCGCAGCCGAAGGCGCGGCTGAAGGGGCCTATGTGTATCATTTCGCTCCGGACATTTATGCCATTGCCGAAGCCGCCAATTATGTCAAAAAATATGAGAGTACCTATGAAGTGCTCAGCGGTTTCGGGCCCCCGGCCTATGAGGCCATGAACATCCTTCTGACCGCCATCGACCAGGCGGCGGCCGATGGGAATATTACCCGCAAAGAAGTTGTCCAACAACTGCATGCCATCCACAACTATAAAGGAATTCTTGGATTTCCCGTCAATTTCGACAAAAAGGGAGACCTGGAAGGCGGCGCCACGTATTTTTTCAAGGTGGTCGGTAACGACTTCAAACAGGTGGCGGTGATGACCGGGGGATAATTGGATATTTACCTTCAGCAATTACCCCAGCAACTGGTTAACGGCCTCACGCTGGGCGGTGTCTACGCCCTGATTGCCATCGGCTACACCATGGTTTACGGCATCCTCGGAATGCTCAATTTTGCCCATGGTGAAATCTACATGATCGGCGGTTTTACGGGCTGGTGGGTCCTGCACCTGCTGACCCGCAACAACCAGGTGGTCATGAGTGCCGCCCTGGTTCTATCGCTGATGATCGTGGTGGCCATGGCGGTTTCAGCTCTGGTGGGCATCCTGACCGAACGTTTTGCCTATCGACCGTTGCGCAATGCCCCGCGCATGAATTTGCTGCTCAGCGCGCTGGGGGTTTCCATTTTCCTGCAAAACCTGGTGCTGACCTACCAGGGCGCCAAGGTCCGGGTGTTTCACATTGCATCCCTGATTCCCCAGGATATGCGCGTGTTTCATGTCGGCTCCACGGTCTTTTCCTTTATGCGCGTGATGGTCATCAGCATTACCTTTCTGCTGATGGCACTGCTCACGGTGGTAATTAAAAAAACAAAAGTCGGCAAGGCCATGCGCGCCACTGCCCAGGACATCGAGGCGGCCACGTTTATGGGAATCGACGTGGACCGGATCGTGGTGGTGGTTTTTCTGATTGGCTCCGCCCTGGGGGGGGCGGCCGGCACACTGGTGGGTCTGCTGTTCACCCAGGTGGATTACTACGTCGGGTTCCAGGCAGGGTTGAAAGGGTTTACCGCCGCCGTGCTGGGCGGCATCGGCAACATATACGGGGCCATGCTCGGCGGCATCCTGCTGGGGCTGAGCGAATCCCTGGCGGTCACCTTTTTGCCTTCAGCATACAAAGATGTCGTTACCTTTGTAATCCTAATCATCGTTCTCATCATCCGGCCCTGGGGCCTGATGGGCGAAAAAGTTCCAGAAAAAGTATGACAAATTGATAATTCGGAATGGAGAAGAGCGAATTCGGAATGGGGAATGCGGCACAAAGGCTCTAAAAGAGAGATATCCAGAGCTTGCGCAAAATAGGGAATTAAACGAGAAATATAAAATTTGAAAACTGATAAAATTGTAATTTTTTCTTTGCTTGATATTGATGAGTGATAAAACAAATACTGCGGCAGCCGGTGAGGCCGGTGCCGTTTCCTTGCGCAGTCCCAATCGCCTGCTGCTGTATGGGGTATTGACGATCCTTTTGATTAGTGCGCCCCATGTCATGCCGGACAGTTACTGGCTGAGAATTTACACCATGACCGGGCTGTGGGTTATGCTGGCGCTCGGTTTAAACGTGGTAGCCGGATTTGCGGGTCTGCTGGACCTGGCCTACGTGGCTTTTTTCGGCATCGGCGGTTACACCTTTGCCCTGCTGTCGTCAAACCAGTTTGATATTCACCTGCCGTTTGTACTGGTCCTGCCCCTGGCCGCCTTTTGCACCATGGTTATCGGCCTCGCCCTGGGCTCCACCAGCATCCGGCTCAAGGGCGATTATCTGGCCATCGTCACCCTGGCCTTCGCACAAATTTTTAAACTGCTGCTGCTCAATCTTGACAGCCCGCTTGACATCACCGGCGGGGTCAACGGCATATTCGGTTTTGACCCCATTAATATCTTCGGGCTGAAGATTGTCTCCCCTGTCGCCTATGCCTACCTCATCTGGCTGGCCGCTGTACTGGTGGCAGCCGGTTCCTTTCGGATCAAACGCTCCCGTATCGGGCGCGGGTGGGAAGCCATCCGGGAAGACGAGTTGGCGGCAGAAACCATGGGAGTCAACACCACCGGGATGAAGCTGCTGGCTTTTGCCGGCGGCGCGTTTGTCGCCGGTGCGGCCGGGTCCCTGTTTGCCTCTTTTCAGGATTCCGTCTTTCCCAACAATTTTGACTTCCAGCAACTGGTGATTGTCTACTGCATGGTGATTCTCGGCGGCCTGGGCAATATTACCGGTGTCATTGTCGGAGCGATTTTCCTGTCGATTCTACCGGAGTTTCTGCGCGAATACGGCGCCTACCGCATGATGTCCTACGGCTTGATCCTGATCGTTTTAATGGCGCTCAGGCCTCAGGGCATCATGGGAGGCATCGGTTTTTTCAGCCGGAAGAAAAAACGCCCGGACAGGGATGAAACCGGCCGGCTCAAAGCTTCCACCGATCTTTATTATGACAGCCAATCCCCGGCCGCCGGAGATCGCGCACCGGAAGCGCATTTTTGCAAAAGCAACCGGGTCATGCTGGAGTTGAAAAATATCACCCAGGATTTCGGCGGCATCAAAGCGGTCAACGACCTGAGTTTCGTGCTGTATGAAAAAGAGATCTTGAGTATCATCGGACCGAACGGGGCCGGCAAAACCACGCTGTTTAATCTCATCACCGGCATCTATCCGCCCACTGACGGTTCCATTTATTTCGAAGGTGCGCAGATCACCGGGTTCAAACCCCACCGGGTCGTCAAGGCCGGCATCGCCCGCACATTTCAAAACCTGCGGCTGTTTAACAACATGAGCGTCTTCGACAATACCCGGGTCGGCCGTTTCTGCCGAACGACAGCCGGCCCGGTCTCCGTGCTTTTGAACCTGGCGCGGCATCGTCGGGAAGAGCAGGAAACCGATCGTAAAACCCGGGAGATCCTGGAACTTTTCGGCGCCCGGCTCACCGGCTACCGCTTCGACCAGCAGGCAATGTTTTTGTCCTATGCCAACCGCAGACGCCTGGAAATCGCCCGTGCCCTGGCCACCGACGCCCGGCTGCTTCTGCTGGATGAACCGTCAGCCGGCATGAATCCCCAGGAGACCATCGAGATTACCGCTTTTATCAAAACCCTGCGGGATGTATTCGGCTACACCATCCTGGTCATCGAGCACAAGCTCAATGTTGTACGCACCATTTCCGACCGGGTCATCGCCCTGGACTACGGCGTCAGGATAGCTGAAGGCAGCTACGATGAGGTCGCCTGTAAACTCTTCGCTTCCTGCATGTTGTCCGTGGTCAGTTGTCTGTTGATGAATTGCCTCGCGGCAAGCCACGAGGTATCTGAAAGTTGATTGAACCGATTTTACCGCTGCAAGCTGCGGGGAATTGAACCCAAAAGAGATTAAACTACACTGCTTATGAACTGATAATTTGCGATCTTTTGATGACAGAAATGACCCAAACCCCAATTCTCGAATTTAAAAATGTCGACACCTATTACGGCAACATCCAGGTGCTATACGACATTAATTTCAAAATTTATCCCGGCGAGCTGGTCTGTCTGCTGGGCGGAAACGCATCGGGAAAATCCACCACTTTGAAAACCATCCTGGGTGTTTGCAAAGTCAAGAAAGGGGCGGTCAAACTTCGCGGCGAACACATTAACGGTCTGCCCACCAAAAAAATAATTGCCCGGGGGGTGGCCATTGTCCCCGAAAACCGCCGGATTTTTCCGCGCATGAGTGTGCTGGAAAACCTGGAAATGGGGGCCTATTTGCGCTCCGATACAAATCAGGTCAAACAGGACATCGAAAATATTTTCGCGCTGTTCCCCCTGCTCAAGGAACGGATCAACCAGGCCGGTGTCACCCTGAGCGGCGGTGAACAGCAGATGCTGGCCATGGGTCGCGCGTTGCTTTCGAACCCGGACATCCTGCTGATGGATGAGCCTTCCATGGGCCTTTCGCCCCGGCTGGTCGACCAGCAGTTTGAACTCATCGAAAAAGTCAACCGCCAGGGAACCACTATTTTCATGGTGGAACAAAACGCCAACATGGCCCTGTCCATTGCTGATCGCGGCTATGTTTTACAAACGGGCGCCATTGTCCTGGCGGATTCCGCCGAGCGTCTGTTAAGCAATGAAATGATGCAGGAAGCCTATCTGGGTGGTACCGAAGCCTGTGAAACCGGGGCTTAGAAAAATGGCGTGAAACCAACAAAAAGGAAAAACCAATGCCGCAAGGGAAAACAAATACCGGCTATGATGGTATTGATCGCCGATCCTATATCCTGGGAATGATGACGGCCTTTGCCGAATGCGTCGCCAATGAATGCAAAAAGGTGGCGCTTTCGCCACCTTTTTATCCTGACGACTATGACACGGTGCTGCACGGCGCCGAGAGGATCGCCCGGGAACAGGGAATTGTACTGTGGTATGAACAAAACCTGGATATCCCTGAACCTCGACGTCTGAATTGGTTTGTGATGGTCAAGTTTTCCGATGTCCTGGATGAATACCGCCGTCTGCGAGCTGCAGGATACAATCCGGCCTGGCATTTTGATAAATTTTCCGATCTGCTCAGCTATGGGACCGCCTGGGGCCAGGGGGCAGAATCGGTCGTGCCCAGTTTGCGGGCGCCGGCCGAAACCATCGATACCTACGCCATCGTGCTCCTCAAACCCGGCGACTGGCCGATTCCAAAAAAGGACACCATATAATAGTCAAACAATTTTCATCCAACTGCGAATTAATTTATGAAATCACAGGTTTTCATAGGTGCGGGTTTTAGCATGCAGTCAATATAACCCAAAATTTTTAGCTGAAAAATTTGGTCTCCCGAAGTTTAATTGAAGGTGAAAAATAGCTTGTGACAGTAACCTCAACGATTAACCTTAAGAAAGAATGTGACCCAAGCTAAAAGCACAAATAGTTTACATTTATTTCAATGATTAACAGGAATTGTATAGGAAGGATAATGACCAACGATCAAGATGTTAAAAAAAATCCCTGGCAATTTATTAATGCATTTTTAAAGCGCAAGCTCCCAATTTTACAGATTGGTGCCAATCTGGCCGGAGCGGGCATTGTGACACTCTACTTTATGTTTATTGATCGAGGCCTTGCGGTTGCGGATGCCAAAAAAGACCTCATCGTGATCGGCACCATCACGATCAAGCAGTAGATTTAGATCTACGAAAAAAGGTTCAGCGCAAAATCCTTAATCTACCATACATCTGTTCGCTGACCAGCCTGTTTAACTGGTTTCTCGCCGCCAATATCATGACGATTTACTCTTCAAACGATCTTATTGAAGCCTCATTTGCCGCTAAGTATTTTGAAAGTTCACAAACTTTTATCGGGGTGATTATTGCCGGTATCGTCACCTGTGCCATCGTTTTTTTTACCATTGAGATATCCTGCGGCAAAATATGGCCCCTTTTTTTTCCCGACGGCGGTTTGATTAAAACTCCCGCTGTTTTTCGTCTCAGGCTTCACGTTCGCATGCTCGTCATTTTTGGTCTTGCCAGTGTGATGCCCATCGTTTTAATGGCGGTCTTATCGTATAACAAAGCAAGGATGATGCTGGTGCTACCCCCCCAGGACGTCATCGGAAGCCTTTTGTATTTAACGGCTTTTTTGCTGGCGGTGGCGCTGGCCACAGCTATTTTTCTATCCCGCACATTTTCCACCAGCATCATTGCGCCTGTCAGACGGATGGAAAACGCTATGATTAAGGTTGAAGAGGGAGATTTTACGGTTTTTGTGCCGGTGGACACCAACGACGAACTGGGAGCTCTGGCCGATCATTTCAACCAGATGACCGAAGGTCTTAAAGAACGCTACCGGTTACGACGATCACTGGATCTGGCCAAGGAGGTCCAGCAAAACCTGCTGCCCAAAGCAAATCCCGTTGTCGAAGGTTTGGACATTGCAGGCAAAAGTATTTACTGTGATGAAACCGGCGGAGATTATTATGATTTTATATCTATTGGAGACAATGATAAACAGAAAATTGGGGTGGCCATTGGTGATGTAGCGGGGCATGGTATTTCTTCTGCTTTGCTTATGGCCACTGTCCGATCATCTTTGCGGCAGCGGGCATCTTTACCGGGCAGTATTGCCAACATCATTTCCGATATAAATTATCAACTGGTCCAAGACGTGGAGGATTCGGGACAATTTATGACAATGTTTTACCTTTCAATTGACCCGATGAAAAGAAATTTACACTGGGTTCGTGCCGGACATGATCCCGCCATTTTTTATGATCCGGGCTCAGACTCATTCGAAGAGCTGGGCGGCCCGGGGCTATCGCTTGGTATTGATGAAAATTGGGTATTTGAAGATAATCTGAAAACAGGCCTTACCAAGGGTCAAATTATTTTACTTTGCACCGACGGTATCTGGGAGGCGCGCGACCCGAGAGGAGAAATGTTTGGTAAAGAACCAATCCTTCATATCCTTCAAAAAAATTCATCATCGAGCGCAAACGAAATTCTCGAAATAATTTTAGACTCTCTAAATAGTTTCCAGAAGAGCGCTAAAATTGAAGATGATATTACATTGGTAGTTATTAAAATCGTCGATTAATTGACTTTTTCTAAGTTTCTAAATCTGCTATAAAAACCAACTATCGCAGGCCTATAATTTGTGCAGATACAACGTATCGTCTAATGGTCAAGTTTGCCGAAGTACTGGATATTCTTTTTCATATTGCTCTATGCTTTTTGGGGATAGGTCGGATTTACATAAAAAGGGGAAACCGGGGGGTTATTGAGGCGCTGCCTGAGGCGCTCTGGCAGATGGTTATATCCGTGCTCCTTGTCGATGACTGCCGGCAGAGGGTTGATCCCGGCTTTCAGGATTCCAGTTCATTGACCCGCAGAGGCATATTTCAAGATCGCACTGCAGGCAACGGTGGGTTTCTTCCCTGGCCTGGGCGTCACTGAAGCACAGCTCTACCTCGTTAAAGCCCGCGATTCTTTCGGCAATCGGCAGCGATGGGGCGGTCACCCGTTTGAGTTCAGCGAATCCGCTTTCCCGCCGGCCGTCATAGGGTTGTTCGTTTCCGCCTTCCTTCCGGGGCGTAGGCCCTTCCAGTCCGGAGGCCGCATTCCCCATTCCGACTTCCGCATTCCCACTTCCGACTTCCGCATTCCCACTTCCGACTTCCAGTACCCCGTTCCCACCGAGGTGTTTATCAATGGATTCGGCGGCGCGTCGACCGGCAGCAATGGCCTGGATCACTGTGGCCGGGCCGTTGGCGGCATCACCGCCGGAAAAAACGCCCTTCATATTGGTTTGCTGAGTGTCTTTATCAATCACTATCAGACCTTTTTCAACCGGTAGAGAGGCCGCATCATCCAGAAAACAAAAATCCTTGCAAAAAGCCGTCTCGCTGGCCTGGCCGATGGCCAGGATCACCTGGTCGGTGTCCACGGTGGTCCGGGTATCGTCAAAGTAGGGACAAAATTTCTCGTCGGCATCAAAAACCGAGATGCAACGCACCAGCTCGATTCCGCACACCTTGCCGTCATCTCCCCGTATTTTATCCGGTCCCCAGGAAAACAGCAGCTCAACACCCTCCTGCCGGGCCTGCTCAACCTCCCAGGGATTCGCCGGCATCTCATCCAGGCTTTCCAGGCAGGCCAGAGCCACTTTTTTAGCACCCAGGCGCACCGCCGTGAGCGCCACGTCCACCGCCACGTTCCCCCCCCCGATGACGACCACATTGTCTTTGACGGCAACATCCGCGCCTTCGGCCACGGCGGACAGAAATTCCACACCCCAGTACACATTTTCCAGGTCGGACCCCTCCAGCTCGATTCGGCGGCTCAGCTGGGCCCCGACAGCGACAAATACGGCTTCAAATCCGTCGTTTTTAAGCTGCTCGATTTCAAGATCGACACCCAGTTTGCGGTTGGTTTCAAGCTCGATGCCGCAGCTTAAAACCTGGTTGATCTCCCGGTCAAGCACGTCTTCCGGTAGCCGGTAAAAGGGAATGCCATACCGCATCATCCCGCCGGCTTGGGGCCGGGCTTCAAAAACCGTGACCCGATGGCCTTTTTTGCGCAAATAAAAAGCGGCCGTCAAACCGGCCGGTCCGGCACCGATGACAGCCACTTTGTGCCCGCTGTCGGCGGGCACAGCTGCCATCCACGCAGAGATATCCCCGGCCTTATCCGCCGCATAGCGCTTGGCCGCGCAGATGGAAACCGGTTCGTTGATTTCTGCTCGCTTGCAGGCGGTTTCACAGGGGTGGGGGCAAATCCTTCCCAGTATCCCCGGAAACGGCGCCTTTTCGATGATCAGCTTGCAGGCCTCATCCGAAACCGTCGACACCGGTAATCGGACAGGCGGAACTGCAGCGTCCGCATTGCTCACAGTACCGGAACATCTCGATATTATTAAACCGCTCGGCAAATCTTTGCGCATCAACCATCGATTGTAAACCCCTAACCCGGACAAGCCGGAAAGTACTAAAAAACAAGTGCCTAAAATGCCTAAAGTTAAGGAATTCTATCCATTTTATTAAAAGCAAAAAGCAACGTCTAACACGTATATTCCCATATTGAGTTTCAAGCTTAAAATACCCGGCGTTTATAAAAAAGACAGAGCGAAGCGATGCCATAACTTTAGCAACTGTGTTGGTTGTCAAGCAAATTATAAGTTGATTGCCAATGGACCTGATTTTTTATCATGG
>NBLJ01000112.1 GCA_002084545.1 Desulfobacteraceae bacterium 4572_123 | reverse complement strand
GACGCTCACAGGCCTTTGAAATAGGCAAACGACACTATGATATAGGAAACAGGCTCTATCGCAGGGCGGAAAAATATGATGTCAAAGTTGACGGCATAACGGTTTCCCGGCAGCAGGCTTCATTTGCCGAAAATCTGTGCCGGGGGCTTCCCGTGGAGATCCGCCTGCAGGATTACCGAAGCCTGGAAAAAACCTATGATCGCATCGTATCAGTGGGTATGGTGGAACATGTGGGTGTCAAAAATTATGCTGTTTTTTTCAAGGTGGCCAGGGAACATCTGGCGGAAGACGGCCTGTTTTTGCTGCATACCATCGGATCGAATGAGTCTGAGGTCAATGTTGATGCCTGGATTGAACGATATATTTTTCCTAATTCAATGATTCCTTCCGGAAAACAGTTGCTTGAAGCCAGTGAGAAGAACTTTGTTATGGAAGACTGGCATAATTTCGGTGCTGATTATGATAAGACACTGATGTGCTGGTATCAAAATTTCAAAAGCAACTGGAAAGAGTTGAAAGAAAAGTATGATGAACGTTTCTACCGTATGTGGGAATACTACCTGCTCGGGTGTGCAGGCTGTTTCCGGGCCAGACAGCTCCAACTCTGGCAGATTGTCTTTTCACCCGAGGGGATTCCGGGAGGGTATAAAAAACCGTATTAAAGCATTTCCTTACTGTTTTTTCTCTTTGCCGAGCCTGCGTTTTTCATAAAATTTCTTGAGCTTCTTAAAGCTTTTATTTCCTATTATCCCCTTTACTTTAATCACGAACTTAAATTTTTCCTTGGCCAGCAGGGAGCGTGATTCTTGAAATCTTTTTAGCTGCCGCATGGTGGCAGCCTCATCTATATTATTTTTTTCCATCAGATTATCAAGTTCAAAACGCTCTCTTTCCATATTGCTTTTAAGTTCGAACATGTTGCGCCGGCTGCGGACAAACTCCCGGTCCAACTGCTGTATCTGGTCTTGATTCAGCCCCAGGGATTCAGCTATGCGCGGAACGCGCCACCATTTTCCGCCCGGCAGATCCTGGCCGCACAGTACAGCGACGGGTAAAAGCAAAAGAGTTACACACAGCATGCCGCCTAATATTTTTTTTATCATGATAAAGATCTCCTGTTTGCAAAATCATAAGACAGTGAATCCTGGTCAAGAGATGGAACGACAAAGTCGATAAATTCTTCATTATCCTCATAGTCCAGCCCTGCGGAAATATCGAGATACACCTGGGGCAGATCATTTTCGGTGAGTACCCGGATCTGGGCCATGAACTTTTCATCATCCTGCCGGTCCCATGCCGCCACGGGAGTATTTTTGTCCGGCACAAGCAGACCTCTGCCGGGCCACCAGATAACGCTGATAACCAGAAGTACCGCGACGGCCGCCCCCATTGCCGTCAGCCGGTACCACCCGGACAGTTTCCGGGAGGGAGAAGCATCCGCCGGCAATCGCACCCGTTTTTGCTGTTTTGGGACAGACTGCCGGGCAATTTTTCCAAATGCAGCCAAATCATTTTCAATTCGCTGCTTTTTAGCGCGGCACAGCGGACATCCGGCCAGATGCGTCCGTGCCGTATCCGGCAGTCCGACCTTATCCACGAACACCCGAAGAAGCTGATCTTCATTCAGATGCGCATCCTGATTGGTACTCATGACATTACCTCCTGTAAAAAATCATGCATGGAAGTCTCTTTCCGGAATTTCTTAATCCCCCTGTACAGATGGGTCTTGACTGTACTTTCATTTCTTTTAAGTACCAGGGATACTTCCCGTATACTCAACTGATCCATGAAACGTAATCTAAACACTTCTCTTTCCATTTTAGACATTTTTCCCAGCAGCATGTCCACCTGCTTCCAGAAATCCTTGCGAATTACCCGTTGCAGTGACCCGGCGCTGCCGTCATCTTTCTTTTCGGGTGTCCGGCCGGCTTTTTCTTCGCTTTCAATGGAGGTCATGAAAAAAGATCTTAATTTTTTTTTACGGTAGTAATCGCGAACCCGGTTTAAGGCTATGCTGAACAGCCAGCTTTTAAAGCGCTCGTCCTGTTTCAGACGCGACAAATTTTTGAATGCCTGCAGAAAAATTTCCTGGGTAAGATCCTCGGCATCCGACCTGGAACGAAGGCGATAAAAAACCATTTTAAATATACTATCCTGAAACTGCTCCGCCAGTTGATTGCATGCGTGACGGTTACCGCGTTTTGCCTTTTTTACCCATCCACCGATTTCAGAGACAGTATCAGTTACCCGGGCCCCTGAATGTCTGTGCAGCCGGATTTTTTTCATTTTACTCCGCCCTTTGCTCTTTTACAATATATGACGGATAAACAGTCTAATTTGTTTACATTGCGAAAAAATAAAAAACGGGGAAAAATCATACAGGGCGTTGGATGCCATACGGCTTTCTCCGCAGCCAGGGATGTTTGTTCGAGCCGATTAAGAACCGCATCGACTGTATGGCGGTGCTGCTGGTTTTTGAATAGAGCTGCAGGGCGAATTTTGAAAAATCGCGGATCATGAAATCAAATATCTGATCAATCAGATCCGGATCGATTTTTTCGATATGAGCTTTTTCAATAATCAACTGGCCGTAGGCCACCAGTGTAAACAGTTCGCCCAGAATCAGGAGGAAATCGATATCTCTGATTTGAGCCTTGTCCGGTGCCGCCTGCAGGAGAAATTGCTTCAACTCTTCGATCTGCTCCCGGAAAATGGCTGTATTGGGCAGGTCCATGCTGCTGTAGGCGATGTTGAAATCATGAAACCGGATATTCCCAAGACCCCTGGTGGGGCCCTGGTTGAAAAGAAAATCATCATTGCGGGCATCGCTGACTTTGAGAATTTCGGGAAAAGTGTCCGGATTAAAAAAATAGTTTGCCATGAACTTGACGATCAGGGCCATATTTACATGAATCGTGCCTTCGAGCTTGGGCAGAGCCCGGATATCGCGGGCCGCCATTTCAAAATACATGTCTTTTTCAAAGCCCTTGGCCGCAATCACATCCCACAGCAAATTGATTACCTCTTCGCCCTGAGTGGTAACCTTCATCTTGGTCATGGGATTGTAGAGCAGATAACGCCGGTCATTGGAAGAGGCGCTGCGCATGTAATCTGCATTGCGCAGAGCGAAGAGTTTCATGGCCGCAAGGCGGGTGTAGGCATCCACAAACATCTGCCGGATATGAGGAAAATCGGTGACAAAGTGCTTAAAAAGGTTGCGGCTTGCAGCATGAGTGATGGATTCATAAAAGGCATGGGTGCAGATACCGATGGAGGCCCAGCCCAGGTTATATTTGCCCACATTGACGGTATTAAGGGCCGCGTCCCAGGCATCGGTGCCCCTTGAAAGCATGTCGGCATCGGTGACAGGATATGAATGCAGGGCATACTCGGCCACAAAATTCTGTGAATTGCATACGTTCTTCACGCATTCATAATTATCATGCCGTGAATCCACGGCAAAAAACACATATTCATCTGTTTCGGAATCCTTGCCGAATGTAGATACCAGTGCAGCCTCGTTGGCATTGCCGATATAGTATTTGCCGCCGTCCGCCACGTATTTGCCGTTGCCCAGGGGGGTTAAGGCCATTTCACTGGCGTAAAGATCGGCCCCGTGGGCCTTTTCCGAAAGTCCAAAAGCAAAGATACCGCCCTCCTCGAGCAGTTTCGCGGTTTTCTTTTTGATCGCCTGGTTGCTGCTCATCCAGATGGGACCGAGTCCCAGGATGGTTACCTGCCAGGTATACCAGTAGGGAAGACCGTAAAAACCGAGAATTTCGTTGAAATCACAGTTGCGAAAGGTGTCCCATCGGGTATTGCCGCTGCCCATGGCAGCGGGAGTCAGAAGCGTTGCAAATATTTTTTCTTTTTTTATAAAATCAATAAAATCCGCATACCAGACCCGTTCATGATCATCGTTTTTGATACCGGCCTTTCCTTTTTTTTCAAAAAAATCAATGGTTTTGAGCATAATTTGTCGAGACGGTTCGTCAAGATGATCAAACGTTTGCGATTTGGGATTTAACAAGACCATGATTCACTCCTTAAATTTTGATTT
The DNA here is from genome assembly GCA_002084545.1 of Desulfobacteraceae bacterium 4572_123. Lineage (GTDB taxonomy): Bacteria > Desulfobacterota > Desulfobacteria > Desulfobacterales > 4572-123 > 4572-123. The sequence continues at coordinate 16,457 of NBLJ01000112.1, read as the reverse complement.
ATATATTAAGACATGAATTCAGTTGATACCTATAGGAAAATATGCGATTGGTTGTCAACGGTTTTATTTTGGCTGTTCATCGATACGAGGAGTTTTTAAAATGATCATGGCATACAACGGTAAAACACCGAAAATCGGTAAAAATGTTTTTATCGCACCCACCGCGATGATTATCGGGGATGTAGTGATTCAGGACAATTCAAGTGTCTGGTATGGGGCTGTCCTGAGAGGCGATACCGACTCGATAAAAGTGGGCTGCGACACCAATATCCAGGATAATTGCACAGTCCATGCCGACCCGGGCAAGCCGGCCAGGATAGGCGACCGAGTTACCGTGGGACATAATGCCGTAGTTCACGGCTGCACAGTGGAAGACGACAGCCTGATCGGTATAAATGCCGTGGTGCTGAACAAGGCCCTGATCAAATCCGGCTCCATCGTAGGCGCGGGAGCGTTGGTAAAAGAAGGGCAGGTCATCGGCCCGTGCCAGCTGGCAACAGGAATACCTGCTGCAATCAAGAAAGACCTGGCCACCGGCATTATCGAAACGCATAAAAAAAGAGCACTCAAGTATGCCGACACCGCCCGACAGCACCGGCAAATCCATGCGATACAGGAACCGAGCCATGACAGCGATTCGTAAAAAAGCAATAAAAGGCCTGAAAAGTGGCGATACTCTGATTGTCCGACGTACCTTTACGGAGGCGGATACAAAAATATTCGGCGATATTTCAAAAGATTATAACCCGATCCATTATGACGAGCGCTATGCCTCGGTCAAAAACATGAAGGGGCGGATCTGCCATGGCCTTCTGGTGGGCAGCATGGTCACAGAAATCGGCGGGCAGGTCGGATGGCTGGCCTCGCGCATGAACTTTCACTTCAGGGCACCGGTCTATTTCGGCGACACCATTGAATGCCGCCTGACCATTACAAAAATCGACAGCAGGGGCCGGGCCGGGGCGGATGCCGTTTTCCACAATCAAGAAGGAATTATGGTCATGGAGGCTGAATTGGAAGGGATCGTTCCGGGAAAACCGGAATGTAAAATCCTTGATCAGATGATGCGTGAAGGCGACCCGACCAACCGAATTACTGACAATAGCGACGATGACCGGCACAAAACCTGGGGAAGGGACTAATGGAAAAAAAACCGGCATTTTCCAATGACAGTTTGCCCACGAAAAAAGAAATCGAAATTAAAAAGGCAAAAGAGGTTATCCGTGTCCTGCATGGCGCAATCAAGAACTATGCACTCTATCCTGAAAACCATACCGTTGCAAAAAAATTCATTAATGACTTCAAAATTTGTCTAAGAGAATTTGTTCAATCCAATGGAAACCTGAAACTTGACGTCAGGAAGGACGGCCTTCTGTATTGGGGAGAAAAGGTTCACCAATCACAGGCCATGGAAGAGGATCTGGCATTCCTGCTGTTTCGTGACGGATTGGAATGGATTGAATTTCAGGAGGGATTGGAGTCTTCGGAAATCAGATTTTTTTTCCGGATTATAGATCAATTTCGATACCAGAAGGAAGAATCGGAAGGCGATCTGGTGACGGCTTTCTGGGAAGCCGAATTTACAAATATCCAATACAGTGCCGGCTATGCGATTTACGACGACCAGATGCCGGTGGACATTTCATCTTTCAAAGCTTCTGAAAAACCAGCGATCGATCTTGATCAGGTGCTGCAGGAACCGGACGAGGCTGCGGACGTGGTGCCGCTGGATCAAAGCCTGTGGAAACTGACACCAGAAGAGATGGCACTGACACGGAAAATGGTGGCGGAAGAAAGCCGGTACAACTCGACCGAAGAGATGCTGCGGGTCCTGCCTGTGTTATTGAGCCGGCAGGATACCCGGGAAGACATGCATTCCCTTTTGCAGTTCATGCGCAAGGGCCTGCAGAAAATCGTCGGGCAGGGCCGCTTTGCCTTTGTCGCCGATCTTTTGAAAAAACTGCGTATCATTCAGCAGGACTTCAGGAAAAGCCGCTTCCCGGCAGCACCGCTGCTTGATGAATTCTTCCTGAAAATTTCCAGTTCCGAATTTCTGGATGAACTCCGTCGAATTCTTCCAAAAATGGACCTTAAAGATAAAAACGCGGTAGATGCCTTCAAACAGACCATTTATCTTCTGTCTCCAAAAGCTGTGCTGGCATTAGGCCCGATACTCCTGCAGATATCCGCTCAACCGCTCCGGCATCTGGTCATGGAAGGCATGACCCTGCTGGCCGAGCAGGATGCAGCCCCTCTGGTTCGACTGCTCAAACATCCCGAGGAGGCCCTGGTTTTAATGGCTGTAAACCTGCTGGGCCGAATCGATGGGCCGGAGTCGTCGGATGCCATGCTTGAAATGATTGAACACCCGTCCGGGCAGGTCCGCAAGGCTGCCGTCAGGGCACTTGCACGCCGTGACAGACAGCTCCTGGGCAGCCTTTTTGATTTAATAGAAAACCCCAGCGATGATATTCGCGATGTGCTGCTTGACTGTCTGGCCGAATGCCGCGGTGATATTGCGGAGACGCTTTTGCTTGATTATCTTCAGGAACGTAAATACAAACGCAGGGACAGATCCCATCTAATGGCATGCTACACGGCCCTGGGGCGGTGTGCTACGACTTGCTCGCTGCCGTTTTTAGAAAAAACCCTTTTCAGCCGCACCTGGTTTGCCGGGCCCGGCTATACTGCACACCGCCGGGGCGCCGCTGCCGCATTGAAAAAAATGGAGAACCGCGAAGCTATGGTGATTCTCGATAAGGCCGGTCAAAGCCTGGCTCCGAGCATTCGAAGAGCCCTCCGGAAAGCTGAAAAAAAACATGGATAATACGACTACGACCTTAAATCCTGAAGTCGAAAAGCAGCAGACAGCCGGATGGGAGGCTTTTCTGGCCGCCTTTAACGGGCTTGTCCGGACGGCCAGAATTCATGACGATACAAACCGGCTCCTCGTGGAAAGCGCAAAGCATTTTGTTCGATCGATCCTGGATGTGGTTGAAGAAAATGAGGACTTCAGCCTGAAGGTGCACCGCGGCCGTTTTTATTTTATGGAGCAGAAACTGCTGTATCGGCAGGAAACCATTAAGCTGATTCGGAAAATGGTGCAGTATTTTGAAAACCGCAGCCTTCCGGCACTTCGTTTTTACCCCAGTATCCAAGACGCGACGCATGGGCAAATCCTGACATTTGCCCGGATCCTCAACCAGGCCAAAATGCAGGCGGAACCGGTAACCTGGCTTGAGCAGGCCCTGTCCAAACGTGGCATTTCATGGGTGGATATTCCCTTTGAAAATATTTTAGACACAGAGGAGTATGCCGCCGAACGCGGAGAGAGGGCCAAGGAGGTCTATTCCCATACCCTGAGCAGCCTCAAGAATGTGACGGCCAAAATATCCGCACGCAAACGCACTGGAGTCAAAAGCGTTGTGCGCATGGTCCAGAACATGGTGGATTTTGTGTCGGACGAAGATCCGATCCTGATGGGATTGAGTACAATTCGGGATTACGATGATTATACCTATACCCATTCAGTAAACGTGGCAATTCTGGCCATGTGCCTGGGAGAGCAGATCGGCCTTCCCAGAAAGGCACTGGTTCGTCTGGGCATCTGCGGTATATTCCACGACCTGGGCAAGGTCGATATCCCACCGGAAATTATCAATAAACCGGCAAAACTCGATAAAAATGAATTTGAGATAATCCAGCGCCATCCCATTGACAGCGTGCGGAATATCTTAAAATTGCAAGCCTCCATGGAACTCAAGGCCCGTATCCTGCTTCCTCCTTTTGAACATCACCTTAAATACGATTTGACGGGGTATCCCAAGTCCAGGTGGATAGTCTCGCAAAGTCTTTTCGGCAGAATTCTGGCCATCGCCGATGTTTTTGATGCCATCAGCTCTCCGCGGGTTTACCGTTTGACCTCTTTAAGCCCGGATAGGGCACTGGGATTGATGATGAAAGGGGCCGGCAAGGAGTTCGATCCGATCCTTTTAAAATGGTTTGTCAATATGCTGGGGGTCTATCCGGTCGGGACTGTTTTGAAGCTGGACAGCGGCGAACTGGGACTGGTGATGGAAACACCGGCGGAATTTGACAAGGCGCGGCCCAAAGTGATACTTCTGGAAGCGGCTGAAAACGGCGGTTTCCAAAAAGGGCCGATCATCAACCTGGCCCAGAGAGACCGACGGACTCGAACCTATCTGCGCAATGTTGTCCAGAGTTATCATCCCGGCAAATTCAACATTCAGCCGGCTGATTTTTTTCTTTAACCCAAAGTTGAGCAGGAATGGACAAAGCTATCCTGTTTTTGACATAAAGGAGTTTTATGCAACGATTTTATTCAACCCTTACGGTGGTACTGTTGATTATTATTTCAACAGCAACGACGGTAATCTCCGGCGAGATGCACTATCGTCGGTTCTCTGATGAGGAAATTCGGGATATGACGGCGGCCCGGGCGGTTATCCAGACCCGGCTGGGTGAGATCCACATCCGGTTTTTCCCGGACGCCGCCCCAAACCACGTTGATAATTTCATATCCCTTGCCGGAGACAATTTTTACAATGGCACTATTTTTCATAGAATCGTCCCGGGCTTTGTCATTCAGGGCGGTGATCCGGGCTCCAAGAGCCCTGACCGGTCCATGCATGGCAGCGGAGGGCCCGGCTACCGCCTCAAGGCCGAGTTCGGCACTATTCCCCACAAAAGAGGCATTCTGTCCATGGCCAGGTCATCCCATCCGGACAGCGCGGGGTCGCAGTTTTTTATCTGCCTGGCCGATGCACCGTTATCGCTCATCTTAGGTGATATTAAACTGACCGGATTCAATATAGGGGACATCTTCCACATCGATGGCATGGACAATCTGTTTATTGAGTCTCTGTTTCATTTCACCAATGATACCGCGCTGTTTATTCAGGCCCCGGGCAAAGGTGAGTGTGTCGTTCATCAAATCGTCGAGGTGGCAGGCTTTAGTGACGATATGATGCTTTTCGCACTGGGCAGCGGTCAGGCGGCTGCCGGTATATTGCATCTCTTCTACTTTATACATGGGGATGGTTTTTTTCAGCAGTGCATTCATGCCCGGCAGAAAGGGAATCCCCAGATCGACTTCCGGAAAGCAGAAAAAGCCTCTGTCCGAACGCATGAAACGGAAATCAAAGGCGCAGCATAAAATCGCTCCGCCGGCAAATGCATGACCGGTGATGGCTGCAACGGTGATCATCGGGCAGGTAATCAGCCTGCGAAACAACTGATTGAGCTGATAAAAAAACTGTTTTGCCGTCTGAATGTCATTTTTTTGAATCACAGGCACCAGCCATTCCAGATCGATGCCGTTTGAATATATCTTTTCATGAGAAGAGTTGATAACCAGAGTCAGGGCGTCGGTCTGTTGTTCAATTTCATCCAGGATATCAAGAAAGGCCTTGAGAAAATCAGGGTTGAACCGATTTTCGCCGCTGTTCATGGTCAAAATTGCCACCTTCTCATCAACGGTATATTCGAACATAGCCATCTAAAAACCTCCTTGTGCAGGGTTAATTCAGGACAGGCATTCAATGTGCCTGGTACGATAAAAAAACAAATAATGCCAGATACCATGCCAGCCCGGAAGCGTCAATAGTATGCCCGGTTTCGCACCAATCCAATATTAGAGGAATATTCATTGACAAAAATAATCAATACCTGTAAAAGTCTACCATCATCGTCTCACCGGTTGCGGCCCATTTTGCCATGATAATTCCTTCCGATTCCATGGTTATGCAGGGTGATAACCGTAAAGTCGACTTGACCCTTTCCTTTTCCCATCCTTTTGAGGGCCGGGGCATGGAACTTGTCAAACCGAAAGCCTTCAGCGTATGGGCCAACGGCAACACTTCGAACCTGCTCGATAAGCTGCAAAAAACGACGGTTATGGATCATACTGCCTGGAATGCCGAATATCGTGTCAAAAGGCCCGGCGTCTACATGTTTTACATGGAGCCCAGGGCCTACTGGGAACCGGCCGAGGACTGCTTCATCATCCATTATACCAAAACGGTGATGACGGCCTTTGGCGATGATGACCGATGGGACACCGAGATAGGCCTGAAAACAGAGATCGTTCCGCTTGCAAAGCCCTTTGGATTATACTCCGGCAACATTTTTCAGGGAATCGTAAAACTGGATGGGAAAAAAGTTCCCTATGCCGAGGTGGAGGTGGAATATTATAATGCGGACGGGAAAGCACAGGCCCCCACCGACTACATGATCACCCAAACCATCAAAGCCGACGCAAACGGTGTTTTTTCCTATGCCGCACCAGCCGCCGGATGGTGGGGATTTGCCGCCCTGAATACGGCGGATTACCAGTTAAAGCGGGACGGACAGGACAAGGATGTGGAAATAGGTGCCGTGATCTGGGTCAAATTTCATGAGTGGAAATAAAGAGGACGCATGCATATTTCCGAAGGTGTTTTATCAGCCCAGGTGCTGATATCCGGCGGCGTACTGGCTGCGGCAGGTACTGCCGTCGGGCTGAAACAACTGGATTATGAGCGCATTGCTCAGGTAGGCATGCTGAGTGCCGCTTTTTTTGTGGCGTCCCTGATTCATGTCAACATCGGTCCTTCCAGTGTCCATCTTATTTTAAACGGCATTGTGGGCCTGCTCCTGGGATGGACCGCTTTTCCTGCATTACTGGTGGCCCTGGCACTGCAAACCGTCTTTTTCCAGTTCGGCGGCATAACCGTGCTCGGTATCAATACCGTCATTATGGCCCTGCCGGCGGTTGTATGTTATTATTTATTCGGTTCTTTAATTCATAAAAAATCTGCCGTTGCAATGGCAGCAGCGTTTGCATGCGGTTTTATAGCGGTCTTTTTATCGGCGATCCTTTTAGCTGTTTCGCTGATATTTACCGAACAAAACTTTTGGGAAGTATCATCACTGGTAGTAATGGCCCATATTCCGGTTATGATAATAGAAGGCATTATCACCGCCTTTAGTGTGGCTTTTCTAAAAAAAGTGCAACCTGAAATACTGCCGGGATTTTTTAAATAATGCTTCCGGGGAAAAGCCGGATATATTATCCTGACCCGGATAAGCCGGAACAGAAAACGTCTCACGCGCGCAAAAATGTTTTTAGCAAATAGATCTCATTGTTTTCTTTGCGAGCTTTGCGCCTTTGCATGAGCAAAAACAATCTCATTGAGCCAATATGAAAACCAACAAATTATTTAATAAAAAAACGATATTAAAGCCTTTTCTTATTATAACCGCAATCTGGATCATTACCCCGCCGATTTCGACCTGGGCCCACAGGGTGACCGTGTTTGCCTGGGTGGAGGGGGATACTGTTTTTACAGAAAGTAAATTCAGCGGCGGCAAGCGGGTCACAAACGGCGCAATAGAGGTCTACGACCTTGTCGGTAAAAAACTGCTTGAAGGGCGCACAGACAATGCTGGAAAATATTCTTTTAAAACTCCTGTAAAAACTGGCATGAAAATTGTCCTTGAGGCAGGAATGGGACACAGGGCCGAATGGGCACTGACGCGTAATGATTTCGATGAATCGCCGGATAATAATATGGATGCGAATCTTTCCGGACAAACATCCGGAAGCAGCAGCAAAGATGCCATCCTTCCGGCAGCCGGAAGCGCCGATATTGAAGCAACAATGGAAAAGGTGCTTGATAAAAAATTAAAACCCCTTATCGGAAGGCTGAATAATCTTGAGCGTCAAAGCGATGATCCCACGTTCACGGATATCCTGGGCGGGCTGGGCTATATTATGGGCCTGGTTGGCATTGCCGCCTATGTTCATTCGAGACGACGAGAAAAACAGCCTTTCAAAAAGTAACCACGGGTTTCTCTTGATATTCATATGGTAGCCCTCGTAGGGTGGGCTGTGCCCACCAAAAGGCAGAATACCTTTGAATCCTTGATCCCTGACGGTTATATAGCTATTTCAGGGTTGCTTGGCAAAACGGTTGTCCGGGGGCCTTTAATGATTTCAATCGATTGGTGGGCACAGCCCACCAATCGATTTGAACCCACGGTGGTTATGAAAAGAAAATAACGCTATATGATTACCGAGCCCTTTGCAATCGGAAATTCCTGGATACACAGAATCGACCCTAGGCTGAAAATAGTCTTTGCAACGCTGTATTCCTTTATCATTGCACTTTCCGACAGATTCCCGACTCTGTTCGCAGGCCTGGTGATTTCAATCTCACTGGTTGTCATGGCACGGTTGAACATCCGGCGGGTATCCGGAAGGCTGGCTGTCGTATCCGGATTTTTTCTCCTTTTATGGATAGTAATGCCCCTGACCTATGAAGGCCCGGTCATGTACCGTCTGGGCCCTCTCGCCTTCACCCGGCCCGGTATTATCCTGTCGTCCAAAATTACTCTTAAATCGATTTCAATTCTGCTGGCCTTTATGGCGCTGGTTGCCACTATGACATTTGCCACCTTGGGATATGCCCTTGACCGCCTCCATATTTCCGGCAAACTGGTTCATCTTTTTTTATTAACCTACCGCTATATTTTTGTCATCGAACAGGAATATCAACGACTGATGCGGGCGGCCCGAATTCGCAATTTTTGCCCGGGCACCAACATGCACTCTTATAAAACCTATGCCTATATTATCGGTATGCTTTTTGTCCGTGCTTCAGCCAGGGCACGGCGTGTCCATCAGGCCATGCTCTGCCGCGGATTCAAAGGCCGTTTTTACTGCCTTCGGGAATTCAAATCAGCCCGATGCGATTGGTTTTTTTTGATTTTAATGGCACTGATATCAACAGGACTTATTTATCTGCAATGGATATATTGAATAACAAACAACCCATCATGGAATTGAAAGGTATCAACTTTGCCTATCCCGGCGGCCGGCAGGTCCTGAACGACCTTGATTTTACCCTCTCCGGCAACGACCGGATAGGACTGGTGGCGGCTAACGGAAGCGGCAAAACCACGCTTTTTCATGTAATCATGGGTCTATTGAAACCTTCTTCCGGAAGTATTAAAATTTTTGGCAAACCGGTTTGTAAAGAAAAGGACTTTCGTGATGTCCGTCGCCGCATAGGGCTTTTGTTTCAGGATGCGGATGATCAACTTTTCAGCCCGACGGTTCTGGAAGATGTTGCGTTCGGCCCCCTTAACCTTGGAAAATCCAGTTTTGAAGCCCTCGAAATTTCACGCAAAACGCTTGCCTTTCTTGGAATGTCCGAATTTGAAGACCGCATAACATTTAAACTATCAGGCGGTGAAAAACGGATGATCTCCCTGGCCACGGTACTGGCGATGGAGCCCGAAGTCCTCCTTCTGGATGAACCCACAACCGGGCTGGATAACTCCACCCGCGAAACGCTTGCAAGGGTCCTGGATACTCTGGACATGCCGCTCATACTGATTTCCCACAATCCGGATTTTCTGGCAGTTGCTACCGATAAAATATATTCCATGGAAAACGGCCGCATCCTGACCGATGAGCAGGTCCACTTTCATTATCACTATCATGCCCACAGCCGGGGCGCTATCCCGCATAAACACAAAGAGCAGCAATAATCAAATTGAGAAACTAAGCCCTCTTTTCCTCATGACCGGTATCCATCGGCTTTGATCCCATACCTGCGCATGATCTGCTGCAGGGCCTGTCTTTCCAGTTCGCACTTCCGCGCGGCCTTGGAGACATTTCCACTGCTGTCGGAAAGCAGTTTGCCGATATAAGCCGCGTTGAAGCGCTGCAATGTCTGTTCCTTTGCATCCTTGTAGGGCAGATTCTGGAACTTGTTTTCCATCATCGACACGGGCGCCGGCTCATCTGAAAGCCCCAAGTCTCGTATCCGAATCTCGTCACCCGCCGAATACAATATACCCTGGATAAGGATATTTTCCATTTCGCGAACATTCCCCTTCCATGTGCGGTACAAAAAAACTTCCATGGCTCTTCGGGACAATGGTTTTAGCGGTTTTTTAAGTTTTGCACTGTATTTTTCAAGCAAATGGCCGGCAATCAGCGGGATATCCTCACGCCGATCCTTTAATGAAGGAAGCCTTATCGGTAAGACATTCAGCCTGTAAAAAAAATCTTCCCGGAACTCTTCGTTTTTTATCTTGTCTTCAAGAATTCGATTGGTTGAAGCAATTATCCGAACATCCACCTTAATCGATTTCGTCTCCCCGAGCGGTTTGATCTCTTTTTCCTGCAGAACCCTGAGCAGCTTGGTTTGAATAGTTGGACTGATATCCCCGATCTCATCAAGAAATATGGTACCTGTGTCGGCTTCCTGAAAAAGTCCTTTTTTATCACGAACGGCATTAGTAAATGCACCTTTTCTATATCCGAACAGTTCACTTTCGAGAATATTTTCCGGCAATGTGGGACAATTTATAGAAATAAACGGTGCTTTTTTTCTTGGGCTGAGCGCATGTATGGCCCTGGCGGTCAAATCCTTGCCGGTGCCTGATTCTCCGGTAATCAAAACGGTCAAATCTGTTTTGGCAACCATCTGAATAGACTCGAAGACCTTTTGCATCCGGTTGCTTTTTCCCACAATATTCTGAAAGGAATAGCCGCTGAAGCGCTCTTGCTGCAGTTTTATATTTTCCTTTTTAAGCCGGCTTCGTTCAAGTGCCTTTTCAAGACGCAGCAGCAGCGCATCATGTTCAAAGGGTTTTGCTATAAAATCATATGCCCCTTTTTTCATGGCTGTTACCGTAATATCGATATCTCCGAAAGCCGTCATCATGACAACCGTGATATCCGGATATTTGCTTTTGACAATCCCGAGAAACTCCATGCCGTCCATTCCGGGCATTTTCATGTCGACCAGAATCAGATCATAAGTATTGACTTCAAGCTCTTTTAAAGCCTCCTCCGCGGAAGGAACGGTATCGACCCGGCATTTAAGATCCGGCTCCAGGCTCCGCTTCAGCAAATTGAGCATATCCACTTCATCGTCTACAATCAGAATTGTTTCCGACATATCGGTTTGTCTCCATCCCTTATATATTCACGGGCAGGTCAATCGTGAATGTGGACCCTTTCCCGGGCGTACTTTCCACGTTTATGGTGCCTCCGTGGTTCTTGATGATACCGTAGCTTACGGATAATCCCAGGCCGGTGCCTTCCCCGGTAGGTTTTGTTGTAAAAAACGGATCAAAAATACGCGGCAAATACTTTTTCTCGATACCATGGCCGGTGTCTCTTATAATCATGGACACTTTATTTCGGTGCGGATGGGCGAGGGTCGCAATTTCAATTGTTCCGCTGTTACCAATGGCATGCAGCGCATTCATAACCAAATTCATGATGACCTGTTTAATTCGTTTTTCATCCAGCAGCATGGGCACAAGTTTTATATCGTAGTCCTTTTTAATCCTGATTTTATCCGGATTAAAATTATGCTGTAAAAATCCCAGAACATCTTCTATCAATTGGCGGATATCGCATTTTTCTTTTCTCGATGGTGATGTTCTTGCAAATCTGAGCAGATCTTCGACAATCGTCTTGCAGTTTTTTACCTGTTTTTCGATGGTTTTCAGATCCTGATACAGCGGCGACGCTTTACCCTCGTTTCGCAACAGAAGCTGAGAATATCCGAGAATAATGCCAAGGGGGTTGTTGATTTCATGGGCTACTCCGGATGACAATTCACCGATTGAAGCCAGCTTATCGGCCTGGGCGATCTGGGCTTCCATCAATCTCCGTTTTTCAATATTTTTGACAAGAATATAAATTGAATCTTCCTCCCCGACAGCTCCTTTTGCGGAACTTGCACTGAAAAGAGCCCTCAGGCTGACACCTTCGGATGTAAGCACCACATATTCGTCGCTGGAAATAAATCCATTTGTTTCAACTGCCGACATTATGGCGGGCCAGCCCTTTTTATCAAAAAGAAATTCCTGCACATATCTTTTGCTTATGTTTTCTTGTGTGCAGTCCAGGCCCAGCATATGGCAGCCAGACGGATTCAAGTTTAATATCCGGCCGTCTTTTCCGGCGACAATAATCATATCTCTTGAAACTTCAAATAGCTGACGGTATTTATATTCGGAAACCGCAAGGGCCCTGGTACGCTCGTCGATCATTTTCTCAAGATTTTCATTCAAATAAAGCAATTTGTCATGAGTGATACGCAATTCTTTTCTGTCTTTAAGGATCAACTGATACGTGTTCCAGATCCGTTCAAAAAAAAGGGTAACAGACCCTGCCACGATAAATGTAATGGTATTGATGCCGCCGCTGAACGGACGGATCATTTGCCATATGGACCGGTGCCCGGACAATACGAGAATATTTTTTAATATATGGCCGGCCGCTCGGGAGACGGCAAAACATGCCAGGGCCAGACACAGCCACAGCAGAAAAGTCCAGATGAGATTGTTCGGATCGGTTCTTTTCAGTTTGAACAAAAAGCGCAGGCAGAGAAAGGATAAAATCATCATCATGATCGATCCGATCAGGTCCACCAGCAGTATGGGCAGGTAAGGAAAAATCATGGGTTGTCCGTATCCAGTCTGGATCTGGCTGCATCCCTGGCCAGGCGTTTTAACCCCAGCAAAAGGCAAAACATGGCAGGTACGCAAAACAGATGATCCAGCTTGCCAAGATAGTACAAAATGGCGATGGAGGTCCACCCTCCGCCCGGGGTAATTTTGATATGCCAGGGGTCGATTTTTTCGATATGCAGCAGTACCGTCTGCTCCTCCAGAAAATGAACCAGGAATGCATCCACGTTCCACAGCAGCAGCAAAACAGCTGCAAACTGGATGTATAACCACCCCGGTTCCCTTGTCAGGTTTCTGTTCCTGAGCCAGAATTCAAGTACACCCATGGAAAATATAAAAAACAGATGCCCGAACTGATGCACATACAGCCCCTCGGGCTGTCCATGCGTCTGGGTGGCCAGGGCGGGTACAGTCGAAAAAAAGGCAGCGGCAAAGGCGATAGTGAAAACAGCGGATATAGAGGTTTTTTGTTTCATGATCATAGCGCCGGGTCGTTGATGGGTAATTCCTTGCCGAATCCACCCGGGACAGTGCCCGTGGCCGATCCCGCATCAACTTTCCGGATTTTTCTTTTTAATGAACTTTTTAAATTGCGACCGGACAATAATCCAGACCAGGTGGACCAGCAGAAACGAAAGCACAAACCATAAAAGAGCCCCGACCAAAATCGTTTCGCCGCCTGGCGTGTTAAACTTAAAAATGTACTCCCTGCCATAATTTTTCATCAATCTGGCGGATTTGAACGCCTCGTTCACATAGGCCGCCATGATGAGAACGGGCAAATAATTTGTAAGAATATTATTTAAAAATCCTTCAAAAAAATAATCATAATAGGCTTTGTTGAGGTGGGCCGAATCGATATTTTTGGCCATCGCCTTGCCTTTTTTGTAATCTTCAACGGCCATTGCCTCTTCACGCAGTTTCTGCCAGTGCGTAAAATCCTTTTTAAGTTCACGGTATCTTTTAGTGGTATACATACTGCTGAATTTTTTAGTAAAAACAATCGTAAATGTGACCAGAATCAAGATAATCAGGGCAGGTCCCAGAGGCGTGAGCGGTGTCAGGATATAGTCCATGAAGTCCGACAAATACTGCACCACCGCAACAACTTTAAACCATAAAATATCTAAGATATCATCCATATTTATCAGTACACCATGTTTCGCGTTCAGACACCCATGGCAGACATGACCGCCATTCGGGCATTAAATAAAAAAGGGGAAAAGCGATTTGCCCTTCCCCTTTTTTATCACAGTTTAACCGTTAGATCCAGATCTCGATCTTGAAGAACCGGAAAAACAGGAAAAACAACGTAATGGCCAGAACAACCTTCAATGTTTTTTCACTGAAAAGTTTCTGAGCCCGGCTGCCGAGCACACCGCCGGCAAATCCGCCGATGATGATGGCGATGGCGAGCCACATATCAGGCAGGTAACCCACGGTCAAATATCCGATAAAGGAACCGATACTTGAAAAACATGTACCGATCAGTGAAATCGGAACCGCCACGTACATGGGCAGAGCCCCCAGGGTAGTCATGGCCGGCACCAGCAAAAAGCCGCCGCCGATACCGAAAGACCTGGAAACGATACCGATAAAGATACCCAGAACGGCAAAGAGCAGGGGGTTGATGGTAAACTCTTCACCCCAGAATTTGAACCGATAGTCGGTCAGGCCGGTTTTGACCGGTTCGATACTGCCCATCTGGGCCGAACGGCCTTCGGCTTTGGCCTTGGCAACTTCGTCGTTGAATTTCTTGGTCATGGCCTTGATGTTTTTTCTTTTGGCCATGGCTTTGGGACGCATTTCCATAATAGTCTTAATTCCCATAAGTACGACCAGGACGGCCAGCCATTCCTTGTAGGCCTTCATGGGCAGATAGGCGGATACATATTTGCCGAGCCAGATGGAACCGACAAAAATACCTACACCAAAAGACAGGCCCACAGGCCAGGCAACACGCTTTTCAATCTTGGCATACCGGTAAAAAGACCCCAGTGGAGAAAACAGGGTAAGTGCGATATTCGAAGGTTTTAAAACGTTGGCGGCATTGATACCGACAGGGCCTGCCGTATGAACGATCAGTACCTGGAAGGCTGCCATGAGCATACCGCCGGCAGCACCGATCATCGAAAAATAGGTGCCCACGAGGATCGCGCCGATGATGATCCAGAAAGGATTCATGTAGCGATAGCCTTTACTCAGCCAGAAGCCTTTACCCTCTACGGTGTAGGTGCTGATTTTTTCGCCGTTGACATAGACGTCAAAGGCTGTATCCGGGGCCGTATGGCGATAGGTTTTAAAAGAGGCTGTAAATTTACCAGTGGCCTTGTCCAGTTTAATGGAGGTGCCCTTGTCCCAGTAATTGCCGCTTTCCTGATCACCTATGACGGTACGGGAAAAAATAACGATCTTACCGATGGTGTTGCCCTCTTTTACAATGGTGTTGATTCCGAATTTGCTTTCGTTGGCATATCTAAGAAAATTCCACTGCTCTGCCGTCTTGATGGGGCCCATCATGGTGGAATAAAGGCCCTTGCCCTTGCCCAGCAGCACCGAGGGCCCGCCGAATTTTTTCTTGGCGACTTTACCGAATTTGTCCGGCACGTTTGTCAGCAGATAATAAAGCGGCGGGATTTCCGTATCCAGGGAAAATCCTTTTTTCTTGGTATCTTTTTTAAATCTTTTGGTCTCATAGACACCTTTTGTATCTTTACAGGCAAACATTTCCTGCTGGCCCACGGCAATATACAGGTCCTGACCCGGTGCAATGGTCCCTTCAATGGTGATGGTGTCACCGGCTTTGACCGTGGATGCGGAAACGGAAGCATCCGGGCTGCAAAATCCCGCCGCGGTAAATACAAAGAGCATGGAAAATAATGTTACCGAAACTAAAATTTTTTTCATTTGTTCCTCCTGTGTTTGAAAATAAAAAATAAGTAAGTTTAAACCAATACAGCTATAAATCCGCCCTCCTTTTTCTATTCGTTCAAATTTAAATATTTAATCGCCAGCATGCCGCCGAGACCGCCAAGGGCGACACCAATAAACAGCCATAACAACAGCTGGGTGACAGTCACTGTTAAAAAACCGGTGATGGACGGGACAACAAAAAAGATGAGCCCGCACACCAGAATAACGACCAGGCCGCCCGAGCAGAAAGCCGCTGTGCGCTTGTGCTTTAACCTGCTTCTCATCTTATCGAGCATCATGTAAGCAGTTACAGCGCAGTTAAAGCCGATAATCCACGGCATCAATGTGGAGAGTGAGGCCACCGGCATCAGCGCGGTAAAAAAAAGCACCAGGATCATGCAGCCGAAGACACCGGCACAGATGCTGCCAACCACCAGATACGCTCTTGATGCTTTAATTATTACGAGTAATTTACAACCAAGAAACGTGCCAGAAACAGCATATTCTAAAAATAATATCTATCTCATTGTTTTTATTATATTCCCAAATAGCTGCTCGATATATATTTTTTTTGACGGTGCAATATTTTTTTTGCATGGATATTTTTGTCCGACAATTTTTTTTGAACTTAAAAAAATTCCATATCCTCTGACCATATCCTCTGAAACTCTTTATGACCGGCACATTCAACACACAGTCATATTGTTTGGCATCTCCGCGCCAAGACAACTGCAATATTTTTTTTGCAGTGCAAAATAATTTCTCCACCGGGTCTATAGGGCTATTATTGCAGGCTTTTGTAAACAAATAGCCTCAAAGGATGTCAAAAAAATCAGCACTTTCAAGTGCCGGCTCGGAAACTGCATTTCGAACTACAATCCAGATATTTTAATATCGTCTGTAAAAACGGGCAGATATACATTTGAAAGCATCTGTGAGCAAAAAAGGCACATATATTGCAGTAGGTAATAAATTTTTCGTTAAATGATTTTATTAATTTTTATTTATTAATTTTTAAAGGAGGAATGTTATGGCACAAGTAA
>NBLJ01000111.1 GCA_002084545.1 Desulfobacteraceae bacterium 4572_123 | reverse complement strand
CAATCCAGAAAAAGTCCCTCGCAAACGAAAAAAAGGGCTACAGCACAAAGACTGTAACCCCTTGATATTATGGTACGCCCGGCCCGATTCGAACGGGCGGCCTACGGATTCGAAGTCCGGCGCTCTATCCAGCTGAGCTACGGGCGCGCAAGGAATAAAGGCCATTGCAGTTGTGCAATGGCCTTTTATTTTTTTATGGGGTGAGTGATGGGACTTGAACCCACGGCCACCTGGGCCACAACCAGGTGCTCTACCAACTGAGCTACACCCACCATAAGAAAGATGAGTATCTAACAGATTGTTTTCCCTATTTCAAGAATAAAGATGAAATAATTTATTTTTTATTTCTCCTGTTGATTAATCAGGCGGAAGGTTGAAATTTTAATCATTTAAAATGCAGGCTGGCCTATGTGCCTGCCCTGGTCTACTTATTAATCCCGGACCATAACCGCAATCAAACTATTCATTGACCATCAGCGGGTTCTAATATTATAAAAAGGATGTCAATGTCATTAACTTTAGCAACAGCCGTATGAATCACCATGAAGTTTGATTCTATTTTCGGTTACTTTGGGATGAATCAATGGCATTGAAAAAGAGGTCATAAATTATTTACAATAAAAGGAATATATTGTGGGGCAGTTTAATATTTTTATTATTCGCGCCATTCTCGGCGCTGTCTTTGCCGTTGTGTTGTCGCGTTTTTTTTATCCGGATGCGAAAGTTGCCTATGTCATCGGCATAGGAATTATTCTGGTAGGTCTGGCTTATCTGGCCGAATATCTGCGTAATCGAAAAAACAAATAGGAGTCTTTATCAATTGAAACAGATCATCCTCGGAACCGCCGGGCACATCGACCACGGTAAAACATCCCTGATCAAGGCCGTTACAGGCACGGACACCGACCGCCTGAAAGAGGAAAAACAGCGCGGAATCACCATTGAGCTCGGATTTGCATCCATTGATCTTCCCAGCGGCCGGCATGTCGGGATTGTCGATGTTCCGGGCCATGAAAAATTTGTTAAAAACATGGTGGCAGGTGCCACCGGCATCGATATCGTGGCAATGGTCATCGCCGCGGATGAGGGCGTCATGCCCCAGACCCGGGAGCATATGGAGATCTGCACACTGCTGGGTATCCGGCACGGCCTGGTGGTGATAACAAAAACCGATCTTGTGGATGAAGAGTGGCTGGAACTGGCCCTTGATGATGTTCAGGAATTCATTATCGGAACATTTCTTGAAGATGCGCCGATGGTGACGGTTTCATCGGCCACCGGCCAGGGCATACCCGAATTCGTGGCTACCCTGGACGAGTTGAGCAGCAAAATTCCCGAGAGGGCTGCCTCCGGACTGTTCCGGCTTCCGGTGGACCGCGTCTTTACCATGAAGGGCTTTGGAACGGTCATCACCGGCACGCTGACTTCCGGTCATGTTCAAACGGGCGATTTAGTGATGCTGTATCCTTCGGGCACCACTTCCAAAGTCCGGGGCATTCAGGTACACAACCAGAGTGTCGAAAAAGCCGAAGCCGGAATGCGAACGGCCATTAATTTTCAGGGCCTGGAAAAAAGCTCGGTGGCAAGAGGGGAAATTCTCTCCACTCCCAAAGCCCTGATTTCAAGCTACATGGTGGACGTCTCCCTGACTTTTCTGGCCAGCAATAAAAAGCCGGTCAAAAACCGGACAAGGGTGCGATTTCATACCGGCACCAGCGAAATTCTGGGTATCCTGATCCTGCTGGACCGTGAAGAACTGGCCCCGGGCGAATCCATTGTTGCCCAGCTTCGGCTCGATGCACCCCTGGCCCTTGTAAAGGACGACCGGTTTGTGATTCGCAGCTATTCACCGGTTCGCACCATAGGCGGCGGACATGTCTTGAACCCTATTCCTCCCAAGCATAAACGCTTCAAACCCGAAATCTTTAAAGGGCTGCAGGGGATCGACGATCAACCGCCCGAACAGGTGATTGCCTATCATGTAAAAGAGGCCGGGCTTGCAGGTGTTTTGTTTTCACACCTGAAAATAATGACCAACATGGCCGACAAACCGCTTAACAACGCGATGCAGGGTCTGCTGACGAAAAAAACCGTTGTCCTCATCGACCGCGAAAACCGGCTCTTTATTCATGAAGCCGGCATTGCCGAAATAAAACAGCAGATGCATGACACCCTTGCTGCTTATCACGCTTCATACCCGCTCAAGCCCGGCATGCCCAGGGAAGAGCTGAAATCAAAATGTCCGCGCAATGCCGGTCGCAAACTTCTTAATTTTGTACTTGCACAGATGATAAAGGCCGGTGATCTTGTTTCCGATGAAGAAATAGTACATCTGGCAAATCATAAAATCAACCTGGAACTGGATCAGCAGGATGTAAAAAAAAGCATTCTGGATGCTTATATGAAAGGCGGTTTGACACCTCCTTATTTTAAGGAACTGGCCGGAAGATTAGAGATCGACCCGACTCGGGGCAAGGATGTCCTCATGCTTCTGGTTGACGAAGGCCCCCTGGTCAAGGTAAAAGAAGATTTATATTTTTACAGTCCGGCGGTGGATGAGTTAAAAAGCAGAGTGGTTGATTTTTTAAAGGCCAATGAAGAGATGTCCACGCCCCAGTTCAAGGATATTGCTAATGTATCCCGCAAGTACCTGATACCGCTGATCGAATATTTTGATTCTAAAAATGTTACGATTCGCATTGGGGACATACGCAAATTAAGACGCAAGGTTTAAAATATACTAACTTTCATTCCGGCACAAACCGGAAAATGGAGATCCTATGAAAGAGAAAAATACTATCGCTAATTTTGGCATTTTTGCATCCAAACGAATTATTGTGGGCATATTGCTTCTAATCGCATCCCTGTGGGTAATGGGCACGATACTGGGGTTTTACGACAAATCTTCTAAAATGAATAATACCGATTCTCATGGCACCGACACCATGCATGCAGCTGATGTTCAGCATTCTGAAACGCCTGTAAAAGATACCCATGCCGTTGAGCCCCTGGCCGCGGCACACGTTGAGACGAAAGCAGAATCGGTGCCATATGCCGAAAAGACCCGGGAGCTGACTCAAACGGAATCACGGCCAAAGGAAACAGCCCATGCCGGCGATACCTTGCCTCAAAAAGACCATACGCCGACTCTCGCAGTGGAAGAGAAAACTCCCGAAGCTCACACGGCGGCCAAAGAAAATGATGTTGTTGAAAAGACCGGACATGACACTCAAATGAAAGACGGCGTGCATGACACCGAGGCAAAGGATGCCGGCCATGGTCCCGCGCTTCCGGTTTCCGACATCACCGGTGCAACTTTTATCCAGGCTGCCATAAAACCCCTTGATTATGAATTGAATGAACGCGCCTGGGGATGGCGCCCCAATGACATCGTCAATATCACCGATAATGTAAACAACTTCCAGCTCGGGGTACTGGAAGTCACACGCCGGACCGCCGTGGTTCTGTCGGAGCGTTTGTCCAGAACAGGCATCACGGCAGCGATTGATAAAAATTTGGAAAACGCCACTAACTGGCTGATGATAAAGCCGGACCGCTATATTTTTCCTTCGGCTGAAACAAAATACAACGACAGTCTTGATGAGATCAGACTATATCTTGAGCGGCTTGAAAATAAGAATGCAAAATTTTATACACGCAGCGACAACCTGCTTCCGCTTTTATCAAGTTATGTGGAACTGCTGGGAAGCTGTGATGAAAATCTGGCCAAAATGACCGAAGAAGACGGTTCGCAGGTCAGCTATTTTAAATCCGATGATTATTTTTTCTACGCCCAGGGTGTTGCCAGTTCACTGTATACCATCCTGCAGGCCATTGCCCACGACTTCAGCAGCGTCATCGAAACCCGGCACGGCGCCGATGCCATGCATCACGCCATTTTATCCTGTCATCATGCCATGGAGATCGATCCATGGCTGATCCTTGAGGGCGGTTTAAGCTCGATCTTTGCCAATCACCGGGCCAATATGGCCGCGCCTATCAGCCATGCCGGATTTTACCTGAGAGTCCTGATCACGACCCTGTCGACTTGATGGTGCAATTGCCTATTTCTTATCTAAGTTCTGAAATTTTTGTTTTTTATGTAAGAAAAAACAGATCATGAGGTGACGGGGGTATAAGTGAGAAGTGAGAAGTGAAAAATGAAGGAATTCTGTCTATTTTTACTTCTCACTTTTCAGTATTCAATTTGGCTCTGGCTTTGCCAGGTTAGGGATATTTTCAACAAACATCCCGGCAATACTGTCAAGCATCAGCATGCCCCTGAGCGTGAGGCGGCAGCGCTCCAAATCAACTTTTAAAAACCTGCGGTTCTTAAAATCTTCGATCAATTCCCCAAATATTTCGGCAAACCCGATCCTGAATCTATCTTCAAAGCACGGTATATCAATACCGCCAGTGGTCCTCAGACCCAGATAGATCGTCTCGGTCATCTGCTGGTTACGGTTTAACATCTCCTGTCCGGCCATAGGCCGCCTGTTCTGATTCAGCAATGACAGGTATGTATGAATATCGCGGTGGTTCCAGAAACGCTTCTTGTCAACAAATGAATGCGCTCCGGGACCAAACCCGAGGTATGGGGCAAAATGCCAGTATTTCCGGTTGTGCCTGGACCGGGTTTCCGGGGAATCGGAATAATTGGATATTTCATATTGCACGATGCCGTTGTCCTGCAAAAACGCCACGGTGATCTTAAACAATTTTCCAACGGCCGGGTCCGGCAGCGGCCTGAATATACCCTTTTGGCGATCATGATCCATGATGGTGCCGGTTTCATAACTCAGCATGTAGCAGGAAAGATGCCGGGGGCTGTGAGAAACGGCCCGCTGCAGGTCCTTTTTCCACTCATC
Organism: Desulfobacteraceae bacterium 4572_123; assembly: GCA_002084545.1. Lineage (GTDB taxonomy): Bacteria > Desulfobacterota > Desulfobacteria > Desulfobacterales > 4572-123 > 4572-123. The sequence continues at coordinate 10,725 of NBLJ01000111.1, read as the reverse complement.
GGCATTCTGGCCGGGCAGGCCATACATAAGATCTAACCCGATATTGTCGAATCCTGCAATGCGGGCATTTTCCACGGCTTTTTCAGCTTCTGCGGCCGAATGAATCCGGCCCAGAAATTTCAGATTTTTCTCCTGAAAAGACTGAATACCTATATTTATACGATTGACACCGGCCCTGCGAAAATCCTGAAAGTCCTGAAGGGAGACTGTTCCGGGATTCACCTCGATGGTGATCTCGGATCCTTTTCTCATGTTGAAATTTTTCATAAAGGCTTCAATGATCCGGACGACCTGTCGTGTTTCAAGCACGGAAGGTGTTCCGCCGCCCATATACAGTGTATCGAATTCAAGGGGCACCTGTCCTGTGAGCGCTATTTCCTTTTCCAGTGCCGACATATATGCATTTCTCAAGGAGAGATCAGTGATGGAATAAAAATCACAATAGGGACATTTTTTGAGACAAAACGGCACATGAACATAAATTCCGCCCATGCGGTATAATTTTGCCGTCTCCCCTCCCCCATCAACAATGTCTTGAAAAACCGTTTCCGATCTATCCATATTCATAACGCTCCCCTTTTGCCGCCTTTTCAGCCGCACGCTATTTGAAACCGGCTTTCAAAGCAATATTTTTCTGTTTGGAACAGTTGACTTCCCTTACGGCTCCCTGTAGTTAATTACAATTCAAAAATGACGGATTCAAGTGCTGCAATCTCAGGAAAACCTGCAAAGGAGATACATCAATGAAAATCACTACACTTTTGGGAAGTGCAAAAAAAAAGGGAAACACCGCTGCTGTTTTGGGATGGGTAGAGGAAGAACTCAAGGCACAGGGCCACGATGTAGAACAGATCTACCTGCACAGCAAATCCATCAAGGGCTGTATGGGATGCGGCAAATGCCGTGAAAATCCCGATGAAATAGCCTGTGTTCAGGATGATGACGCCGAAAGCATCCTCAAACAAATGATCAAATCCGACGTTGTTCTGTATACATCACCGGCCTATTTCTGGGGTTTTTCAGCTCAACTCAAGCTCCTTATCGATCGGAGCTTCAGCCTGGTAACCAACTATCATCAACCTGATCACACCTCACTTCTGAAAGGAAAACGCATAGGGTTGCTGGTCACCGGAGGGGGCACTTATGAAAATAATGTCGAAGGCCTGTTTACAGCCTTTGACCGGATTGCAGGCTTTCTTCTGGCTGAAAAATCCGGTGAATTATTCGTTGGAGAATGCAGCACGCCTGACAAGATGCCGGAAGAGAAAAGGCCGTGGATCTGGCCCGCTCCCTGGTGGCCTGAATCAAAAAGCATCAGGCGTATCGACCAGGATTTTGCACAGTTGCTCCAACCTGGCCGTCTGCTAAAGTGACGTGTTCGCGCTTAGGAGATTCTGTCAACTTTGATGTGAAGAATCTTGGCAATGCGTTTTGCCATGGAAAGTGAAAGCCTGCGTTTACCTCTTTCATAATCACTAATCATATTCTGACGGACACCAAGCTTCTCGGCGAGCTGTGCTTGCGACAGGCTTGCCTTAAGCCTGGCACCTGAAAGAAGGTTACCAATTCTGTTTGACTGCATTTCTTTCCAAAAATCAGTCTCTTCAACGGCAATACTCTCTGAATTATCGGAGGCGAGAATACTAACTTCAAATTTTTTACTAATCCATTCAATGAGTTCATCAACCTGCTCACCATGAAGGGATATCTCAATACGGGGCTTTTTCACGAGAGCCAACATAATACACCTCTATTTCGATTTCCCCTTGCCGTGATGTCCAACATGCCACATAGCGATAATTTAAATGGCAGTGGTATTTGTCATCTCCCAAGGGGGAAAAATTGTTCCAGCTTTTTTGAATCGGGCCGTCTGCTTTAAGGTCTTCAATCAATAAAAATAACAGTTTCTGAACATTTACCGGTAGCTTTTTCAGCCCACGGTTAGCTTTCTTTTTGATTTTGATCTTATATTGCATTGAGTTATGATATTACCTGATATGGTTATAGTCAAGAAATATTCAGATAAACGCAAACGGCCATTATCAACCGTCCTTGGATTTAGCGACCAGCTTTATGCGCTGCACAATGTTGAATCTACACCTGAAAACGCGTGTGCTCGACCATCAAATTCGCTTACGGGCAAAATCATTGCGCTCGACAAAAAAAGGGGCTTAACAAAAATTAAATTTTGCGAAGCCCCTATTTTATTGGTGCCTAGGACGAGAATCGAACTCGTACAGGGACAAGCCCCGAGGGATTTTAAGTCCCTTGCGTCTACCAATTCCGCCACCCAGGCATTTTTTCCGGCATCCTGCAAAACGCGAATGCTTTATACCGGTGCCTTTTACAGATAACAGGGGTAAATGTCAAGAACCCATATCAATTTTTATAAGCTGCCGGCATCACGTGTTACAAGAAAAGGCTGGACTTTGGATATTATCTTCAAGCAATGCATGACGCCGTGGCACTTGCAGGCCGTACTCAGCAAAATGGGCGAACCGGCATCAAGGCTTTGATCCAGGACACACAAAAGATCTTTTGATCTATATCCGCCGACGCCGGGTCCTATCTGTCTGCTTTTTAAAACCACTGATTTGTAATTCTCATAATCGATGGCGGCCAGCACCTGGTGCATAATACGGGGCCGGGGCTTACCGGTATAGGTGCAGATATCATCGGGTTCCATACAGTTATCCGGGCAGATGAAATCCGCATTACTCATATAAAGGGCCCCGTCGGTTCCGTTCATGGTATTGGGCAGCATCCCGGCCACATCCCGGGGAACCGGCAATATTTCCACGCGGTATCGGGGGGCCAGGCATTGTTTTATCCATTCACAGGCCACATGCACGGGGATACAGGGAACGACCCAGTCGGGCCTGTTCGGCTCCTGCATTTTACGGGCAAGATAAATAACCCCAGGCTCACATACCACCTTGAATTGCTGCTTTTCAACCTCCCGGCAGGCCTGAACATCCTGATCAACCACCAGAATTTCGCTCCCGGGCCACCTGCGTCTTGCCGTTTTTGCAGCTTTCAGCCCGAATTTTCCGGCCCCCAGGATCAAAATTTTGCGCACGTTCACCTGCCCTGTTATCAATGAAGTTAAAAAAATGACGCCTGCTCAAAAAGGAAACAATATAATCAGTATTTTTACCTGGAATTTTCATATTGGCCGGAACCATGTTGCTCTCACACCGAGTACAGATAATCCAGGTAGCCGAATACCAGTTCGGTGATCTGTTGATTGCCGTCCAGACTCCCGCCCAGGCCGTACAGGGCGGTTGTTTCGGCAACCTTTCCGGCATTGGCCCTGGCGTAGGCGACACCTTCCTTTAAATCCTCGATTAAATGCTTTGCCACATCAGGCACAAAGGTCTGAGGCATGGTTACGCAAAAATGCATGCCGGGCGGCAGTTGCAGGCAGTTAAAGCGCCAGCCTTTTGTCTGCATGAAATCGTTTACATGGAACATATCCACCACATCGGACAGGAAACTGATCACAAAGGTGGAGTTGCCCACAACTGTCAGCTCCGGAATCTCATTCACACCCTTTTTGATTTCATCGGCCACCGTCATGATGGATTTTGCAGCCGCAAGGTATCCGGCTTCCCCCAGGTACATCATGGAGGCCCAGGTAGCTGCGGTCAAACCGCCGGAACGGCTTCCGGCAGACGTGGGAGAAGCGTATATGCCGCCCGGCCAGTCCGGCACATTAAAATACTGGTACCGCCGCAGCGCATTGTTGCGATACAGCACCACGGAGGTTCCCTTTAACCCGTATCCATACTTGTGTGTATCGGCCGACATGGAAGTCACCCCCGGCAGGCGAAAATCAAATTTTGGGATATCATAGCCGAGTTTTTCGATCCAGGGGAGAATAAAGCCCCCCAGGCACCCGTCCACATGAAACCCGATGTCGTGCTTCACGGCAAGATCCGACAATTTTTCCAAAGGATCGATAAGACCGTAAGGATAATTACCGGCACTGCCCACAAGTGCGATGGTGTTTCCATTTATCCGGTCCTCCACCGCTGCGGGATCTACCCGGAAATCGGGCCTGGAAACAGGTATGTGAACCATCTTGATCCCGAAATATTGCCCGGCCTTGTCAAAGGCCGGATGTGCCGTATGCGGCATGATGATCTCGGGGGCCGTGATATTTTTTTCGTTGCGGGCACGATCCCTGTAGGTTTTCATGGCCATGATAATACTCTCACTGCCCCCGGAAGTCATTGTGCCGCAAACCTTATCGGCTGGATTGTTTTTTTCAGGCACATCGCCGTGGAGCATTTTTGAGGTCATGGCGATGACATCGCTTTCCATTTTGGACATGCTGGGGCATAAATCGAACTGAAGTGTATTCACATGGGAAAACAGGGAAAAAGCTTTATTCAGATAGGCGCGGTGTTCCTCGCCTGCATGATAAAACGTGCCCGACACCTTCCCGTCTTTCCATTTTGCATTTTCCTCTTTGGCCATGAATGAAAGATCTCTAAGGATCTCATCCTTATCACGCCCTTTTTGCGGAATGTGATCAAAACTTTCCAAACGGCCCTTGTAGGGTTTATAGGGGTCGACATCCTGCATCTCTTTTTCCTGGTCAGACATTATTTTCTCCTTTTGTTATCGGTTATTTTTCAAATATTTTCACTACGCCCGTTCAATGCCTTGAACACGGGTTTGTTTTTCTTGAACAGTTTACGATACTGGGCATACATTTTGTCATAAATTTCCTTTTTTGACCAGTCCGGCTCAAATACTTTTTTAATTTTGACAAGACCGGAGATATCTTCAAGGGAGCAATAGCCAAGCGCCCTCAATACAAGCAGGGCCGTACCCCGCACCGTGGCATTGACCGGATCTTCCACCTGGTGAATGGGCAGGCCCAGCACATCGGCGTGAATCTGTGCCCACAGATCCGAAAGAGCACCGCCCCCGGAAAACCGGATGTTCTCCATTTTTTGTCCCATCAATTTTTCAGCGGGTTCCCGGGTCCAGCGGTTATTGAATGCAAGGCCCTCCATGATGGCACGTGACAGGTGCGCACGGGTCGTCTGCAGCGAAATATTCATAAACCCGGCACGGACATGGGGCTGTTCATCTGGAACAATCGATCCGTTGAGCCAGGGAAGAAAAATCACGCCATTGCTGCCGGCCGGAGCCATGCCTGCCATGGCGTTAAACCGCTGGTAGGCATCGCCGGGTTTTGTACCGGTCTTAAACGCATCATCCGGATAGATAAACTGCTTTAGAAAAAACTCTACACATCTTCCGCCTGCTCCCTGTTCTCCCAATAGATAATATCGGTCTTTGAAAGGAGCGGGCAGCGTTGTCATAACATGGGCAAGATCGGTCTTTTTAAAGGGAAGATGGCAGGTCATGTACAGAGAAGTACCGATATAGATTATGGTTTCAAAATCCCGAACAGCCCCGGAGCCGATGAGCGAAGCATTGGAATCGCTGATCCCCGCGACCACCTTTGTAGAGGGAAGCAGCCCGAGTTTTTTTGCCACCGAGGGTTTCAATGTGCCTACAACACCATCGTTTTCCAGCAGTTCCGGAAATTTTTCTTTATCCAGACCGGCCATGGCCAGCAGAGTATCGCTGTATTGCATAGAACCCCACTTCCGGTTGTCAACAACGCCGAAAGGGACCATGGTTTTCTGGGTGGCTGTAATCCGGCCGGTCAAACGGGTCGTCAGATAATCCATGGGCTCTAAAAATTTAAAGGTTTTGCTGTAGATGTCCGGCCGCTCGTTTTTGATAAACAAAACATGGCCCAGGGAATCGATACCGGACAATGTGGGCGCCATCCCGGTGAGCTTTACCCATTTCAAGAGCTTGAACAGGCCATATCCCTTGATACTCGGAAAACCGGAAACAATCCTTCGATTGTATTTCCCGCCGCGGGTATCGAGCCAGTGGACAGCGTTCATCAGGTGATCTCCGTGCTTATCCACCGGTACGGCCAGGGACCATTGGGAATCACACCCGATGGCGACAATGTCTTCCGGGGCCACATTGGCCTTTTGAATGACATCCTCAGCCCCCTGCATGGCCCCGTTCCACCATTTTTCGGGATCCTGTTCCGCACCTCCATGGGGCAAAAGACGGGTTTCGATGTTTCCCTCGGTACTGGCGACCACATCGCCGTTATCCGCCACCAGAGCAACCTTATGACCGCCGCTGCCCAGGTCAATGGCCAGCACATGTTTTGTCGGGCTTGGAACCGATTTTTTCCCGGCGGCGTTTGTATCCATACTGAATTTCTCCTCTTAACCGTTTCCGATCGTCTGGTTGTATCTATGGATCTATTGTTTTGTCCGGGTCGCAAGACTATTCAGCAGTCCTTTGAAATCCATATCCGTGCAGAGATCTTCCTTTTTAAAAAAAATTGAAAAAAGCGACATACCTTCGGAAAAAGCAATCAATGTCAGGCTCAGCCGTCTGGCGGTCGTGTCATCCTTGACAAAGTTTTTAACCAGTAAAAATATCCTGTCATGCCAGCGTTGATAGTGTTTCCGCATTTTATCCATTATCTTGTGATTGTAGAGCGCAAGTGCCCAAATCTCGGTAAATATTCTGGAGAATTCCTTATTGAAAGAGATTTCGTGTATCATCCAGCGGCACTGCTCTTCAAAAGATTTTATATTTGCTCCCGGTTCTTTAAACCGGGTTTCAAAACGCTTCTCGAACATTATAAAATATTGATCGAACGTGTGTTCGATGTATTGGATAAGGATATCTTCCTTATTTTCAAAATAATAGTGCAGCAGGCCATGGTTGACGTTTGCCTTTGCGGCAATATCTTTTATGGATGTCTGATAAAAGGGCTTTTCCAGCATGCACTGGTGAAGGGCCTCCAGAATTTGCAGCCTGCGTTCGTTGCGAATCACCTTTTTGGACATGCCTGCGTTCCTATGCTTTTTGGCAACTGCCGGGAGACAAAATGAGTTTATTGAAAAATTTAGTCGTTAGACTAACTTATTTTTTAATAAAGTGTCAATCAGAAAATTATTCCGTTGTTGCCCGTCATTTTTACTTTTCGCCATAGTGATTTACTTGTTATTTTTCTTTTGTTATACAGGTACAAAAAATCAGGTTTAAGCGGTCAAAAGGAGCAGTTTGTTTGAAAACATTAATTCTCACGGAAAAACCCTCGGTGGCCATGGACTTTGCAAGGGCCCTCGGCCTGAGGGGTAAAAAAAACGGTTTTATCGAAAATGACCGCTACATCATCACCTGGGCCGTGGGCCACCTGGTGGAACTTTATGAACCAGGCGACTATGATCCGGCCTGGAAGAGATGGGATTTTGACAATCTGCCTGTCATTCCGACCGAATTCAAATACAAGCCTGTTGCATCAACCCGCAAACAGTTTAAAATAATAGGCGGTCTTCTGGCCCGAAAAACCATTGATAAAATCGTTATAGCAACCGATGCCGGAAGGGAGGGAGAGGTCATTGCCCGAACCATCCTTCTTACAACCCGGCCGGGCGCCGATCGCCCTGTTTTCCGGTTCTGGACCAGCCAGGCACTTACACCCGGAGTGGTAAATCAGGGCATGAACCGCCTTTCGCCCGGCAGCGATTATGATAGGCTGTGGCATGCCGGGAGATCCCGCCAGATTGCCGACTGGCTGGTGGGCATGAACGGATCAAGGGCCGCCACCATCAAGTTGAAAGACCTTTTCAGCATCGGACGGGTCCAGACTGCGGTGCTGGCCCTTATAGTGGACAGGCACAAGGAGAGGGCCGCGTTCGTCTCCGAACCCTTCTGGCAGGTAAAAGCTTCCTTTTCCAATACAAAAGGAACCTGGCAGGGGCTGTGGGTCCTCGACAACCAGAGCAGAATCCCTGACCTGGAGGCGGCCGGTTCCCTGATTGATAGAATAAAAAATCAGACCGGCATTGTTGCATCGGTTAAAAAGGAGAAAAAGAAAACCGCCCCTCCCCTTCTGTACGCGCTCACCGACCTTCAGAGAGATGCCAATATCCGGTTCGGCCTTTCAGCCAAACAGACTCTGGACATTGCTCAGGTCCTTTATGAAAAAAGAAAATGCCTCTCCTATCCCAGAACCGATTCCAGAGTCCTGGGATCTAAAAATGTTGCAATGACCGCCAAACTGGTGGAAAAACTCTCCGCCGTCTATACTGAAATCTTTGCCGGTGTGGACAAGGCCCTTATCCGGCCGGGCAACCGCCGGGTCTTTAACGATGCCCGTCTCACCGATCACCATGCCCTGATCCCGCTGGCGCCTCTACCGAAAAATACCACGGACACGGAAAAAAAGATCTATGGCCTGGTTCTTAACCGCTTTGCAGGCGCCTTTTATCCGGACTGCCGGTTCGAGCAGACCGAAATTCGCACGCAGGTGGGAGATAAAGATATTTTCCTCAGCCGTGGTAAAATCATCATCGACGCCGGATGGCAGAAAATTCCCGGGATCACAACCCGGTCAAAATCAAAGCCCGAGGAAGAGCAGGAAAATCTTCCGCCCCTTGTCACCGGTGATCCTGCACGGGTTGTTGGCACCGACCTTCTTGAGAAAAAAACATTTCCCCCGCCGGAATACACCGAGGCCCTTCTTCTAAAGGATATGACCAATCCGGGAAGATACGTTCAAGAGGCGGATCTTAAAAAAATATACAGGGGAGATGTAGGACTGGGCACCCAGGCCACGCGGGCCCAGATTATCGAAACCCTCCTGGCCCGCAGTTATATTGTCCGGAATAAAAAAAAGCTTATGGCCATGGAAAAGGGTATTCTGCTCATTGATACCCTGAGAAAATTTACAGTCGCCGGTACCCTGGCGTCCCCTGAAAAAACGGCGGCCTGGGAACTGGCCCTTGATCAGATTGCCCAGGGAAAAGGTTCCATGGATAAATTTCTTGCCGGGATTGAAACCTTTGTTCGATCCATTGTCAAAGAATTTGCCCAGGGAGATGTGCCGCCTGCACCGGAGGCCGTGATCGGCAATTGCCCTGCATGCGGCGATAAAGTGATTGAAAAATTCAAAAGCTATAGCTGTTCCAACTGGAAAAAAACCGATGGCGGATGCCCCTTTGTGATCTGGAAAACCATTGCCGGTAAAAAAATATCCTCAAAAGCTGCAAAATACCTGCTCAGCGGCAAAATCGCCGGTCCGTTCAAGGGCTTTATCTCCAAAAAGAAAAAACGCTTTACCGCATGTCTGCAGCTTGTTCATGAACAGGATAACTGGCGTGTCCGGTTTGTTTTTGACGATACTCACTCACCCGGGCCTGATACCCCGGCATCCGGTATAAAGCTGCCCCTGAAATCCGCAGACAAACCGGGCACCGGCGATCTGGGCAACTGCCCGGTCTGCGGCGCAAAAATCATCGAGGGAAACCGCGGCTACGGCTGCTCTAACTGGCGCAAAATTGACGGCGGCTGTGGTTTTGTAATCTGGAAAACGTTCAAGGGCAAGAAACTGACTCCGGCCAACATCAAAACCCTGGTCAGCGGCAAAAAGACCCGTGCCTGTGTATTTAAATCAGGAGATGGTAAAAAATTCAAGGCGCGTATCAAGCTTGAGAAAACAAGGAATAATACATGGGAACCTGTACTGGTGGATATCCAGGGGCCAAATTAGAAAATAGAAATGAGGAATATAAACGAATTGACAAAAAACAGCAAAAGTCCCTTTTTTTACGGCTACACCATCATTGCAGCCTCCTTTTTTATCCAGATCATTGTATGGGGCATCGCCAACAGTTTCGGTGTATTCTTTGCTCCCCTGCTGAACGAATTTAACTGGACCCGGGCCACCTTGTCGGGCGCGGCCTCCCTGTGTTTTCTGGTTCACGGTTTCATCAGTATCCTCATGGGAAACTTTAACGACCGATTCGGTCCCAGGCTGATCATGACCGGCTGCGGCATAATCCTTGGAACCGGCTTTCTGCTGATGGGAACCATCAATTCAATCTGGCATCTTTATCTGTTCTACGGACTGGTTGCAGGTGTGGGCCTCAGCGCTACGGATGTGGTTCTGTTGTCCACGACAGCCCGCTGGTTTGAAAAAAAAAGAGGGATGATGAGCGGTATCATCAAGGTCGGTACCGGGCTCGGAATGGTTATCATGCCCATTTTCATCACGTGGCTTTTAAACGGCTATGGCTGGCGCAGCGCATTCACTGTACTGGGAGCAACAATCCTGGTTTCCGTGATTTTTTTCGCCCAGTTCCTGGTGCGGGATCCTGCCGCTAAAGCCCAGTTTATCGACAATAAAACAGATTACACTTCCGCGAATTTAAACAAAACCGAAGTGGGTTTGACTTTCCATGAGGTGATCTCCACCCGGCAGTTCTGGATAATATGTTCTATTTATTTCATCATACTTTTCTGTGTTTTCACAATCATCATCCACATTGTCATCTGGCTTCAGATAGCCAGTTACTTGTGGATGTTTTATCTGTTTGCAATCATTTACGGGTTTGCCCATGGCGGATTCTTTTCACTGGTTTCCCCTCTGCTGGCTCGGCAGTTTGGAACAAAATCCCACGGCTCTATTTATGGAATCGTCATTTTCTGCAGCACTCTTGGCGGTGCCATCGGTCCGCTTACGGCGGGATACATATTCGATATAACCCACAGTTACAACATCATTTTTCTGCTTCTTGCAGCCATGTGCACCATGGCCCTGATATTGACGGCATTCTTGAAATCCATCAAGGTGTAATCAGGAGTGCGTCATACCTG
>NBLJ01000110.1 GCA_002084545.1 Desulfobacteraceae bacterium 4572_123 | reverse complement strand
TCGGATATCGTATGAATCTTGTATATCAAATGAAGATAATATTGTCAAGATGGTATTTCGCTCTAAATCGGCTTAATATATGGGGATTTTGGGCATAGCAAGTCTGTTTGATCGAGTGAAGAGTTTCTTGACAAAATCTACCCGGGCGGGAAAATCAATCTATTGCGCTTATGACACACTTTTGATACATGCACAGGCACTGGTGAAGATTGTCCCTGCTGAGAATCTGGTAAGTATTTCAAAAAGCATAAAAAACGGAAAATTATGAACATTCTTGGAAAAGTAAAAAGAGACGGATTGATTTTTGATGGCGCTACCGGATCAATGCTTATCAGTAAAGGTCTTGCAATTGGCGAAACGCCTGAATTATGGAACCTGAAACATCCTGACATCCTTCTCGATATCCATAGATCCTATTATGATGCCGGGGCCGGCGTGGCTGCTGTCGGTGCGAACTGTTCCATCGGCAGTGATACCATGGTTGCACTTGCCGCTGAAATTCGAAAAAGTGTTGATATACCGATAATCATCCAGCCCAATGCCGGCATGCCGGAAAAATTCTCTTAATCCGGATCAGTAACCCTGTTGTGCTTCATTGTCGGCCGGTTGTGCGGAATGTTCGCAGTTTACCGGGAATCGACGATGCAGAAAAAACTTTACACGGCAGGCCGGCTTGCTGTAATAACAGGTTTAAAATAATGACAAAAAATGGGCATCCTTTAATTAACAGGTCATATTTTTTATAAAAACAAAAATTTTTTACCGGTTCAGGATGCCGAAACTTTGAAATATGAATTTAAGGAAAATACCATGCACAAACTTCTGACCGACAATCCCGGTCAAAAAATGCTGCTGCTCGGTAACGAAGCCATTGCCCGCGGGGCAGTGGAGGCGGGCGTTGCATTTGCCAGCACTTATCCGGGAACCCCTTCTTCCGAAATTTCGCTGAATCTTTTTCAGATATCAAAAGAGAGCGATCTATATTTTGAATACAGCACCAATGAAAAGGTAGCCCTTGAAGTTGCGGCGGCGGCCGCCAACTCGGGAGTGCGAAGCATGTGCATGATGAAGCATGTGGGTGTCAATGTGGCAGCCGACGTACTCATGACGCTGGCCTACCTGGGCACCAGGGCCGGTCTGGTGATCCTGACCGCGGATGACCCATTCATGTTTTCCAGCCAGAACGAACAGGACAACCGTTATTATGGCAAGCTGTCCGGGCTTCCTGTGATCGAACCCTCCTCTGTGGCCGAGGCGGGCGCCATGATGGCCGAGGCATTTGACCTGTCCGAGAAACTGGGCGAACCGGTAATTTTCAGAACTACCACACGGATCAACCATTCCACTGCCGTCATGGAACTGGGGCAGCTCAAAGAGCGTGTCACAACCGGACATTTTAAAAAGGATCCGCTTAATTATGTCTGCGTTCCAGCGGTTTCCAGAAAGCTGCACGTGAGGCTGCTGGAAAATATGGCCAGGGCGGAAAAGCTTGCAGATGTATCTCCCTATAATTTTATCGAGGGCAGCGGCAACTGGGGTGTGATCTGCAACGGAGTAAGTTACGCCTATGCCGCTGATGCCGTCAGAGACCTGAACCTTGAGTTAAAGATTCGGATACTGCGAATCGGTTTTTCCCATCCCATGCCCGGTTCTTTGATCAGGGGATTGCTAAAAGAGTGTGAAAAGGTGCTGGTGATCGAAGAGGGCGAACCTTACATGGAAGAGGCGGTCAAGGCCATGGCCCAGGAGGAGCAGCTCACCTTGACCATCAAAGGCAAGGACAAGGCCCTGTTTACACGGCTCTATGAGTTTGATCCGGCCATGGTGCGGCGCTGCATTGCCGATTTTTTCGATGTCTCCGATACCCCGGCTGATGCCCTTGAGCTCTCAAAAGCGCCGGATGTGCCCATGCGGCCTCCCAACCTGTGTGCAGGATGTTCCCACCGGGCCGTATATTATGCCGTCAAGAAAGCCACCGAGGGAATGGATACAGTCTATCCTTCCGATATCGGCTGCTATACCCTTGGGTTTCTGCCGCCCCTTTCCATGGCTGATTATGTCGTCTGCATGGGGGCTTCCGTGGGAAGTGCCTGCGGATTTTCAAAGGTGACCGGCCAGAAAGTGGTTGCCTTTATCGGTGATTCGACATTTTTCCATTCGGGCATTGCAGGATTGACCAGTGCGGTTTTCAACAACCATGATTTTACTCTGATGATTCTGGATAACCGGACCACGGCCATGACAGGGCACCAGCCCAATCCGGGCGTGGACATGAAGGAACTGAACCTTGACGGATACGGCCAGGTGGATATCGAAGCGCTGGTAAGGGCCCTGGGCGTGCCCCATGTTTCGGTCATCAAGCCGTATAACATCAAAAAAAGCATCCGCATGATCAAAGAGGCCGTGGAGTTCAAGGGCGTTTCGGTGGTTATTGCCAAAGAAAAATGCGTGCTCTATGCCAAAAGCCTCAAACAGCTTACGGGCAAGGCCTTTTATGTCAGCGATAAATGCAAAAATCACCGCGATTGCATCAATAACCTGGCGTGCCCCGCTTTTCATATTGAAGAGGATCGGGTCAAGATCGATGCGGATCTGTGTACGGGATGTGCCGTATGCGCCCAGGTTTGCCCGGAACATGCAATTCTGCCGGTAAAGGACTGACCATATTAGTGAAAATTGAATAATGAAGAATGACGGATAAATAAACTATGACTATAAAACGATTGATCATTGTAGCGGTGGGCGGACAGGGCAATCTGCTGGCCTCCAGGGTTCTTGGAGAGGCGGCCCTTCTGGCTGATGTGCCTGTGCGGATGAGTGAAATTCACGGTATGGCCCAGCGGGGCGGGGTGGTGGAATCGGCCCTGGTGTTCGGCGATGCCCGCAGTACCATCATTTCCGATGGCGAGGCAGACGTTCTGGTGGGTTTTGAACCCTCCGAAACGCTAAGAGCCTTAAATAAATGCAATTCCAAAACGGTGGTCATTACAAATCTTGCTCCTCTGCCGCCTTTTACCGTGGCCATCGGCAGGGGTACCTATCCTGATCTGGACACACTGCAGGATTTCATCAGGGCCAAAACCGCCCTGCTGATTGCCTTTGATGCCGTGGCCGAGGCAAAAAAGGCCGGCAATGTCATGGCCGTTAATATGGTGCTTTTAGGTTCCCTGATCCAGACCGGCATTCTGCCGCTTTCAGATGAAAATATCCGGCAGGCCATTAAAACACGCACTAAAAAAGCTTTTGTTGAGATCAATCTGAAAGCCTTTGACCTTGGTTTTGCGGCGGCAGCCGGAGTTTAAGTTGGTAAAGTCAATTATATCACTCAACCGGGCCTGAAACAGGTAAACCCTGGACGGTGTCATGCTGCGGGAACTTTCCATAAGAAATTTTGCGATCATCGATGACCTGCATATTTCCTTTCATGCGGGCCTCACCATTCTGAGCGGGGAGACCGGTGCCGGCAAATCGATCATTATCAATGCGGTCAATCTGCTGCTGGGCAGCAGGGCTGCTGCCAGGCTCATTCGAACCGGTGCCGATTCAGCCGAACTAGAGGCCCTGTTTGACATTTCAGATGACAGCATGGCTGCAAGATTGATGGCCGAAAACGGGTATGATCCTTCAGAAGGCCTGCTGATTCGCCGTATTATATCCCGCGGTGACCGCCATAAAATTTTCATAAACGGCCGGCTGGCCACCATGCATATTCTCGGCAGTGTTACTGAAAGCCTGGCCAGCATCTCCGGGCAGCACGCCCATCAGGGCCTTTTAAAAGAGGACCTTCATCTTGCAATCCTGGATCGGTTCGGGGGGCTGGTACCCCTGAAAGACAGGCTGCGGCAGGCTTATCAGGTCATTTTGCCGCTGATCCGTCAGCTCAAGGAGCTTCAAGATACCAGAGACCGCCGGGATGAGCGCCGTGACCTTCTGGAATATCAGAAGAAGGAAATAGCTTCAGCCGGGATAACACCGGGCGAGGATGAGGCACTTGAACGTGAACGGGTAATTCTGAAAAACGGCGAAGCCCTTTACCGGGATATCCATGGCAGTCTTGAAATCTTATATGACCGCCAGGGTGCGGTGGCGGAACAGCTCGGGGAGGTGGAAACACGCCTTGGAAAAGCAGAAACCATTGATCCTGATCTGGTCCGGCAGCGAAAAGATGCTGTTGATCTTAAGTTTCGGATTGAAGATATGGCCGCAGACCTGAGAGCCTATTTGAATAATATTCAGATTGATGACAGGCAGCTTGAGGCTGTGGAAGCGCGTCTTGATGCGCTGCTGCGGCTAAAGCGCAAATACGGCGGCAGCCTGGAAGCCGTTGTCTCCCGGCTTGAATCAATTGAAGATGAGCTTGAGAGCATTGAAAATATCAATGAGCGCATTGCCGCGGCCAGGGAGGCTCTTGCCCGGGAGCACGACAAACTGGCATCTTTAGCCATTTCACTGTCTGACAAGCGGGTCAGGGCGGCCCTTGCCCTGGCCGGCAGGGTGGAAAAGGAGCTTTCCTCACTCTGTATGGCCAAAACGGTGTTCAAGATCGAGATAAGCCCTATTCCGGCGGAAAACAGTACTGACTCCTTTCTTACTCTTGACGGGCACTGTATCACCGAAAACGGTCTGGACAGGGCAGCTTTCATGATTGCCCCGAATGTTGGTGAGGAGTTAAAACCCCTTGCCGCCATTGCTTCCGGGGGCGAACTTTCCAGGGTGGTGCTGGCCCTGAAGGCATTGCTTGCAGAAAACGATTCGGTCCAGACTATTGTTTTTGATGAGGTGGACGCCGGTATCGGCGGCGGGGTGGCCGAAGTGGTGGGGCATAAATTATCGAGTCTGGCCCGTCATCATCAGATTGTCTGCATTACCCATCTGCCCCAGATTGCCCGGTTCGGCGATCACCATTACAGAATTTCCAAGGATGTTGTCTCCGGCCGAACCAGTACACGGATCGACCCCCTGGACGACAATGCCCGGATCGATGAGATCGCAAGAATGCTGGGCGGCATGCAGATTACCCCCAAGACCCTTGCCCATGCCCGCGAGATGGTCGAAGGACACCGGGGGCCGCCGTGAATCCTTACAGCATTCCGCCGCTTTTAACCCTGGCCTGTTTTGTTGCTTTAGGCGTGCTGTCTTTTCTGCGAGGCAGTCGCACCCGGATCACGATCCTTTTTCGGCTGCTTTGCGTACTGGGCTGCTTTCTCTATATCGATATCGTTCTGATTTTCAACCTCAGCTCCGCATCTACGGCTCTCTGGGTCAGCCGCATCGATCATTTTTTCATCGTTTATACCATTCCTGTTTATATCCATTTTTTTCATGCCTACCTGGGCATTGAAAAACGCCGCTGGCTCATTCGGATCGCCTACGGCTATGCCTTTGTGCTGATGTGTTTCACCCTGACGCCCCTGATGATCGAATCCATGCAGCAGCATTATTTTGGTTATTTCGGCAAGGGCGGCATGCTCTATCCGTTTATCAGCGCAGGGGCCGGGTTTGCAACGCTCTACAGCTTGGTGCAGATCTATCTTGCCATCGGCACGGCTCCAAACAGTGCCCGGAAAAATCAGTTAAAATACGTATTTATCGGTTTCGGCTGCATGGGGCTAATGAGCAGCATCAACGTTTTGCCGCTATTGGGATATGCTGTATATCCACCCGGTAATCTAAGTTTTCTTCCCCTGATTGTCTTTGCCTTTGGTATTTTCCGGCACGATCTTCTGGATATGGGTATTCTGCTCAGAAAAAGCCTGCTCTATTCCATTCTCACCGTGTCTCTGACACTGCTTTATACGCTGATTATCATTACGGCCGAGATGATCTTAAAACGCCACGACATTACCGATTCCGTCTGGTTCTCCATTCTGTTTTTTATCTTTATCGTCGTGGTTTTCGGTCCGTTGAAAACATGGGTGCAATCGTTGATAGATCATGTTTTTGACAAAGATAAGTATAATTATCGCAA
Source organism: Desulfobacteraceae bacterium 4572_123 (assembly GCA_002084545.1). GTDB lineage: Bacteria > Desulfobacterota > Desulfobacteria > Desulfobacterales > 4572-123 > 4572-123. Next base: position 5,613 of record NBLJ01000110.1, on the reverse strand, counting down.
AACCATCCGGCATGTCAGCCGCACCATTGTGGCAATGCTGGATTATAAACAAATTGCCCGGCTGTTGCTCAATACCATTGCCGATGCCATGAAAATCGACAGTTGTGTTTTGTTTTTGATAGAATCTCCCAGGGCCGGATTCAGTCGTTTTTCATTTCCTTTACGGATGAATGCATCTGAACGGACAGATGACTTCAACCGGGAGTCCGCGCTGGTAAAATATATGCAAAAACAGGGCCGCCCGGTGGTACGAATCCGTTTGACCGGAGATTCGGTGGCCCCTGGAATGGAAGATGTGCTGGCGGACATGGATACCCTCGATGCCCAGATTGCCCTGCCCATGTTTTTTGAGCAGCGCCTGAACGGATTTATCGCCCTTGGTGAAAAAAAGAGCGGAGATATGTATTCACGCGAAGACCTGGATCTACTGGAGACCCTGGCCGGGCAAAGCGCCCTGGCTGTCGAGAACGCAAGATCCTACAGGCGGATAGAGGATTTAAACAAAAATCTCGAGCACCGGGTGAAGGAAAGAACCAGGGACCTCAAGCAGGCCCTCAGGGAAAAGGAGCGCACCCAGGAGCAACTGATCCAGTCGGAAAGTCTGGCCGCCATCGGGCAGCTTGTAGCCGGGGCGGCTCATGAGCTGAACAATCCGCTGACCAGCGTTACCAGTCTGGTCCAGACCGCCATCGAGGATCTTGAACAGTGGGACCCGGGTGCGCCTCCGGATGAGGATCTGGTTGACGATCTTCGGTTTGCCGACCGGGAGCTGCGCAGAGCCAGGGATATCGTGGCCAGCCTGCTGGGACTTTCCAGGCAGACCCAGACCTATGCGGAGGCCGTCAACCTGAATGCTGTGGTCAAGGATGCCCTGCGGGTGCTGCACAATCAATATAAATATCAGGATCTCGAGATAAAGGAAAATTACTGCAGCGATCCGCCGGATATTCAGGGTAATTTTTCCAATCTGGGCCAGGTGGCCCTGAATATCATTAAAAACGCCATCCAGGCGGTGCCGCGCAAAAAAGGTAAAATTGTTCTGACCACTCGCGTCGATTCCGACGGGGGCCAGGTCGTGTTCGAGTGCATGGACAACGGGCCGGGTATTGCGCAAGATTTGCGCCAGGATATTTTCAAGCCGTTTTTTACCACCAAGCCGGTTGGAAAGGGAACCGGCCTGGGCCTGTATATCTGCCATGAAATCATTTCAAAGCACGGTGGCAGCATCACCATTGAAAACAGGGCCGGACATGGGGGATGCTTTACTGTGCGGCTTCCGATAGACAGGGCGCCGGCATCTCCCTGACCAATGCACGGCCTTTCACTGATCCTTCAAAAACAAACCAAACCATTTCCCGGGTACGCCTCCTCTTGCTGCCATCATTGGCGATGAACAATTAGCTTTCGGCATTCCCGCCAACCCCGGCCGAAGAATCGAATATCATGGTGAATAATTTTGAAAAATTTTCTATTTTATCAAATAGCATATAGTAAAGCAGGCCTTGACATAAACACCCCTGCTCAGGCTCCTGATCTTTTTCTGTCGCTTGGCCTTGATGATAACTTTCCGGATCTGTTCCTTTTCAAAGCCTGTTTTATTTTTTATCTGGGCCACGGTGACGCCCTTTCTGCTTCTCCGAACGATGCCCACCACCGTGTCAAAAGGCGATTTGGCTTTCTTTGCCGCCCCTGTCTTTTTTATTGTTGCGGGTTTACCCGGCATTGGGGAAATAATTTTTGCCCTTTGTTTTTTAGTACTTTTTCCAGGTTTTGGTTTCCTCGGTTTTGTAATCTTTTGGGCCGTTTTTGTTTTTTTTCGGTCCGAATCTGTTGATCCATCCATATCAATGCCGAACAGATCCGAAAGATCATTATCGGCAATGGCCCTTTTTGTTTTTTTCCGGGTCTTTTCAAGTAATTTGCGGGTTGTGTCTTTTACCGCAACCGTCACCAGGTCTTCGATTCTGGCTTTTCTCAGTTTGAAAAACAGTCCCGGGTCTTCATCCAGCCGCGCACCGATGCCGTACAGAACTGCTGCGACATGTTTGCACATGTATGCCCAGTCCGGGCAGCTGCAGGAAAATTCTATTTCCTTTGGTGAGGGAAACAATCCGGAGCCTTCAGCCATGAAGATATCGGCCAGGGCCCTGGGGAATTTTCCGGCCAACAGCCCCTGCAATGAATCCAGCTGGTCTGTACAGGCGGCCTTGATCGCCCGCCAGCGTTCCCGGTTCACCGATTTTATGGCAATGTTTACCGAATAGGGCCTTGATCCTGAGCCTTGCACCAGGGCCTCGACCCGGCCCGAATGGATCTGGAGATCCAGCACGGCCCCGTGGCAGACATAACTTCGTCCCCGGCCAATTCGGTTGCTGTAATCCGCATATCGTTCAAGGTTGAGGTTCCATGACTTGCCCCACCATGTTTTCGTGTCCTTCCGGCAAGCGTGCATAGCGCAAAAAAATATTTAGCGCAGGCAACCAGCGGCCGGGGGCCTGTTTTTTTTTACAGGCACCCGATGGTATAAATGTGAGAAAGTGGTTTTGTGCTTCAGGAGGATTCAGTCTGTGCGGATGTGTAGTTCCATGGCATCCACCTGTCCGGGGATTTTGACAACTCAGCGGCATGTTCCTGCAGTGCGGTGAGATAATCAAAAGGATTGACACCGGACAGATTGCAGGTATGGATCAGGCTCATGAACAAGTCACCGACCTGGGCGCCGTGCGTGGTTTTATAAAACAGGGCATTCTTGCGGTGCAAGATAGCCTTTTTCAAGGCCTGCTCGCAAAGATTGTTGTCCAAAGGCGCACCGGGCTCTCTGAGAAAAAGGGTCAGGGCCTCCCAGTGTTTGAGCATGTAGCCGATGGCCTGGCCCAGGCCGCTGTTGGGCTCTACCAAATGCTGATTCAGCTGTTCATGGAACCAGGTGTTGAGTTTTTCCATCAGCGGGCCGCTGTTGGCCTGATGAAAACGCAGCCGCTTTTCGGCGTTCATGTCTCGTTCTTTGGCAATTTGATCATTTTTATATACCCCTGCCAGGATTTCGAGTACATGGCGGCATTGCTCCGGGAAGCTTTGCAGCACCTCAACAAACTTTCTGCGGCCATGGGTCAGGCAGTTGGCCAGCAGGGTTTTAAATTCTCCCGGGGCATTTCTGGAAAGGGCGTCACACATCTGGATGGGCGGGCTGCGGTCAATGCGCTGCTTAAGCAAATCTTTCAGATTTTCTCCGGCATGCTGACGGCCGGTAAAAAACAAGGCAATTTTATGATCGTCGGTCGTTGACAGTATGCCGGTGGTAAATATACCTTTACGCTCCGGCTCGTCCTCCTTGTTTTCTTTTATCAGGGACAAAATCTCGCTGCATCTCGTAGACAGTTCCACTCAACGGAGCGTTCCCGGTGATACGTACAACCTTTCTGGGTTCTTTCATCTCATAGACTTTGCCCTTTAAACAGGCAGGACAGTTATCTCCGGGGTTGAGGGTGGTATGGGAAACATTGACTTTTTTGGCTCCGGTATAGTCAATGGCGGGTTTGCGGCCATGACCTTTTTTGGGTTTTTCCCCCGAAGGCTTTGTTTTTTTCTTGCGGGCCTTTTCAAGCTTTTCGGTGGCGGCGCCGAACAGCATGCGCAACAGCCTCTGGATGGAGGTGGCCTTCTGGTCCACGCTCTGGCTTAAAAGGTAAATCGTCTCGGCCATGGCCTTGATGAGTTCATAATCCTCGGGCGGCAGCAACTCTTTCGCACGCTGTAAAAGGGCATCAACTTGTTTGACATCCAGGTCTATACGCTCCGGCTTTTTCATTGTATGCCACCTTGTAAAAGATTGCGAAAATTTTTGACCAGGGGATAACCCCACACCGCCTTGATCGAACGGTTGGGTTTGTGCGTCTGGTCGTTTTTGCCCCGGCCGGTGGTGTCGCCCAGATAGATCCAGTTGGCAGCCTTGTAACAGGTACCGGCAAAACGAGTTTTGTCCACAAAGGTTTCCAGGTACCAGATCGGATGATTGTAGACCCTGTGCCAGTCTCTGGCCAGGATCTTTGTCATGCGACCCAGAATATGAGAGGCCAGAGAGGGTACGCGTACCCAGGGCAGAATCAAAAATCGTGTGTTGCAGGCCAAAAGGTGCAAATGCTTTTTACGCGCATTGGCATCCCAGCCGATGAACCGGTCCCGGCTGCCGATATGCCTCGGGGCTGATGACCAGGCCAGACAAGCGATGGGCCGTTCATTGGCATAGGCGATGTATTTCAACTGTTCGCCCACGGGATGACAGTAGCCCAGATAATGGTAGTGCTCGACCAGGCTGTTAAACAGTTTCTCATAAGGGCTCCTGCGCACCTGGCAAAATTCAAGCGGCCGTATTTGGGACAGTTCAGTTTCCAGTAAAGTTTGATCGATCTGGATTTTTTCGGGTTTCTTGCGATCGACAAAGGGATTACGGGGGCTACTCTTTTTTTCCGGCAGCCGGATGTGTCCACCGCGGTGCAGTTCGAGCATCAGACCCCGGCAGACCATATCGCGTAATGCACCGTTGGGCTGGACCCAGTTCCATGCCCGGCACAGCTTTCTGGAAAGCGCCCATCTGCTGTCACCGGGATTTTGGGTAATCAGTTCATTGATAAAAATGATATCTTTGTCGGTAACGACCCTGCCTCGATACGTAAACATGGGCATCAAATAGCACAATATTTGGCGGAACGCAAGAGTCCCGGGTCATTTTTTTTTATTTTTTTAACGGTCGCCATAAAGGTGCCACATGAACCTTTAAAGGGTTACCGTTCCAAATCAGAAGCTGCAGTTCATGGACGGCCAGAGGCCTTACCGCCGCATCGGTTTTATTGGGCCACCAGTTGAAACGTCCCTTGGACAGCCGCTTCTGGCACATCCAGAACCCCTGGCCGTCGTACATAATCACCTTTATGGCATTTGCCTTTTTATTACGGAATATAAAAACATGCCCTGAAAACGGATCGGACTGCAGTACCTGCCGGCAGACAGCGGCCAGACCGTCAATGCCTTTCCTGAAGTCCACCGGTGCAATGGCCAGCAGAATGCGCATCTGCGGGGTGACCTGAATCATGGCCGGCTCCAGAACAGCCGCGCGAGCTTCATCAGGTCCCGGTTGTCCGTGATCTGCATTGTCATCCTGGCACCGTTTTGATGCCGCATCTCGACGCTGCCCTTGTAAGGGGACGCGGGCCCGGCAAAGCCAACTTCGATAAAAGATGCCGGCGGCATGGACAGATTCGGTCCCTGAACGTAATGTTTTAGCTTGGTATGGTTGAGGCGCAGGGCTTTTGATATTTGATGCAGGGAATGGGCAGGGTATAGCGATGCGGCCGCTTCCCACAATGCCTCCGGAATGGCTTTGCGTTTATCCCGGCTGTTACGCCACTGTTCAAATTGTGCCCGGACTTCATCCAGACTGTGTTCGCCCGAAGGCTGTATCAGATCCATCGGTCATCCTCCTTATATAATGTGGATGACCGACATTACCTCATCTGGATTTGTTTTTCATGCACGCTTGCCGAAAGGACACCTGTGTTCTCAGCGCCTCCGCGGTGACTTATAAAAGCTTCTTTCCACGGCGCTTGAACTCTTTAA
>NBLJ01000109.1 GCA_002084545.1 Desulfobacteraceae bacterium 4572_123 | reverse complement strand
TGGACACTCGGGCAATAGAGGAGGTGATACATTATGCAAGAATTCAAGACAATAGAGGTTAACACGGATGTTTTGATCATTGGTCCCGGCATGGCAGGATGTGGCGCATGCGTAGAGGGTGCGCATTGGGGCAGGGAAAACAATGTTAAAATTTCTGTGGTAGATAAGGCGGCCATGGAGCGTAGTGGCGCTGTGGCAATGGGACTGTCAGCCATAAATCAATACCAGGGTGAAAATACTCCCATTGATTACCTCAGTTATGTCCGGCAGGATCTCATGGGCCTTTGCCGGGACGACCTGGTCATGGATATTTCCAGGCACGTCAACGGATCGGTCCACATGTTTGAGGGTTACGGGCTTCCCATATGGAAAGATGCTGAGGGAAAATATGTCCATGAAGGCCGGTGGCAGCTCATGATCAACGGTGAATCTTACAAGGCCATTGTCGCCGAGGCTGCCAAGAACGCCGTCGACATTGAGAACATCATAGAACGCGTATTCATCGTTCGCCTCCTGCTTGATAAAAATGACAAAAACAGAGTGGCTGGAGCCATCGGGTTCAGTGTGAGAGAACCTGAGATCTATGTATTTAAATTTAAGGCCTGCATTGTGAGCGCCGGGGGTGCCGTCCATGTTTTCAGACCCCGGTCAACCGGGGAAGGCCTGGGCAGGGCCTGGTATCCGCCCTGGAACGCCGGGTCCAGTTCCTACCTGACCACGACGGCAGGGGCCGAAATGACGTCCCAGGAAGTCGTTTTTATCCCCGGCAGATTCAAGGATGGTTACGGACCGGTTGGAGCCTGGTTTTTGCTGTTCAAGGCCACTGCCACCTCGGCAACCGGTTTCAACTATATGGGGGAAGGTCTGGCAGAGGGGGGTGAACTCCACAACTGGCCGCCCTATGGAGAGGTTAAGCCGATCCCGACCTGCCTCAGGAACCATCTGATGATGCTTGAGATGTTTAGCAAAGGCGATGGTCCCATCCTGATCCATACGGACAAGGCCATTGCCAAGATTGCTGAACAAGCGGCAGATCAGAAGGCTTATAAGAAAGAATTGAAAAAACTTGAGGCCGAGGCCTGGGAGGACTTTCTCGACATGACCATCAGCCAGGCGGTTCTCTGGGCTTCCAAGGATGTGTCCCCCGAGAAAGGGCCTTCCGAGATTATGCCCTCTGAGCCCTATTTTATCGGGTCCCATTCCGGGGCGTCCGGGGCCTGGTGCAGCGGTCCCGAAGATCTTCAGACCGCAGAATCCAAGAATGACTATTTCTGGGGTTACAATCGCATGACCACCGTAAAGGGCCTCTTTGCGGCCGGCGATGGTGTCGGCGTTTCCAGCCACAAGTTTTCTTCAGGGTCCTTTACAGAAGGCCGTATCGCGGCCAAGGCGGCCGTCAAGTTTTGCGTGGAGAACCCGGAGATGCCCGAGATTGACATGACAGAGGTTGAGAAGCTTAAGGAACAAATCGTGCTGCCGCTCCGTCACTATGAAGCGCACAAAGATTATACCACCCTGGGGACGGTTGACAAGAAATACGATGTGCCGGTGGAAGAAGTCAATCCGAATTATATTACTCCCAAGATGGCCATGTTCCGTCTCAACAAAATCATGGATGAATATGTCGCCGGGGTGGGTTCCCAGTACAATTGCAGCGCCATTACGCTCAACATTGCCCTGGATCTGATCAAACTGCTCAAGGAGGATTTATCCAAACTTGCGGCTCGGAATCTTCATGAGCTGATGCGCTGTTGGGAAAATGTGCACCGGTGTCAGATCGGCGAGGCTCATACACGGCACAAACTCTTCCGTGAGGAAACCAGATGGCCCGGATATTACTACCGGACCGATTTTAGAACGATGGAGGAGGAGAAATGGGGTGGCGTATTTGCAAATTCTGTTTACGATGCCGAAAAAGATGAGTTCAAAATGCTCACCAGGCCCAAATACCATCTGGTAGATATCAAAGAGGTCGTGGGCATGTAGGCACTGTCCCTTAGCATCGGGCACCGTGCATTGGTGCCCGAAGCTCCGGTTAACGGGTGGGAGCTTGAGTGTCGCATGCTCAGTTAGCCTTGCCATCGATTCAGTTTTACCCACCGAAGAGAGGCAAAAGCTTTTTTTATATCTTTTCGCTGATGTGGGGATGACGCTTTCGCTCAAGGCAAAGGACCGTTCAAAATGAAAAACACCGGCGGGGACGAAAATTCAATTGAACGGGTAACTGAGATATATGTAGCCGTTTTTCCACTACCGATAAGCCAAGATCGGATGGCAGAGACCATATTGGCCGGTTTTCAGGGCGACCCTGATAGAGCGAGCATGTCAGTAGTGCGGGCCACTGTTGAAACACGCCTTGATGCGGTTCAGGATTTGGTGGCTTTATGCGATGAGATTGTAGATGAACAAAAGGAAGTCGAATCCTATCGACTATTGAAGTTCGATAAAGACGGAATCCATATCCTCAACCCCGATGACTTTCGCCTTTTTGAACAACGATTTGCGAAGGGTAAATGGGGCGTATGTTGATAGGAATTTACTGTTGGGCAGATGCCTGTGTAATGCCATGCGGGCATCCTCCACCGGCAGCCGTGTGAGTCGGGGAACCTCATGCGGCTGTCATTTTAGTGACCGAAAATTCTGGCATTTTAAAGCGGTTAAAATGATGGTACCAGGGGATGTGGCAGATACAAAGAATTGGTTTGATCACGGTTACAAAAAGGGTTATCAATTTGCACGAAATGAGGCCGATTACGACGAGCTGGCGGCCATCTGTCGGTCAAAGGGAATTCCTGCCAGTTGGGATATTTATCGAGCTGAAATTTTGAATACCTATCTTGGAGACAACAGCTTCGATTTCCAGGAATATACTGCTGGCTTTGCCAAGGCCTGCATTGAATATTTTAAAAAAATTTAAAGCGATAATAGAAAAGAAGGAGCCTGTAATGACCACCCCGTTTAAATCGGGATTTGATACCCTGTCAGAAGCAGATTTCGAACCCGTACTGGAACTGCTCAGGGGGGGTGATCCTCATATCATTGCAAATAAGTTCGGAATTAGGAAAGAAAAACTTATTAAGATACGAGATGACCTGCTTGCTCAGGCTGAAGGGGAGAAAATTGCAAAAACAGATGTGCCTTTGGCAAACATCGGAAGAAATGAACCCTGTCCCTGTGGCTCCGGCAAAAAATACAAGAACTGTTGTTTGGACGTACATGCAAAGATTAAGAGCCGTGTTAAGGCAACGGAAGCAAAAGATCGCGGGAACCGGGAAAAAGAGCAGAAAAAACTAATCGATCATATCGAAGAGGCGTTTGGCCTGTTTGCTGGGGGTAATTATGCTGATGCGCTTCGCCGGGCATCAAAGCTGATCAGACGATATCCGAATGAAGACAGGCTCCATGATATCATGGTCAGCAGTCATTTGGTTACGGGTGAGTGTGATAAGGCCCTCGAGATTTGCAGACATCGGCTTAAAGTCGCCAACGTGGAAAAAGCCTTTTTTATCGAACATGGAAAATACCGGGATACGGAGGGGGGTAAACCCGCATTATCCTATTACTACCCACCCATGACGTGGTTGCAGAAATATTGGATTGCCCTGAAGACCAAAGACTATCAGGGCCTCTATCCAGAGACGGAAAACCCCGAAATTACGGCACTGGTAAAAAAACTTCAACTCGCAGATGATCCGAACCGTTTTCCCGCAAAGTATTCCCAGGGCCATGAACTGCGTAAAAATGCCGTGCAGGGAACACTCGATAAGCTAAAAGGGATCGGACCGGAGGTTGTCCCGTACATGTTGCCGTTGGCCTGTCGATATTCATGGGCGGGGCTTTTTGTGCCCGAGATTTTATTTTGTTACAAAACGGATCTGGCCACGCGCTCCATGATCGACATCTCCATGTTCGGCTATGCCTATGCTTCGGGAGCCAGTCTCCATTATCTGGAAAAGTTGGGCGAAAGGACTGTCCCGTGCATTGAGGAAGCCTTTTTAAAAAACAAAACATTTGATCCCATCAAAACCGGTATTGTATCGGTGCTGGGCAATATTCGGGGCTCCGCCGCCTATGAACTGCTGCTTGGACTGCTTGAGCATGAAAGTGCTCATATTGTCAACTGGGCTGGCGCAGCCTTAGCTAAATTCGGCAGCTCCGATGCCCTGCCGGCGATGATGGCCGCTAATGAAAGAATTGGCGGTGAACAAATGATTGATGCCGCAATCCAGAAGCTGATGGACCACGGAAGAATATAATTTTCATTGTTTATCAAACATCATCGGCAAGTTTGGTTTTGAACCCTGAAAATTTAGACGATTTCCGAGCGTAACGTTTAACCAGTTCTATGGTCTCTTCATTGTCGCAGATAATCAGGTTGCAATGACATTTACGGTTGCATTTCTCACAAAAATAATCTTCATCGAGGCTATTACCACACGCACAATAAGGTTTCATAACCAGCGAACCATTTTCCAGGGACGCTTCATAATAGTCTGGAGCGTTGGCCGGGAGATCCTTTTCGATAATGGGTGTCATGACCTATCCTTTCTTCTATGATCGTTGCGTCATGATGAAGCTGTATTAAAATGGCAGACGCGTTGTAAGCTGTTGCTCATCCATATCGGTTCTATCCGGAGTATTTCAAGTAAATTTTTTTATTGCATGCAAATCGGGCCCCAAGCTGTTATAAACTGAATCAACATTAAGGTTAAGGAGATAATGTAATGACCGATGACGAGTCGGCCGTGTGCCCTCATTGTGGTCAGGCAATGAAAAAATGGCGCGTACCAGTCAACTCCACATGGCCGCATCCGTTTTTTTTTGTCTGTTTTAATGATGACTGCCCGTATTTTATTGACGGGTGGAAATACATGTGGGAACAACAGGCCGCGAAGGCATCCTACCGATGCCGACTGGATCCCGATACGGGCGAATATATGCCCCTTCCGGTATGGTCTCATGACGCCCTGAAAAATGATATTATTGAATAGCTCAATGGCTAACGTTTAGGTTAACGCAGGGACCCAGAATGCAGGTGCAGCGTTTTTTCGCCGAAGAGCGCGAATCGCAGCCAGCCACAGGCGAGCTTCATCAATTCGGTGTCATTTGCTCTGATAGCGCTCAAACCATGCGGGCGAATATCAAATTTATCCAGGAACGTCGTTTCGAATATAAAACGTCTGAATTCATCGAGGCTGTAGCAGGCCATGTAAAACATACGCAGTTTCTGGTCGTCAAGAGCTTTGATCGTGTTGGCTGATCTGCCGGCAATGATATCCATAAATAAATCATTCATGGCATTATACTCACCGAGGCCTTGATTCTTGATCCACTCCTGCACCGTCCACTCCACGTCTTGTTTGAAGCCAAGACAGTGCGGCTCTCTTACGGCAAAGTAATATTCTCCAGCCTTATATCCCTGCCGGATTTTTGAGGCCGCCAGCCCCAAAGGGTAGATACGGCAAGCGCCGGGCCGGTCTTCATAGACTTCACAGCCGTCAGGGGTTACAAATGGGCATCGTTTTTTTTCATCCTCGGTCATTTTAAGCCGGACGAGCGGAAGACCATAGGCCTGGTTGACAGCAACGGTCGTGTATTTTTCCAAGAAGGCATCCGATGAAAGTCCGATCCTATTTTTCAACCGAAGCACATCATAAGGGGAGAGGGCTAAATCTAGATTGGCACAACACATGGTAAAACAGGGGAGTGCTTTGCGGCAGGCAAAGCGGAACCGGCCTTGCTCAAGTGGCTGTATCAATGATGGGTCAATCATTGGTTTTCTGAGGCTTCTTTTTTTGCCTTGATTATCTCGGGTTTTACTTTCAACACGCCTTGGCCGAGAAGGCCGTATTCAAGCCACCTCATGGCGAAATGATAGAGTTCCACGTCGTTGTGTTTTATTTTTTCCACCACGTCCGGTTCTACCTCAAAGCGCTTTAGAAAAGTACTTTCCATCACAAAGCGTCTGAAACGATCCAGATCATAGCAGGCCATATAATACATCTGCTGGATTTCATTATTCGTAATCTCTTTGTTGCTAAGGACTTCGTTCATGGTGATTTTCTTAAACGCTGCTTCCATTTCCCGGTAAATGGGAATGCCCTGTTTTTCAATCCAGCCAGCTACTGTTGAGACTCTATCTGATTTCAAACCGAGGCAGAACGGTACATCCATAATGGAATAATATTCTTTTCCCGTTTTTTGGGTTATTTTGGTACTTTCAGGTTGCAGGGGATATATGCGGCAGGCCCAGGGACGATCAGGATAGATCGTGCATCCCCGGGCGGTGACGAAGGGACAGTTTTTCTCGGAATCCGCCTGCATTTTCAGGACCTTTACCGGAAGACCGGCGCTGCCGATCATCGTAGCCGTATGGGCGGCTAAAAAGTTTTCTGACGATATGCCCAGGCGGTTTTTCATACGCAGGATATCATAGGGTGTCAGAAAAATGGTGATATCGCGGCAGCATCGGGTAAAACACTCAAGATTCTGATGGCATTGAAATCGGAAATCGTCTTCCGGGTTTAGGACGGTTAGCCCGCCTTTTTCCATTTGTCTGCTATTTTCATGCATTGCGTTTACCTCAATTATGTCATTTCAATACCGTGGCGTATGATCTTGCGGCGCAGCGTGTTTTTGTGAACCCCAAGCTCCCTGGCAGTTGATGCTTTTTTCCAATTATTTTTCGCAAGGGCTTGTATGATTGCACGCTTTTCTATTTCTCTAAGGGTCAGGCGTGTTTTGATTAGGGCCACGTCATTTTTTGGCCAAAGCTCATCCGGCAGGTGGCATAAATGAATCAGTTCCCCATTGCATAAGACAAAGGCATGTTCGATTGCATTTTCAAGCTCGCGTATATTGCCGGGCCAATCATGGAGCGTCAGCACAGCCATCGCATTTTGCGTGAGGCCCAGAATCTTTTTCTCCTTCTCATTATTGAAGCGCTCGATAAAATACTGCACCAAAAGCGGAATATCCTCTTTTCGCTCTGAAAGTGTGGGCAGTGTCAGTTTGATCACATTGATGCGAAAATAAAGATCCTCTCTGAAGCTATTTTCTTCAACCATTTCTGCCAGTTTTCGGCGGGTTGCCACCACAACTCTGGCATTCGTGCTGGCAGTTTTTACGGATCCCAGAGGTTCATAAGCCTTTTCCTCAAGCACCCGCAAAAGTCGAATCTGTGAGGCCTGTGAGATATCCCCAATTTCATCCAGAAAAATGGTGCCGTCCTGGGCACGTGCAAAACGTCCCGGCTTGTCCTTTTTGGCATCGGTAAATGCACCGGTTTTGTATCCAAAGAGCTCTGATTCGATCAGGGTCTCAGGCAGCGCCCCACAATTGACGGCAACAAACGGGCCCTTTTTTTTAGGACTGTTATAGTGAATGGCCCTGGCAAGCAGTTCCTTTCCGGTGCCGGTCGCACCTTCTATCAACACGGTGCAGTTGCTCTCGGCAATTTGCGGCAGAGCTGAAAAGAGGCGTTGCATTTTTTGATTCTTGCTGACCATATTTTCAAAGAAATGCTGTCTGCCAAGCTGCTGGCGTAACTTGTTAACAACGGTTAAATCCCTGAACGTCTCGACACCCCCAATCATACAGCCCCTGTGATCCATCAAAATCGCGCCATTGACACTGATGGGGGTACGTTTTCCATCGGCACGCGTGATGTTGATCGGCATATTCATAATCGGTGTATTCGATTTTATAACCTTGCGCAAAACACAATTTGTTTTGCAGACACTGGCATTAAAAACCTTTGAGCATGGCGCTCCGATGGCCTCTTGCCTCGCTACTCCGGTAATTTTTTCTGCCGCCCTGTTGAACGAGGTAATTCGCCAGTCAAGATCGACAGTAAAGACGCCCTCCTCAATACTATCCAGGATGATATGATAACTTTTTTCAAAGTGATGTCGGGGTTGATTCATTTCTTCACATAACTTCTGGCCGGCACCGGCGCAAAAACCTTCAAAAAAGCAAGTTATTGCGCCGGTCTGATCAGATCATATGAATTGAGCACTTCCTAGTTTGTATTCCGGCAAGGAAAAAGACCAAATCAGCCGCCAAAATTACCGGCTCCGAGATACTCAATGGCGTCCTCAACTTTAACGCGCGCGACTGCCATGGTTTTATCAAATTCTTCTTTCTCGGTTCGAATGTCGTCAATGCCAGTTTCGGGGGTGCACTTGTCGCGAATGTCCTCGATCCTGGTATCCATTTCCGCTATCATAATATGGATATCTTCAATGTTGGGAAGAATTTTCTCCTTCGCACCGCCCGGTAGTTTTTCCATCTTGCGGACAATATCGTAGACGATGGCCTTCCATGCGGTGAGTTCCATTTCCATTGTTTTGCAGCAATTTCTGGCTTTCATGATACCTTCCTTTCTATTGGGGGTTTATGAGGTAAAGCCAATATTCAAGCCTTGATTTGCGTTCAGCAGGGGAACTTCATATCGTTTTCTTGACCTTACTTTAATTAAATCCAAAAACCATGCCAGGCGATGCATTGGTTTTTCCCAAAATTTCGGATTATACGATAACTATTTGAAAATAAGTATAATATTTATCTATTTCCATTGGGTGAAAATTCCAGGTAGCTGTTATATTTGATAACTCGGTAGAATTATTATCGTTACTTATGAATTAGAGTAACGCTCGGTAACGCTACTGCAACCTCCCAGCACTAAATTTTGTGCCGGGCCCTTGGCTGTGTCTCAATTTGTCCCATAATGCCCTTGTGTTATTGATGTAGAACGGTATAGTCTCTTAATTGTGATTTCTTTGTCCTCCAGAAGCGGATCTATGATATTTTATGAAAAAACTTGTTTTACCACGAAGTGCACGAAATTCACGCAGAAACCATAACGTCATGTATTCTATTTTTCCCCTAATATCAGCTCTGCCGGCAGCCTCACCGCCATAGTGGGGCTGACTGATTTAAAAGGAGATGCTTGTGGACCACGATATTATCGAGAAAACAAAAAAAACGGCCCAGCTGTATTTCAAGGATGTCAAAGATGAAAGACCCTTCGATCTGTGGCGGGCTTTCGACAAAAATCTTGCCAGGGATCTGAGCCTGTTTATCACCGGGCAGATGTATGCCCGGGAGAAAATACCCCATCCCACCCGCCAGTTAATCACCGTGGCCGCCCTGACCGTGCTGTCCAGGCTCGATGAACTCCGGCTGCACATCCAGGCAGCTTTGAATGTGGGCTGCACACCGGCGGAAATTGCCGAGGTAATTTTTCAAACCGCCATTTATGGCGGCGTGCCGGCCACTAATTCGGCATTGAAGGCCTTAAAATCGGTTCTGGAAGAAAGGGGCCAGTGGCCGCTGGAGGAAAATTCAGCATAGTACACAATTTCATAAATGCGATGACATATAAGAATTTCACTGCTGAGATCGCTGAGAGCGCTGAGAAAGACTAAAAATATAACTGCCGGCTCCGCCGGAAACGACCAACGTATTTTGTGTCTCTGCGTAACTCTGCGAGCTCTGCGGTTAATTGGAAAACGTAGCGATATTTAGTGAATATTCAATGCACTTTCTTCCTTGACACAGACCGGTTGTTGGTCTTAAAATTTAAGCGCCGGCAGCATCAGACACACACAACTTAAAAAAATTCGATTTATCCGGGTTATAGC
>NBLJ01000108.1 GCA_002084545.1 Desulfobacteraceae bacterium 4572_123 | reverse complement strand
AAGCATGATATGTTCTCCTGTAGAAAATCATCTAACTCATACCATTCTCATCGGACAAATACAGAGAATTTCTTGAATATAACACTATAATAAGCGAGCACCCGGCGTAGTGCTCGCAAGGCCTTGTAGGTAAATAGCTTACAGGTTTTTTTTGTGTCTGTTTTACAGGGTCAAAAGCCAATGTAACTTAAATTGTAACTTTGCAGCCGGAAAATTAACCGATGTTTTTGTTACAAGGAGAGTCAAAATGGCCAGAACCAAAAAGAAGCAACGAAAAAACAATGTGCCCGGATCCCTCTATCAACGCAACAAACGCTGGTGGTGGAAAGTTCAACTGCCGGGTGAAAAAAAGTGCAAGAACCGACCGCTCAAGCCGGTCGGGGCTCGATTTGCCACAACCGACTACTGTGTGGCCTGCGAGGTCGCCGAGAACCTGTGGCAGCAGGCGGTCTATCAGACAGAATTCGATGGTCGGGATATCGAGGTGACCCATGTCGCCTCCCTGACCGCCCGGTACCTGCGGTATGTCGATGAATACTACACCCACAGCAAGGAGCCGCAGGATATTCGCTATTCCCTGAAACCGCTGACCGCGTCGTACGGCTGTCTGCCGGTGGCGGAGTTCGGGCCGCTGAAACTGATCGACCTGAGGGACCATATGATCGCACTGGACTGGTCCAGAAAACTGATCAACCAGCGGATGGGACGCATCAAACGGATGTTCAAGTGGGCAGTCTCCCGCCAAATGGTCTCGCCGGTTCTCTATCAAGGGCTGATGACGGTCGAGGGCCTCAAATACGGCCGCACCACGGCTCGTGAGAACCCGAAACGGAAACCGGTCGCCGAAAAACATGTCTATGCCGTTCTGCCTTATACCACGGGCGTAGTGGCGGTGATGATCGAGTTGCAGTTATTGACGGGAATGCGGCCGGGGGAGATGGTGGCCATACGCCCCTGCGATATTGAACGACCGGACGGGGCTATCTGGCACTACTGTCCGGAAAAGCACAAGAACCAGCATCGGGGAATCGAGCGGATCGTGGCCATCGGGCCGCGCGGGCAGGAACTGCTTCGACCATTTCTGCTGCGGGCGGAGGACGCCTGCTGTTTTTCGCCAGCGGAGTCAGAGAAACAACGGCGTGAAAAACTCACAGCCCATCGCAAAACGCCGGGTTCCTGCGGTAACACCGTGGGAAGCAACCGCAAGGAATCGCCTGCCAAAACGCCCGGCCCGAGGTATGACTCTACCAGCTATGCCAAAGCTGTCAAAAGTGCGATCACGGCGTGCAACAAACAGCGGCGGGGCGAAGCCAAGGCCGCTGGGGTCGAAGCGGCTCTGGTACCCAAATGGACGCCGTATCAGCTGCGGCATACGGCGGCGACGAAGGTGCGGAAGGAAATGGGGTATGAATGTGCCGGGGCGACGCTGGGGCATACGAATATGAGTGCGACGGCGATCTATGCCGAACGGAATCAGGGACTGGCCGATGAGGCGGCGAAGCGGTTTGGGTGAGGTATTTGAATTGAGAAATCCGAACAACGGGGCCAGACAGCTAAAAATTGTCTGACCCCTATATTTTCTCCGACAATTTATTTACCACCGATAGTTGTTCGTATACCGGTCATCCAGACGACTCTGCCGATACTGCAAATGGTCATCACGCGATTGATAAAGAACAAACCGCATCGAGAACTGAGCCGTTTCTTCCCAAGTCGGCAGTTTTGCCGGCAGTGCAATATCCTGTTGCTTATACTCATCGATCAACCCCAGCGCCTTAGCGTAGAGTGTCGGGTCGTCCGGCACTTTGACCTCAGCGGCGGCCATATCTTCGGCCCTGCCGATCTTGAGCAGGTAATCAGCCAGCATCTGCCGTTTTTTCTTCATATCCGCCCGTTTTCTCGTCAGCAGCGGTGTCAGTTCACCCATCGCCTCCGAACGAACCACCCAGTACTCAGGAGTGTCTTTAACCGGAAGCTGAATATTCTCGAATTTCACTTCTTCGACCGCCGATTCAGCCAAAGCGGGTGATTCTTCTGCAACTGCCGGTTCATCTGCGGCGACTTCGGAAACCTTTGTGACCCCGGAAGCCCCGACCACAACAACCATCACCGTCAATAGAAATACCATCTTTTTTGTTTTCATTGCTTTTTCTCTTTCAAAAAATTCTGTTTTTTTACACAAAAACTCTCATTTCGACTTAATACACTGGGACATCTCCATGGTTCGTTATTTCATGCAGGAGTTATCTGAAAATTACTATTTCACTGTTTTGATGCTGCCAGAAACCTTACCCTCTTACTCTACGAAATCACCCGGAGGTCTTCCTTTCCGGATTTCATATGAGAAATCCGAATCCCGGTCAAGCGTCTGAGCGTGTGGATTGATAAGACTCTGCTTTTTAAGTTCTTCAAACGGACGATTTCCTTCTGTCTGAACGATTCGAAATTTTCAAATCGTTCGATTTCCTTCTATTTCATTGCTTTTAAACAGCTCTTTTAGATGATAATTTATGGTATTTGTACCGACTTCAAAGAGTTCTCCCATCAGTTTTTGAGTCAGCCAAATGGTTTCTTCTTCATAGCGGGCTTCGATGCTGTTTTTGCCATCTTGTGCCGTAAAAGATTAAAAATTCGGCCGTGCTGTTTCTGATTAATTTTTTATTCGCCATGACATCTCCGTTCATCTTCAATCGGTATGAAAACAAACGGATTTCACACATGTTCTGTCGGGTTTGCAAGCGGTAAATCAGTGTCCTCAGTCTTGAGAAACCGATAGATGGTGGATGAATTGAAAATGAAGAATGGAGAATGGTGGAATCGCCTGCGGCGATGGCGGATGCTGAAATGATGAACCACGGAAATCACGGAATGACACGGAATTTTTGTACAAACGAGCAAGCTGAAGCTTGAACTCTTACATGCCGGCCCCCACCGGCTTGAGCAAGGAGGAATACGCCCCCCTTGCTCACCCTAAAAATCCGGTGGTCGTCACCCTGCCCGGCTTCCTATGCTCTCCCACGGCCATGATCTGGTCGCCCGTTATGGAATCGATCCCTTCGGCCTCCATCGAGACCGACCCGTTTGGTATGGGGGATCACATTGGGCTTTGCCATCTATTCTTTTTTCTTGAAGATGTTCAGCGCGTCGCCAAGTTTTTCGCCAACGGCCTTTTCCACCTGTTTTTGGATGACTTGATTGGTCACCTCTTCGATAATCTGGGTCGTCAGCTGGCTGATGACCTGCTTGCCAATTTCTTCGGCGGTGCCTTTGAGGTTCTCGAATTTGATTAGCGAAATCGTCAGATTCTTTGTCCCCTCGAACAGATCCGAAACAACCGCCACCTGTGCATCGGTAATCTCGATCAGGTCGATCTGCAGGATGGCCGGTTCGCCTTCGGCAGGCGGTGCCTCTTCGGCGGGTTCCTCCGGCTTGGCCTCGGCATCTTTGGACATGTTGTCCTGCAGTGTCTGAAAATTACTGGTCTTGCCCTTTTGCTCAAACAGAATATGCGGGCTGGCGACCTTGACATGATTAATAATCTTGCCTTTGACATTAAGCTTGACCGCAAGTTCGCCAAAATCGAGCATCGGCTTGGCAGAAAAGCCGTCGGGGTTGGCCACGCTGAGGTCTTGGATCGCCGCACTGCCTTCACGAATCTTAATATCAACCGCTCCGACCGTCACCGAAACACCGGTGACACTGGTGCCAACCTTCTCAATGACCCCTTTGACGATGCCGTTTAGATTACCCATTAACACCATCACCAAGATCACACTGATCAGTACAAGAGCTCCGACTCCAATCAAAATCTTTTTCTTCATTTTCATTGATCCTTTCGAAGTTATTCTATTTTCCCTTCGGCGTCTTTTGGCCGGAACATCAGACAGGCCCGGCTGACATCGGGATACATTTCAAAAATCTTATTGAGGTGGGTGATTTTAAATACCTTCTCAATGATTCCTTTGACGCAAGACAGTTTAACATCTCCGCCGATTTTTGCAAGCTTGGTGTGAAGACGGATCAGGACCTCCTGAGCCCGATACGGTAATTCTCATCTCATTATCAGAAAGGATTTCCTTCTCTGGGATACAGTGCTCCGGATACTTCTTGAGGGAGACCCCCGGTTTTACTCACCTTGGCCGTTTTTCTGCCGCCTACCGGAAAAAGTTTGGCGAATCACCCTCACGAACACTAAAATCCAACCAGTAATCCCTTCACCAAGCTTGTTGCTTTGCCTTTTTCTGCGTACAGCCGATTTACAACTAAAAACCCAGCTTAAGAAAGGAAACGATGGTACATGTACACGGATATTCGGAGTGGAAATCGCAATCATCCAATAGCATTAACAAAAATAGGGACAGTGAGGGTGTTGAAAAAGGCCCGGTTTCATAATGTTCTGTTTTTTTACTCAAGTATTAGGGTAAGTCGTGTCACCAATCCGTCAGAACTGCCTTCTGTATCAAAATGATCCTGCTCTATATGGCGGTAGTTAATACCGAAACTGGCGGTCCTTGTCAGCCACCAGTTCAATCCCAACGAATAAATATCCATCTGGCCACCATCGACGCCTCCATCGGTAAGATCCAAACTTGAAAACCGCGTCGCAAGTTCCAAGGCGCCCCATCCTTCCTTATTGACGGATTTGGATACCGGGACCGGACTGAACACGCCGGAACGCTTATTGTATGGACGCATCTCACCGGTAAGAATATAGCTGGCCGAGACCTGATATCCTTTAAATGTCGGATCCCCCGCACTGGAAGAGTCCACATCATTTAGAATATACTCACCGGAAATCCATAACGGACCACTTCGCCAAGCGGCCTCAAGGTTGTAGGTCATTGAGTTGTCGGCATCAAAGGTCCCCGTATCAACAAAAATCGGCGATGGATTAAACTCTGGTCGAGCAAAATAACGAAGGCCCTCTTTGGCATCGCTGTATCGGGCTCCCAAGCCCAAATGCACCAGACGGGTTTCATCCTCGCTGAGATAGGCCAGGCCGGTCACTCGACTGATAAACTGAGTATCACTTTCATTGTAAGATTGACCGCTATCAAGCCAGTCGTTAAACATGCCTAACGCCCAACTCATGCGTTCTTCCAGAGCACCTCCGCTGAGAACGGCACCGATATTACGGCTGGGCAGCATGGCATCGTTCACCGCGGATCGCTCCTGCCATGGCAAATAAATCAGCCCCATATTGCGTTCCATGGAAATCGGTTCCTTTTGCTTCCCGACCGCTAAGGTCATGTCCCATTCAAGCGGGATATCCAGCCGCCAGTCAAGAAGGCTGAAGGAATCGTCTTCATCACTTTCAAAGCCCTTATCAAATGTATTGGTCGTTCCGGATATCGTGTAAATCCACGGATTTTCGAATTTAATCATGCCAACGGCACCGAATCGCAGTCCGCGAATCTCACCCCCTTCGGAATCCTTCAAATCACCGACCTGTTGCTTGCTTTGGTCATCCTGAGAAAGCCAAAATTGTCGATCCAGTGCAAGGACTCCGAGAAAAGTACTGGAAAAATAATCGTTCTCAAACTGGTTCCATTTGTCGGCCTTCTGATAAAAGACGGGCAAGGCAACCGGCGGCGGCATGTAGGCGAACCACAGTCCTTTCTTTGGGTGCTTCGATGGGGCCGGACCTTGCAGAACTTCTCGGATCAGATTATTTTTGACAATCTCTCCTTGGTGAAGTGCCAGCACAACATGTCTTTTAGTGTCCAGAAGGACCTCAAAGTTTTCTTTAGGGTCCTGGTCGAGAATCAGAAAGTTACAGGGCTTGCCAATATCCAGAAACCCAACTAAGACACCATTTCGGGCATCCAGAAAAAGGTCCGCCTTCTCGGGGGGAATGTCTTCCTTTGTCACCGTATCCAGATGCTTATTAATAATCAGGATGTTAACCGTCTGGTCCTCTGCTTTGCCCTTCTGGTTAACCAGACGAACATGATTAATCAGGATGACATTAGGATCAGAGGGGACTTCCGCAAATGAGGAAAAGGAAAAAAACACTAAAAAAAGTCCCAGCCAGAAGCCATAGGGTTGCCCAAAAGATCTAGGAGGTGCGATTTGAATTCTACATGGAACTCCAAAAAACAACCTACCGTATCTTGATGCAAAATTATTGCTCATGAGGTAAAGCCGCTCAACCGAATTCCTTTTTTCATTCTTAATGACTCCTCTTGGAATCATACCAATTGGATTTAATATATGCGATTACTGCCCTAATGGCTTACGGCATAAATGCAATTTGCGATAAGATAAAAGCTGGATTCCCACCTGCGCGGCAATGACATTGACGCAAGAATTAATATCTGATAGATAGTGTGTATGAAAGATGACACATTGTCAAAAGAAAAATAGGGGGTTTTTAATGCCTGAAGGGGGAATAAACGGTGTCCTGTACTTTTTTAAATAAAGCAACGGGGCCAGCTACTTTCGCTGTCCCTGCCCCCGCTGTTTGGGCTTCTCAACTCAAAACTAAAAACTCAATCCCGATGCATCGGGACAAAACTCGCCTCAGCCATCACCCAAACCGCTTAGTCGCTTCATCCGCCAGCCCTTGGTTCCGTTCGGCATAAATGGCCGTCGCGCTCATGTTGGTATGCCCCAGCGTCGCCCCGGCACATTCGTACCCCATTTCTTTCCGCACCTTCGTCGCCGCCGTATGCTAAAATGACACGGATTTTTTGTGAAAATGAACTCCCTCCCCTCCGCGGTGTGTCAACCGAGCAAACTGAAGCTTGAACTCCTACCTCGCTGGACCGCGCCACCGGTCGGAATGGTTAGAACTCCGCGGATTATCGAAAACTGTTTGGCGAACTTCCGTCGGAGACACACAGAAAACACCCAAAACCCTTCATTTTCATGACTCCTTTTTGGGTTATTCTTTTTTTCTTTCGGCGTCTTTTGGCCGAAACATCAGACAGGCCCGGCTGACATCCGGGTACATTTCAAAAATTTTGTTCAAGTGGGTTATTTTAAATACCTTCTCAATGACACCTTTGACGCAGGCCAGTTTAACATCACCGCCGATTTTAGCCAGCTTGGTGTGAAGACGGATCAGTACACCCAAGCCATAGCTGGTGATCGTGTCCAATCGGGAACAATCCACCACGATCTTGCTCTGGCCGGCATCGATCAAGGCCGCTAACTCATCGACAAACTGGTCGGCGTTATCAGAGTTCAAACCGCCGTCGGCCTTGATAATCAAAACATCTTTGTCCGTATCGCTGTAGTAGAATTCCATCTCAATGTCCTCAATTCTTATTCGCCGCAAGGCGTCACCCCTGCGGCGAAGAATGTGTATTGGCTACTTTACTAACTCAGGATCGCCCGGCTGCCAGGTCTTATCGAACCAAGGTTCCAGTGGACCATAAAGACGAAACAGCATATTCCACCCCTTTCCGGGAACCGTTTGGATCCAGTTGTGTTCCTGGCCTTTCGGCGGCTTGGGGCCGAAGTAAATATCATAGGACCCGTCGGCGTTGACAATGATACCGGGCTTGTTATTATCGATTCCGGGGAATCGATAATCTGTCTGCAGCATCGCTCGTGTCTGATTGTCGTACAGTGTAAAGGACCAGAAATCCTTCGCCGGCACATTCGGCGGCACATGAACTTTATAGGTCTTGCTGCCGTCAAAGTAGTTTCCTTCGACATCAACATAAGCAACGCCATACTTGGACCCTTTGCCGATGAACTTTTTTGCCATGGCAGGGGTAATACCGGTCGCATAGAAATGGAAACCGGCACGGGCATCCAAGAGAGAGGCCCCATCCGTCACGAACTCATAGCTGCCTCCCACAAAAGGATTGGTCCAGACGGAACTCTTTCCGGGAAATAGATAGAAACCCTCTTCGCGAGGTCGTGCCATAATGGTTCGCACGGTAACAGACCCTACGGCGGCAGCCTCGGTAAGAATCTTCTTCATACGGGCATCCGGGGCAAAGGGCTGGCCCTTCTTAATACCGATGGAAGCAAGAACCCCCAGAATTTCCGAATTCTGCCCTTGGCTTGGCTCGGCCTGAACCACCTCGTTGATCTCATTGAATATTTCAAAATCCATTCGATGCGTCGTATTATTGAATTTCCCGGAGACATTGATAAAATTCATTTTCGGCGGATTGTCTTTCTGTGATAGTGGATAGACACGGAAAATCTTTTTGGTTGTCTCAACAGCGGGTTTGGGTGATCCATCCACCTGAAACCCACGCCAAATCACCCAGTTGCCAAATGTATTCGTGCGTGCCACAAAATACCCTTCCGGCACATCACCCTCATAGCCGGGCGGCAGGATCAAAAATTTACCGCCTTTGTTTTTGTCCGGCCCCAGACGACCGAAGTCGGCGACATATTTGAACCAATGGTCATCAATAATCCCCAATACATCCGGCGGTGTTTCGATCACCATGGGCTCATCTGATAGTTCCAGCCATGTGACCATATAGATATTTGTCGTGTTCGGCGTCAGCCACAGGGCCTTCGAATCCATGAGATCCTCAAAAAGAACCGCAGTGGTATTGGCAGGGCCGAATTCCAAGATTCCCTTTCGCATCGCAGACATCGAGGCGATCTGGATACTGCCCATAAAGGCCTCAACGCCCCTCTGGAAATCAAGGTTGTCATAAATCTTTTGTACGGTTGCCTCATCGGGTACGCCATCGACAAGGTTCAGCGTACCGACACGCGTTTGGAGCGTATTCGGCGTGGCGATCCCGGCGGGGATGTCGGTGGTCATTTTCATCTTCGGCGGTTTAGCCCAGACAGCCGAAACCATCAATCCAATAAGCACCACTGTATATATATTTTTTGTTTCCATTGCTTCTTTCCTTTCAGACTACATAAAATTTCCATTTTTTCAATCTTCCTATCCTGTCGGGATGGTCAATACGGGGGTCTGCGAGGGGCTACCTCCTTTCAGATTACATCAACTTTTTGTTTCTCAATTTTCCTATCCCGTCGGGATGGTCAGTACGGGTGCCTGCGAAGGGCTGCCCGTTTCAGCTAAGGAAAACAGATACATCAGAAAGCTAAACATGCGTTTGGTCCAATAGTCCTTATCATCAATCCAGAACCATGTATCGCGATATTTCACAGCTACAAACGCATCTTTAGGATAGTTAGACGCGCTGTAAATATGGAGCAAAGGAGCAACCCCGGCTTCAATGTCGGCGGTGATCGAAAGATTTTCGGGGGCTCGTTTTTCCTGAACATGTTTTTCCGGGATTTCGATATAGGAGCTTAGCTCCGACAGGATTTGAAGCATCGACCGGCTCAGAATCGCGATTTCCGTATCATCTTTGGCCATCGCACCGTAGATCACCTTAAATTGATTCAGGTCCGGGTTCAGGCCGAGGATTTGTCTGATCTTTTTCTGCTCCTGGGCAATCTCTGGCTCGGCATCCATTTTTCGAAAAAACAATACCGTGGCGGGTTTACCTTCCTGGGCTTTATCAAGCCGCATCCCCACCGCCGCGGATTTCTGAACTTTCCACATTCCGCTAACAAGGTGGTGAAAATTGGGATATCGGGGTCATTAAGCTGCGGGCAAACTTTTCGCCCTGAAGCGGCTGATAGGAAATGGTCGGACGGTCGGCATACTTGCCGCGGACACCGACCCCCTGGCTGGCTTCCGGCAAAAAAGCGTTCCAGCCCAGCTGCCCGTTGATCTCGGTCTCCATCAGGTACTGATTGATCACAGAGGAAACCTCCAGAAAGACCGGGCGTCCCCATAACGGATCTTCACCATATTCAAGAGCATCTGGTGCTTCCATGACTCGGAAATGGCATCGGTGTATTCAAATCGGTCGCGAGAGACCGTCTTAGGACCGATACCGCCGCAACCAGCGAAAACGAGCAAGAGCAGGCAAACTGTCATTAACCTTATTTTCATTGGGCCTTTCCTGTTTCTATTTTCGGAATTCTTTTGTCATCTTTTTAGTCCAATTATCGGCCCAATCATAAGTCTCTGTTTTGTCTACAGGGTAATAGGCCCTCAATACACCGGTCCACACCTTGCCCCTTGGAGTTCTTACTACATTCTTGTCATCTTTTTTTACAGGTTCTCCACTCGCTAAGAATATAATCGCATATGTTCCGTCTTCATTAGCGACCATCTCATCAGAGTTGATTGCATACTTCTTTGTCGCAATCCACCCGTTTTCGTTATACATTGTAAATGAAAAAAAAGCTCCTCCGGAAAATTTCAGATTGGGTCTGTCTATCGTAATTTGTCTTCTTTCTCCGGTTCCAGAGAACGGTGAATAAACCGCTTGGTCGCCAGGCAACCCACCCCACCCAACTGCAACCACAACGCAAGCGTCATCTTCGTTTCTTTCTTTCATTGTACCAAAACCTCGTCTTGCTACAGACCGCGGGGTTTTTGCGAAATTTGAAAAAATTTCATATTTAACTTTATCCAGCGTAGATAAATCGTAATCAACAGATGGTACATATGGTTCAGAAGAATGGTATGTGATCGAAATATTATCTTGTGCTTTATGGGCTCTTGCCATCATTTCTTTTTCAGGTAGATTTCTTAATAATCCCGTTCTAACAATCACATAGACATGCTGTCCCTCTGTTAGCATTGACTCATCAACTTTAACCGTTCCTTTTCCTGTCAGCGAAGCTATTTGGCTATGATTTATATCTAGGACATTTATATTTTGATACCCCTTATAATCTTTTGTTGATATCTCGGCTCCGCCTTTTACATCTAAAATAATCCTTGTGTATAAGGTGTCATCGTTCATTCTGATAACATCTTGATTATCGGTATCGGTTCTCGCTCTTTCAGGCCTCACAACATTGACTTTTCCACCTGTCTGAGCCAGTTCCTTTAGATAGGCCCTAGTTGAGTCTGCATGAATAAAATTATCCATTGTTACAATAACCCCATTGTTCTTATCCACTGGCTGCGTTTCAGCCCCAACGGTGCTACATACTCCCAGCACAGCTATACACATGGTTCCTACTAATACTTTTTGTAGAGTCGTCATTTTCTGTTTACCTTTCATGGTTAACATTCGATTTACTGTAAAACTCTCAAAGTGAGTGGGGGGGTTTTTGTGATACCGCCGCCAACCGGGATTCTTATTTCTCTTCAGCGTCTTCCGGTCTGGGGCTCAGCTCTTTATCTCTCCAGTATTTCGTACCGGCAACCGTGGCCTGCAGGGCGATACCGCTCTCGGTGAAGGTGTAGATCTCCATATTCATGGTCACTTCGGCCTGGCCGCCAACTTCGCCGCCCTTGTCGTCTGCCTTGGCCGCCGCGTCGGCATGGCCGCCCCATTCCCAGCCGGATTCGGTAAAGGTGTCGAGGGCTTCTTTGTCCTTGAAGATAATGACGGCCCGGAAATCCTTGGCTCCCAAACCCAGTCCAACACCAAACATACGCATCTTCATGTAAGTCTCTTCGCTACCCGATGTTTCGTGAACAATGCCGTATCCGTTACCGGAACTGAGCAGAAACAGGTTGATATTAATGTTGCTAAAAACCCCATACCCTGCAGCATTTTTAATTTTGGCCCTGGCTTCGGGTTTTTCCTGATACAATTCCGCAAGGGTATCGGCCTTCATTTTCTGGGCATAAGCCCTCTTCTCGGAGTCGCTATCACCGATGGCTTTACTGCAACCCGCGACACCGGCGGCGATACATGCGGCCAATAATACCATTGTACTCATCTTCATTTTTGCTCTCCTTAAAAAACAGTTTCATCTTCTCCACGAAATAGACATGGAACATGCTTTTCTTTACGCATTCTCGACTCTTAAGTTCGAGTTTATTTGAATTTTAAGTTTTTTTTGTTATTTCGGGAACAAGAACTGTACCTGGAAGCGGGCGGACCAGTCCGAACCGCTCTCCGGTGCTTCAACATTGTAGTAGGCATGGACCGAGAGATTCAGCGGCAGCTTGCCTATCTTGACAATTTTACCAACACCGCCGCCGACTGGAATCGTCCATTGGTCACTGTTTTTGGCCTTCCAGTTGGCGGTAATGATCGGGCCGCTGGTCAAATACCAACCGTCGTCCATATTGTAGTTCAAAAACGGCTGGATGAGCATCTTGTTGACTTCCGAGTCATCACCGTAAAAAGACCAAAGCTGATTGATCAGGCCGCCATAGACCCACGGGCCATCCAGCTTCAAGGCGACAAAAGTCGGACCGGCGGAGTAGTTGTCTGAGGCCTGAATATTATGGGTATTCGTAGGGAACTCGAAAATCGGGCCAAGACCCCAAATCCATTCGCCTGAATCCTGAGGTGAAAAAAAGCTCGAAAACTGAATGTTACTCAAGCCCCATTCTTCTCGATCCAACGCCCCGATTGGCGGTTGGTTGACCACCGGCACAATCGTTCGCGTAATCAGGTTCCAGTCCTCACTCAGATTGAACGGGATGACCGGCTGAATATTCAACACGCTGGAGGTTCTGCCGTCGGGGCCGGTATCAAAGCCGACATTCCACTGAAACGGCAAGCTGATCAAATCCGAAATGGGGTTTTGTGTTTTCTTCGCCAATTCGGTTTTGTTATCTCCAACCGGTTCGCTGGCGACATCACTCTTTTCGGCTTCCTGTTTTGGTGCTGCCTCATCAGCGGCAAACACCGTAAAGGAAACTATTCCAATCAACACCAGTAATACGATAGATTTTCTCATTTCATTCTCTCCTTTTTCTGATTTTTCTGATTTTGCATAATTCTCCCTTTTTGAATATGGACAGTCGCGAGAATTATCATTGAATTCGAATCCCTTCAACCTCACTTTTCGCAGCGGCCAGATCAGCCAGGAATACCGGATCGGCGTGCAGACGAGCAACGGTGGCCGCACCCATAAAGCGGCCTTCATCAACATCGCTTTGCCAATGCACATTACAGATAATCCGGCTACGACCATATTCCCGGCCCCTTGCCAGAATTGCATCAGTTTTTTCGGGGACGATTTCGCACAGGATCAAGGCCCAGGCCCAACCGATGGCGGTGTGCCCGGAAGGGTAGGAACCGTCCTTGCGCAGGGTTTCTTCATCCTCCGATGTATTGACCTGCTGATGATTCCTCATGAACGGGCGCTTTCGCTGATAATGGTTTTTAGCGGCATAGGTCGAGAGTCCCGCATCGGTCAGACTGCGATGCAGCAACCTGTAAAGGCGGGGCATCTTCTCTTGGGTAATGGTAAAACCCAATGCGTCAGCAAAAGTGTTGGCAGCAGCGGGAAAATCGAGGTTTGCATCTTCGCTGGCCTGATCCCAGCGTGCCGTGCCGCACAGCGTGAAGCTTTTTTTGCTGGCCTCTTCGTCCCTCGCAAACGCCGCCGAATCGTCCGCTGGGTACGGCGGCAGCAAGGCCAAACTGTCAGGCAAGGCCGCCTCGGTCAGATATCCCTTCAGAATCCCCGGATGTATCTCCTGTACAGCAGATAGGCGGCTTGACGGTTCAGTATTTGCGCAACCGGTAAGGACGACACCAAGCAGCACACATGCCAGAGCTAATGTTGCTTTGAATTGCGCTGTTGATTTCATAATTTTCTCCAAATTGTTATGCCCTGATTATAACCAAAAGGCCGAAATTTTTCACTTATCAAAAAGACCGACTATTTATGCAACGGTTTCACTTAACAAGTTTTACATCTTGCAGAGGATAACTTTCATCAAAATATCTCTCCGTAGGACCATAGAAACGCAGATAAGTAAACCAACTTTCTTTCGGGTTGGTTTGTATCCAGTTTTTAGTATCTACACCTTCTGGTTTTTCAGGACTGAAATGAATGATAACAGAACCATCTGCTTCTTGAACAGGATTTGTACGCCCACTTACTATAGGATTTTTAGACTTATTAATAATCATAGTACGCGTATTCACATCATATACTACAATCGACCAGAATAGTTTTGCCGGTGGATCAGGTGGAATGGTCAGTGTGTAATGTTTACTACCAAGTAAATGATTCCCGTCGGCATCTTTGTAACCTGTGCGGTACTGTTGCCCCAACCCCGGAACTTCCATGTAGTAAGCTTTTCCACGACTCACGGCCTCCCATGTAAAAGCAGATCGTTTGTACAGTTGTTCAATATCGCCATCTTTGTCATTATAGCTGGGTATCATCAGTCGATCCCAATGCGTTCCTCTATATAAATCATCTTTTCTAAATGGTTTATCAAAGGTAATCATCTTCACCATGGATTCGCCCACAACAGCCGCTTCTTTCAATAGCTTTTTCTGCTTAGCCGTTGGGTTCCAGAGTTTGCCTTTTTCAATACCCAACGATTGCAGCATCGCCAAAATATACCCTTCACGCTCAGAAAATATCTCATGGTCAACAATCTTTTTTACGGTTTTCCAGTAGGCCATTCCATGGTCTTGCCACTGTCCCCATGGGGTTTCACCCTCGACGACAACAAAGTCCGTTTGAGGATTGTTAGCGATTTCTGAGTATGGATATACTTTAAACTTTTTCAAAAAGATGTCGGCCTCTTTGGGATCGGGCTGCAATGCTCTGATGCCTACGAATACATCTCTCGTTGTGTTTTGAACAATGACAAATTTATTTTCATCATACCCTTCGGGTGCTTCCATGTCCGGAGCTAAAATAATTAACTTCACGCCCTTACCTCTGTCTTCACCGGAAACGCCAAAGTCTCTAACGCAACGCTGGAACATATCATCGACAATACCTGCTGCCGCTCCTGCCGGAACCTCCATGACAAGAGGTCCTGTGTTCATTAAATCGGCATACATAATGGCATAAGGTGTTGTACCGTTACCCGTCAAGATGCCTTGTTTGGCTTCAAATGCCTTATACTGAACAATCGTACCCTCTTTAGCACCAAACGACTTTTGCACCTCAAACCAATTGTAATAGCTCACTAAAGGAACAGCCCATATATAGGCCTGACACGCCTTTTGAAAGTTAAGTTCATCTCTTAGTTTTTTGACGGCCTCTTTAGTTGGATAACCCCCCGCGAAACCACCGGCAGTAAAACTTAAATCTCCGATTCTTGTGTTGACAACCGTTGGAGATGTTTCACCATACTTACGAAACTCTGTCGGTGTAAGCTTATCGGCAATTTTCTCATAAGAAACACCTTTTGTTGATGTCTCATTACATCCCGATAACAGTAGGCCCGCGGCTACAATTAAACTGAATACGATTTTCTTCATTTTTATTCTCCTAAAAAAAGTTTGGTTTTCTCCACGAAATAGACATGGAACATGCTTTCCTTTATGCATTCTCGACTTTTAAGTTCGAGTTTATTTGGACGCTCTAATAAAATGAATCGTGGCACGGGTATCAAAGCCCGCAGGTCATGGCCAAGATGGACATGCCACTGGTTGCCCTCGTTAAAAAATGGGGACCTTGCTGAAAGCCGGGCTTGGAATAATTGGAGAAAATATAAATCGAAGCGTCCAGTCCGGTCCGAAGTTGTCCGGTTTTTCAACATAGGTATAGTATTCAAGGCCTATTTTGACAGGTAACTTACCGAGTTTAATTGTTGTGTTGAGGCCGCCACCGACAGGAATTGTCCATTGGTTACCACTGTCAGCGGTCCAATCGCAGATAATGTTGGGGCCAAAACCAATGTTTGTAGCATCCGTCAAGCGATAATAACCCAGATACTGTATGTTCGTTAAGTTCACATGGTCCCGACCGCTCTCGCCCGCAAAGTCCCACCAATGTTGCACGATACCACCAAAGATAAATCCTCCGGGCGGGCCTACATGTACCGCCAGGGCCATCGGGCCGGCACTCCACTTGCCCGTACCAAAGGCATCATCTGAGGCCGTCGGTATCATCGCCGTGAAACCAACACCGTAAACATTCGGCGGTTTCGCCATTTCATTCGTCGCAAAGGCATTCCAGAATATCGTATCACCCAACTTCGTATGGCGTTCAAAATCGACGCCGGTCGGCGACTCCAGGGAGGCACTGGGGGTCTCCCAGTTATGAAGCTGTATAACCGGACGGAAGATATACTTCCAATCTTCTGTTAACTGAAAGGGCATCACCGGCTGAAAAATCGTCGTGTTAAATACCTTGTCGTCTTCGTCCAGAAAGTCCAGAGCATCACCGGTATAGGATGTATAGTCGTTCTGGAAAAACAGCATCCACAACTCACCCAACGGATTGTTAATCATCTCGTTGATCTGTTCATCAGTGTACTCAACGGACCATGCCGTCGTTGCAATCAATAACCCCAGGATTAACACAATCGTCTTTTTTTGCATCCTTATTTTTCCTTTCAAAAAGTGTGTCTTTTATGACTGCACCGGACAAGTTAAGTTAAGTTAAATTAACTGTAAATCAACAGAAAAACATGTCTAAATCCACCTAAAAACTACATATAATGGAAAAATATACATGATCACCTTCGAGACGGTTTTTGGCGTAGTACTCGTGTAACCATTTTGCTATAAAACTCAGCTTCCCATTGGATTTCTTAGGACTCCAAAGTAGTGCCGGACCCATACCGGCCGCATCTGATTTAAAATCACCGAGTATTGCCCCATGACCGCTATCACCGGTCATTTGTTTAAGGTAAAAGCCGTGAACACCGACCGCAAAACTTTCAGAAAGAAATTGATTGACCATGAAATCTATGTGAATTTCCTGTCCCGTTTGATAATTTGTATCGGAGTTCTCTGTGTTGTAGTTGTAGCCCAAGTTAACCGAATAATCCTGACCTGTTTTTTCATTTAAATAGGTCATCGAAAAGTCCGTATCAAAAGTCCAGTAATTAAGTCCTGTATTGGCTAAAGAATCACTATCGTAATGACCCGTTGGTATGATAATGTATTCGGCAAAGGAAAAATGGAAATTATCCTTCCTCCAGTAAAAGATACCGGGAATGAATGTCGCGTCACCCATCTTTGTCACATCATCTTGACGAGCGACCCTTGAACCTGATACGCTAATACCGGATTCGATGTCGGTGTTAACAACGGTTGGTAAAAAGATACCTGTCGCATAGCGACCCCCGAAGATTTCAAAACCAGGCTTATAAAGGACCGTTAAAAAATGCGCATTCACTTCAAAATCTACATCCAATTCCAAACGACAGAAGAACCGAAATCACCATAAGTTCCTGGAACATAATTGCTGTATCCACCTTCTGCCGCCTTAACATCAGAAATACACATGCACCAAACACATAAGGAGATGTAGAGGGCTCGCAATGTCAATTTCGTATTCATCTATGAACTCACAGCTATCCACTATTTCATATAAGCTTTACTCAAAACTTCCAGTTGGCATGGAGGCCGAGGAAGTACAGGTCGTTTCGGTCATATTCGCCGCTCAATGTCGAACCGTCGATCTTTCCGCTGCCGTAGTCGGCATAGACGAACGAAGCACCGACTGTCAGCGACTCGCTCCAGTCATAACTGGCACCCACGGCATAACGCACCTGCCGGTCGATCGGCATATCCGCGGTCCGGTCGCTGGAATCAACCGGATTGGTATCATAAGCAATACCGGTTCGCAGTAGCCATTTGGCCGATGGGCGATAATGAACACCCGCCGCGTAGTGCCAAGTGTCATCCCAGTTCCTCGGGATCGCCCCGCCACCGGAACCGGTCGAGATTGTTACTTCATCGGTGAAAAACCTTCCAATTGACTGCTATTTTACCCATACTCTGTCCGAAAAGCAAGAACGAAACAGTCATCAGGGGGCCGTCTTCAGTCCCAGGGAGAAGAGACACGCGAATGCACGCAGATTTATTTTTTGCCCTCGTCGGCTAATTCGGCCTCGATTTGTTCGATGGTCGGCAGGGATGATTTCAATTCTTCAGGCAGGACCTGCGTGAGCTGGTATTCAGTGACGCCCATCGGCTTATGAATATCGCTGAGTGCATATTCGGCGACGATCTTATTTTTGCTTTTGCAGAGTAAAATGCCAATCGTCGGATTGTCGCCGGGCGTTCGCAGCTGTTCATCGACCGCCTTGATATAAAAGTTGAGCTTGCCGGTGTGTTCAGGTTCAAACTCGACGACCTTTAACTCGATGACCACATGGCAGTGCAGCTTGGTGTGGTAAAACAATAAATCCACAAAAAAGTCGCGTCCGCCGACCTGCAAAGGAACCTGTTTGCCGAGATACGCAAACCC
>NBLJ01000107.1 GCA_002084545.1 Desulfobacteraceae bacterium 4572_123 | reverse complement strand
ATGAAGCAATTTACCTACATCCCCAAAACTTTACTGTCAGGCCTGCTCCTCGCTCAGGTGTTATTCCTGCTTCAGGTATACCAGTCGAATCTGCACCTTTTCGATACGATAAACGCCATCGATGCCGCCGGTTATCTTGCCATTCCCAACCTGAAAACCATGCCGGCCCTGAAAACATTTACGGCAGCTTTTATGGGAGGACTTTTTTTCACATTCACCCTGGGCGCAGGGCTAACTGTCAGCGCCTTTGCCTGCGCCTGGCTATGGGACCGGCTGCTGAAACGTAAAAACCGTTTTCTGCTCCTTTTTTTAATTCCCTGGTGTCTCTGTCTTATTGCTCTCAACAGCAGAGGTATGATTCTTTTTGCCGGTGCCGGTTTTTTTTTAATTCCGCCTGTGGTTTTTTTCCTGACATTGAAATGGATACCTGAAAATCCTCTTCACAATCCCTTGCCGGGCTTACTTTTGCGTCTTACCCCCATAATTGTGCTGGCCACAATATGGCTTTGCATGTCCGGCACCAATGTATTTATAAACTTTCGGGACGCTTTTTTATTATCCAGCCGGACCGGCATTGCAATAAACGATTTCTACTACAGATATACCATGTATCCGGCCCGGATATTCAAAACACTGGATCAGAAAACACTGAAAACCTGCAACCTGAAAAATATCGATAAAAAACCTTTACAAAAACGGATAGAAAACGAATTGCTGCGAAACGACTACCTGCCCGTGGAGCAATACAGGCAGGTGGATCTGACCATTGAAAAAAAAGAAAGTTTCCTGATATTCAAAAACCAGGGCCGGGAGATACTCAGGTGTACCGCGGAAAAGTTTTTCTCCAAACCGGAATCACTGCTGAAAACTTTTTCATCCGAGACCGACCGCTACAGGCTGTTCCGGCAATTGACATTTATTTCCCTGCTGGCAGGGCTTCCGGCGCTTGTTTGCATTCTGGCCTGCAGCCTGCTCCAGATGATATTTTTTCTCGCCGGGTTGCCGCCGAAGTTCTCTTTGATTCTCTCACCTGCGCTGATCCTGCTTGTCGGACTGATTTTGCTGGCCGGACTCTCGCACTTTTCGGGCAATGCCGCAAAAGGTCTGCAAAATCCGATCCAGGCACTTGAATCCAGGCATCTGCACATCCGGATTGCCGCACTGAAAAAAATCGCTGACAAACATTTAAAAATCACGGATTTTCAACGCTATAAAACCATACTTGAAAGTCCGCACATCGCCGAACGCTACTGGGCGGCCCGGGCCCTTGGTGCCTGCAGGGATAAAAAAAGCAGCGGAGATCTTCTTGCACTGCTGGATGATCCGCACCCTAACGTGGTGTGCCAGGCCTTTTATGCGCTGGGTCAGAGAGGTGACAAAAAAGCTGTGCCGGAAATTTTAAAACGTATTAAAAAATCCGATCACTGGTATGTCCAGTGGTATGCCTACAAGGCGGCAAGGAAGCTGAAATGGAAACAAACCGCATCGCGGTAAAACCCTTTGCCATCTCATTTATGGCACTGATTGCATTGGAATCGGGTGGAATTTTCTTACTCTCCGCCTTTCCCGAACTGCCATCCATGGATGTACTGATGGGTCTGCGAATAATGGAAATATTGATCTTTTTCGGGATTGTCTCCACCTGGGGCGGCGGGATGGCATCTGTCGGATTAACACGGAAACTGTTCCGATCCGGTTTAGCCAGGGGAATCACCTGGTCTCTGATTTTCGGGGTTGTTGCAGCCGGTACCTTTGCATTTCTGATCATTGCCGGCATCAACCCGTTTAAACTGGTACGGGTTCCTCTGCCGGAACCACCACTGCAACTCCTTGTTTTTTTTATAACCGGAACCCTCATCGGCCCGATGGCCGAAGAAATTTTTTTCAGAGGCATCCTGTATGGATTTCTACGCCGCTGGGGAATCTTGACAGCCCTTGTCATCAGCAATCTGCTGTTTGTACTGATGCATCCTCTATCCGGGACAATTCCCGTGCCCCAGATTGTCGGCGGGATTGTTTTCACGCTGGCTTATGAAATAAAAGGCGAATTAACGGCACCTGTCACAATTCATATCCTGGGCAACACAGCACTTTTTTCTCTTTCACTATTTAATTAACCGGTGCCCGGCCGATGCTGAAATAGGTAAATCCCTGGGCAGCCATCAAGGGCGGTGAATAGAGATTACGGCCGTCAAAAATCACCGGCTCTTTCAATTCTGTTTTGACCCGTTTAAAATCAGGGTTGCGAAACTGATTCCAGTCGGTGACAACTGCCAGTGCATCGGCTCCCTGTAATGCATCGTACTGCTTTTCCGTTATTTCAACCAGGGGATTGCCGGCCAGCTCGCGGGCCGCATTCATGCCGGCCACCGGGTCAAATGCACGGATTTGCATGCCGTGTTCGGTCAGGGCCTGAATAATATCCAGGGCCGGTGTTTCACGAATATCATCCGTGTTGGCCTTGAACGCCAACCCCCACAGAGCCAGGGTTTTGCCCTTGAGGGCTGCCCTGCCGCCAAAATAATCTTCCACTTTCCGGGCAAGAACCTTTTTCTGCCGCACATTGACGGCGTCCACCGCTGCAACCATCTCCGGTGCATATCCGTTTTCACGGGCCGTATTTATCAAAGCCTTGACATCTTTTGGAAAGCAGGACCCGCCATATCCCAGCCCGGGATAGATAAAATGATACCCGATCCTGTGATCCGCTCCGATCCCCTGACGGACATCGCTCACATCCGCTCCTACCTTTTCACAGATATTGGCCATCTCATTCATAAAGGATATTTTGGCAGCCAGCATGCAATTAGCCGCATATTTGGTCAATTCCGCACTTCTGACGCCCATGATGATGAGTTTTCCCCGGCTGCGGGCAAACGGCGCATACAGTGCTTCGAGCAGCTTGGCGGTCCGGACATTATCCGTTCCTACAATCAGGCGGTCCGGTTTCATAAAATCATTGACTGCATCGCCTTCCTTGAGAAATTCCGGATTGGACACCACGTCAAACTCAAGCGCAAGGGCTCTCTTGTCGATTTCAGCCTGAATAATCTCCTTGACACGATCAGCAGTGCCCACCGGCACAGTTGATTTGTTGACAATAATTTTGTACTCATCAATCGCCTGTCCGATCTGACCCGCTGCACGTGTGATATAGGTCAGGTCACAGGCACCGTCCGCCATGGCCGGTGTTCCCACGCAGTTAAAAATAAAAAGCGCGTTTTCCATGCCCGCGTTCAGATCGGTGGAAAAAATCAGGCGCCCCTCTTCCACGTTGCGTTTTACAAGTGGTTCGAGTCCGGGTTCGAAAATGTGGATCCTGCCTTGGTTGAGGTTTTCGATAATCTTCGGATTGATGTCGATACAGCAGACGTCATTACCCATTTCCGCAAAGCAGGCTGCCGTAACCAGTCCCACATACCCTGTTCCCACAATACAAATATTCATTGTTTTTCCTTTACATTCGCCATGTTTTGGGAATTAATCGTCTCATGACAGGGCCGTCTTACATGACGGCCGACTCTAAATTTCTAATTTCAACTTACGAGGTACCGGCGTAACCCTGGGGAAATCCCCCAGCGGACTTTCATCCACAAGCAGCAGACAGCCGTAGGCGTTTTCAAGTGTTTCAAAGGTGAGGACTTCATCAGTACGCCCCTGGCTGACGATCCTGCCCTCTTTCAGTAAAAGAAGGCAGTCTCCGTACATGGCGGCCAGATTGATATCGTGAGACACCATGATCACTGTGACGCCCTTTTCGTTTTTCAACTGCTCCATCAGATCCATAATGCGGACCTGGTGGGCTAAATCAAGGGCGGCTGTTGGTTCGTCCAGCAAAATAATCCGGGGTTCCTGACAAATCGCCCGGGCAATAAAAACGCGCTGTCTTTCTCCGCCGCTCAACTGGTCTATCTTCCGGTGGGCCAGATGTTCTACCCCGGTAAACGCCATGGCCTGCTTTAAAATCTTGCCATCTTCTTTTCGTTCCAGCCCCAAAACTCCCTGATGAGGCGATCGGCCCATGAGCACGACTTCACGAACGGTAAAGGAAAAGTCATCGGATATGTTCTGGGGAACAAAGGCAATCGTCCTGGCCAGTTCCGGGCGGGAATACTGTCTGCCGTGGCGCCCCATGATCTCTACCCGGCCCTTTTGAAACTTACCGCTGCCGGCCATGATTCTCATCAAGGTTGTCTTGCCTGAGCCATTGGGACCGATGATAATATAAAAAGACCCTTTTTGAACACTAAAAGAGATATTTTTTAAAATCGGTGTCATTCCATAGGCATAACTGACATTATGAACAACCAGCGCAGAGCTCATCGCCCGGACCTCTTTAAAAGGTAAATAAAAAGGGGCGCACCGATCAGAGCCGTCACGACACCGGCCGGCATTTCCCCCTGTTCGGGAAGAACCCGGGACAAAATGTCGCAAAGCACCATATAGGAACCACCTCCGATAATGCAGGCCGGCACCAGGGTACGGTGATCAGGTCCCAGAACAAGCCGTAAAAGGTGGGGCATTACCAGCCCTACAAACCCCACGGGGCCACAATAACTTACCGTAATACTGACCATGAAAGATGTGATGACAAGCAGCGCAACAGTTACAAACCGGATATTGACACCCATGGTCTCAGCGACTTCCGGCCCCATAAGGAGTAGATTCATGGAATGGGAAAATCGAAAAATCAGGCCAAAACAGGGAAGAAGTACTATGGCCAGTATGCCGATCTGATGCATATCGGCCAGCGAAAGATCACCCATAAGCCAAAACATGATATTGTGAAGCCGTGAATCCTGGGTCATGGACATGAGAAACATGATAATCGCTCCGGCAAAGGCGTTCACCATCACACCGGAAAGAAGGAGGGAATCTTTGAATTTCGAGTGGCCGGAAGACATAAGCAGCAAAAGAAGAAGAGTGGCCATGCTGCCGCAAAAAGCGGTCGTACTCACTCCCGGGAACCGGGAAAATCCCATCAATATCCCGATAATGGCCCCGATAGCCGACCCTCCGGAAACGCCCAGTATATAAGGCTCGGCAAGGGGGTTTCGCAGCAGGGCCTGAAAAACAAGACCGCCCAGAGAAAGCGTAGCACCCACCAGGGCAGCCAGTATCACCCTTGGAAGACGGATGTTCCAGATGATGGCCGCACTCATGGGATCACTTCTGGAATCATTGATCAATGCCCACCAGACAGGCTTGAAACCGGTTCCCGAAGAGCCTGTACTGATTCCCAAAAAACCGGCAGTCACAAGAAGCAGCATCAGAAAAAAAGAAATAAATAAGATTCGGTTTGCAATACCCGGGGCATCTTTTGACACTATCTTTCCTCGGCAAATTCAGGGTGAATCAGTTGGAAAAGAAGTTCAAGTCCATCCACCAGCCGCGGTGTCGGTCGATTGAAAAGATTCGAATCAACCAAAAATATCCGTTGGTTTTTAACTGCCGGCAGATCGGACCAGCGGTTCCATTCCGCCTTCATCCGTTCAAATCCGCCCTGTCTTGCCATCGAACAGATAATGATCACTTCCGGAGCCAGGGCCAGAACCTGTTCTTTGGAAAAACGGGGATAGGCGGCACTCCCTTTGACCAGGTTCGTACCGCCGGCAAGCTGAATCAGTTCGTCATTAAATGTGTTGGCACCGACCGACACAATTGGTGAAATCCCGATCTGAAAAAATACACCGGGGCGACACACAATCTGCGCCGTCCGTGTTTTGATTTTTTCGATACGGGACATCATATCCCCGGCGACCCTTTGAGCAATTGTATCGGCGTTCAATAAATGCCCGATTTCCAAGACGGTTTCAACCAGTGTATCAAGATCTCGCGGATCAACCGCATAAACCGGTATGTCCAATGATTCCAATCGCCTGACGATTTCTATGGGATTACCATCCTTCACCGCAATGCAGAGATCAGGCTTGAGGGATACAATTTTTTCAAGGTCAAGATTTACATATGATCCCACCTTTGGCAACCCCGCCGCCTGTTTTGGATAATCACTGAATCGGGTCACCCCTTTTAAGCGGTCTTCCTGCTCCAGAAAAAATAGAATTTCCGTAATACTGGGTGCCAGCGATATCACCCGCATAGGCCTTTCAGGGACAACAACCCGGCGCTGCAATTGATCCATAACGATTTTTGCCGACGTCTGAACGGGCATGACGGCACCGGCAACTGCAAACAAAAGCAGCCATGGTAAACCGATGTGATGTTTCATTTTAGTAGTATGGAAAATAAATCATTTTTAAATAAACATGACTATTGGACAACTTGAATAAGTGGCCTGACGGTATTACGGAAAGCTGAAAATACGGGGACTGGAAAAGGACTTGAACCGAACTTGAGATTTTTCATTATCTAAAAATACTATAATAAAATGAAGGGAATAGATTCCTCTATTCCCTTTTCAAATTCGAAAATAAAACAGTATTTTATCGTTTGGAGAACTGATAACGCGCTCTGGCACCCTTTTGACCGTATTTCTTTCTTTCCTTGACCCGGGGGTCGCGTTTTACAAACCCGGCTTTTTTCAATGTCGTTCTCAAATCAGGATCAAGCTGCAAAAGCGCCCGGGTAATACCGTGCCGGATTGCGCCTGCCTGCCCGATAATGCCGCCGCCGACAACCGTAATCCTCAAATCAAAATCACCGGCTGTATTGGTCAGTTCAAGGGGCTGCATCATAATAGTCTTGGCTGAATCTACCGAAAAATACTCTTCGACAGCCCGATTGTTAATTGTAATTATACCGTTCCCGGGTTTCAGCCAGGTTCTTGCAATGGCACTTTTTCGTCTGCCGGTTGCATAATAAACGTTTTCTGCTTCCATTTAATTCCTCGACATTTAACTATTGGATAGTCTTCTTGTTACGCTATTTCCAGTACTTCCGGATTCTGAGCATCATGCGGATGCTGATCACCCGAATATACTTTCAGCTTTTTAAACAGCTCTCTTCCCAGCCTGTTCTTGGGAAGCATGCCCTTTACAGCAAACCTGACAAGATCTTCAGGTCTTTTTTCCAGCAGTTTTTCAGCCGTGATGGTCGTCAGACCACCGATATAGCCGCTGTGACGGTAATAACACTTCTGGCTCAACTTTCTACCGGTCAGAATAATCTTTTCGGCATTAATAACGATAACCGAATCTCCCGTATCGACATGAGGCGTATATAAAGGATTATGTTTGCCGCGCAGGCGGGAGGCCACCGAAGTCGCCAGTCTGCCCAGTACCATGTCTTTTGCGTCGACAACACACCATTTGCCAGCATTGTCGGACTTTTTTGCGCTATATGTATATTTTTTCACGTTTTCTCACTCCTGTCATAAAAAAAAGAATCTGAGTTTATTAAATAAAAAATCCGGCTGTGTCAAGCAAAAAAAAATATAAATTCATGTCCGATGGGTATTGTTGCGGGTCATGGCCATTGTAAATGATAAATAGCGGAATCTGCATTTATATTGTATTCAGCCTGATATTTATTCACCCTCCTTATCCGTACCGGAAACCTTTTTGCCGGATTTTAGATCCCTGGAATCGATACAGTTAACCTCGGCATTCAATTTGCCCCCTGCTTCCACAATAAGATCCCGGCAGCTGATCTTGCCGGAGCACCTGCCGGTCGGCAGAATCATCAATTCTTCCGCCGCTGAAAGTTCACCATCAAATTTCCCTCCGATGGTGATACGGGCGGCCTCGGCAATTGCGTAAACAGCACCTTCCTGAGCAATAATGACCTCCTCACACTTCAGCGTTCCCTTGATTGTGCCTTTTACAATCAATTTTCCAGGTGTTGTAAAGCTACCTTCGGCTGACAATCCCTTGTCCACGATAGAAATATTCTTTGTTTTTTTACCAACCATGGATCTCCTCATGCGGCAGCGAAGTAATATTCGGTTAAATATTTTTTCAATAATATAAACCGACAAATAAATAATGTTGTAATTTCAATTTATTATCAATTTACACCAGCTCCGGGGCAGTATTTTTACTCTCTATTCAAAGAAAAATCTTTTTTCAAGAGCAGATCTCCTGTTTCTGAAAATACAAATACCGTGGCAAGGGTAAATTCCTTTGCCGGATATTGGCTCCCTGCTTCAAACGCAATATCCCTGAAATTGGAAATAGAAAACAACTGCCCCTTTTGCCAGTCCACGGGTTCTCCCTCCTGATCAAGTTCAATCTTCGGCAGGGTCAGCCATTTAAAATGTTCCGTCTTACCGGGTTTTAATACCGCAATCGTACGCCCACTGATACGTTCAAACAAATGATCCGTAATTTTAATCCGGTATCCGGCTTTTATTGTTTGAATTGAAGATTCATACGTCAATGTAAAATTTTCAACATCAAGACCAGAGGGTTCGGCTACAACAGAAAGATCTTTTTCAAGCGTCATGTTTTCAGTCGCCGGAACTACCTCACCACCCGCCTCTTCGGCGGCACCGGCCTCTTTCGGGCGGGGGTCATCTTTGCCGGTTTTTAGAGGATCGGACGGTACTAATTTTTCTCTCTTATCTTTACTCAGGCGCTCAATCCCGGGTTCAGCCGCTACCAGACGAGCCATGCAAAGATCTCTGTCGTTTCTTAAAGAAATCAGTCTTGATTTCATCTCTGTAAGAGAGTTTTGCAAACCGTCATTTTCAATGACAAACCGCCGATTGGAATAGAAAAGAACCGAGGCGACAACAAGCATCAAAAACGCCGCAGCCACCAGAGTTATGATCAGTCCTTTAATATGACCGATGGTAATCGTCTCTCCGTGCCCGTTTATCAGCAGCAGGCTCCAGTGTCGACTTTGTCTTCTCGTACGCGATGACTTTTCCCGGCTTGCCATCCTCCCCTCTTTTCTTGCATGTTCAGTGTGTTATCATATTCCGGCGTAATTTATCAAAACCCCTGAGGGTGCTGTACTGCTTCCACCAGTTGCCGACAGGCAGTGATAAACGGATTATACTGGCCGGCATCCTTTTTCTCACTGGCCTGATAGGTATCCCCCACTATCATCAACCGATCGTCGATACTTTTGAAAAACAATTTCCGGGTTCCGGCGGACATCTGTCGGTCTCCGGATTCAATCGTCTGATCAAACAGTGCAAGATAAATATCCCGGTGCCTGTAAACGGCAATCTGTTTCATTGCCACTGACACAGGAGACCCGATGGCTTTAAACTTTTTATTTACTTTTTCCCACTCATGCCACCAGGCCGAAACTCCGGTGAGAACCGAGGGTTTATAAAGCTTCATAAAATCCGGCCGTGATTCGGTTTCAAGTGCGGTTTCCCAATAAGTCAAAAACAAGGAAATTTTTTCCTTGTTTTTTTTAAACAGATCAACATCCTGAAACGTGATATTATCCACGATTATAACAGGCGTACGGTTCAGCACAATATACTTTTCGACCCGCTCTATTGATGAATTTTCCAGTACAATGCATCCATTTGAATTTCGATCTTTCAAGGGTTTGTCCGTCCCATGCATCCAGATCGAGTAACCGCTTCGACCGGCCATCTCATCCAGAAGATTGGGATA
The DNA here is from genome assembly GCA_002084545.1 of Desulfobacteraceae bacterium 4572_123. Classification (GTDB taxonomy): domain Bacteria; phylum Desulfobacterota; class Desulfobacteria; order Desulfobacterales; family 4572-123; genus 4572-123. The sequence goes on along the minus strand of NBLJ01000107.1, from coordinate 1,629 downwards.
GTCCACCGGGAAAGCCCTTGTGCCATAAACAGGACTCAGGTCCTTTGCAGTAAACCGGTTTATGAAAAAATAAACGCCCTCGGGGGTTTTTTTGTCTCCGGAAAGTTCCTTCGGGCCTGCGACCTCACCGGTTGAGCATCTAATGCGCATTTTTTCCTGAATAACATCGCCACGGCTTTCATATACCATTAATTGCTGCACTATTGAAATTTAAAACCAGAAAGATAGCGGCCCAGAGGTATACTGCTTTTTTTAAAAATAACGAATTCACCATTTTACACTGATTGATTAAAATATTTTTTTCTGAAAGGGCAGTCCAAGATGCTGATACGCCGCATCTGCCGCCTTTCTGCCCGATGAGGTCCGCATAATCAGACCGATCTTCAAAAGATAAGGCTCCACGACATCCACCAGTGTGTCGGTTTCTTCCTGAAGCGTTGCCGCAATCGCCTCAATGCCCACGGGCCCGCCCTTATAAAACCGGATAATAGTATTCAGATACCTCCGATCCAGATTGCTCAACCCCTTTTCATCGACCCCTTCCAGATCCAGGGCTGCATGGACGGTTTTACTGTTAATCCGGCCATCGGACCGGACCTGGGCATAATCCCGGACACGCTTTAAAAGACGGTTCACAATCCTGGGGGTACCCCGGGAACGCTTTGCCAGTTCAAGTGCCCCACCATCGTCGATGGCAATGTCAAGCAGGGCCGCTGATCTTTTGCTGATTTGCACAAGGTCTTTTTCATCATAAAAATCAAGGCTTCGGAAAATACCGAAACGATCCCGCAGCGGAGCCGATAAAAGTCCCACCCGGGTCGTTGCTCCAACCATTGTGAAATTTTTCAACCGATACCGATGACTACGGGCATGCACACCCTTATCAAAGATAAAATCCACTGCAAAATCTTCCATTGCCGGATACAAAAATTCCTCAACGGCCTTTGGGGTCCGATGAATTTCGTCTATAAACAGGACATCGCCCTCTTCAAGATGGGTCAGAACGCCGAGCAGATCGCCCCCTTTTTCCAGTGCAGGCCCGGATGTAACCGTTAAATTACCTCCCATTTCATTGGCAATAATATGGGCCATTGTGGTTTTTCCCAGGCCTGGCGGGCCGTGAAACAGAACATGTTCCAGCGGTTCTTCACGCAACAGGGCGGCCTGAATTGCGATCTCCAGGGTTTCCACGACTTCAGCCTGACCGATATAATCCGACATTTTTTCCGGCCGCAGGGAAAGAATGTCAGGTTCCTGATCCACCGGCAGGTTAGACCGGGTCAAGATACCCTCTGTATCTGATGAATATTTCAAGACATCATCGGTCATGGACGGCCTTTATCCTCTCTGCGCTTCTCCCCGATAAACTTCTTCGAAAAGCTCTTCGGGAGTTGCAATCGCATTGTTGCGCTGCATGGCTTCGACAATCATTTTGCGGGCATCACCGGCCCTGTGTCCAAGCTGGGAAACCAGTACATCCAGAACCTGGGCCTGAATATCCTCAGCTATGGGCTTTACCGGGGTTTGGGTTTTCTGTATCAGGGCGAACTTTCCCATTTTCCCCTCAAGGGTGGCAATAATCTTCTGGGCGGTACGGGCGCCGATACCCTTAAGGCGTTTGAGTGTATC
>NBLJ01000106.1 GCA_002084545.1 Desulfobacteraceae bacterium 4572_123 | reverse complement strand
AAATAGAATAGAGGAAAGAAAAAGAAATTGCAATAAAAAACGAACGTTCATTCGATTTTTCTTGACATTCCCTTTGCCGCCCTTGTATTTTGACTTAAAATTAAACAAAAAGGAGTTTCTTATGAATTTTGAAATGTCTGAAAAGACCAGGCTAATAATTGACATGATTGATGAGTTTGTTGATAAAGAACTTATACCCCTTGAGCCGGAATTTCTGAACAGGAGTTTCAAGAATCTCTTACCTGTACTCGAGGAGAAAAGGGCCAAGGTAAAAAAGATGGAGTTGTGGGCCCCGAATCACCCAAAAGAATATGGCGGTATGGGATTAAACCTGGTGGATCATGCCTTTGTATCAGAATCACTGGGAAGGACTCCCTTAGGGCATTACGTGTTTGGTTGCCAGGCCCCGGATGCAGGCAACGTTGAGATCCTCTACCTTTACGGTACGGATGAGCAGAAGGAGAAGTACCTCAGACCCCTGGTGGAGGGAAAAATCAGAAGCTGCTTTTCTATGACCGAAGTGGAATTGCCGGGATCCAACCCCGTAATGATGGATACCACTGCTGTTAAGGATGGGGATGACTATGTCATCAACGGTCAGAAGTGGTACACGTCATCGTCAGATGGTGCCGAGTTTGCTATTGTTATGGCAAAGACCAACCCCGATGCATCTACCCATCTCCAGGCAAGCATGATCATTGTTCCGTGTGATACACCGGGATTTAACCAGGTAAGAAATATCCCGGTAATGGGTGAGCCCGGGACTGACTACTTCGGCCACGGGGAAATACTGTACCAGTCCTGTCGAGTGCCCCAGGAAAACCTCCTCGGTCCCGAAGGACACGGCTTTATCATTGCGCAGGAACGCCTTGGTCCAGGCAGGATTCACCATTGCATGAGGTGGCTGGGCATATGCAAGAGATCCTTTGATCTCATGTGCAAGAGAGCCTCAGAAAGGATCATGACTCCGGATGGAAAGACCCTGGCCACCAAACAGATTATTCAGGCCTGGATTGCCGAATGTGCTGCTGAGATGCAGGCCGCGCGCCTGATGACTCTGAATGCCGCGTGGAAGATTGAAAAACTCGGTGTGAAGGAAGCCAGGGAAGACATATCCCTCATCAAGTTCTTTGTGGCTGGTGTGATGCAGAATGTAGTGGACAAAGCCCTTCAGGTCCATGGGGGTATGGGAATGACGGATGATATCATTATCCCATTTTTCTACAGACATGAGAGAGGTGCCAGGATATACGACGGTGCTGATGAGGTACACAAGATGTCGGTGGCAAGAAGGATACTGAGGGGTTATGAAGGCCGTGAGGTAAAATAATAACGTTGGAGGATGTGTTGAATTTTGATGTCTTCAAGAATCGTGTAAGCATTTCCAAGGAGAACATGTACAGGGAGTTCTTCCAGGAAAACAGGAACAGAATCAAGATCAAGAAAGCGCCTGTGGCTGTCAAAAATCTCATAAAAATATCTGAAGCGACCCTTGCCTTAAGCAACAAGAAAGGGTTTTCCGCAATGAGTATGAGGGACTTAAGCACCGAGGCAGGCTTAAGCGTGGGAGCCCTTTACTCATATTTTTCAAGCAAGGATGAACTCATTGAAATGATTCAACAGCAAAGCATGAGGGTTGCAACAAGAGTGCTTGTTGATCAGCTTACGGGTATTGATGATCCCCATTTCAAGCTGAAGCAGGCTATCTATGCCCACTTGTATTTAAGTGAGATCATGCATACGTGGTTCTATTTTTCCTATATGGAGACAAAAAATCTCACTAAAAAGGTGCAAAAAAGGGCAATCGAGCTTGAGCTTTTTACTGAGAAAATATTCACTGACATTATTGAGCAGGGAAAACAGGACAGAATCTTCCGGGACGTAAACGAAGAACTCGTCGCGGCTATGATCAAAGCAATACTGCAAGATTGGTACTTGAAAAGGTGGAAATATGAGATGAGGAATGTCTCGGTAGAGCAATATGCCAGGTTTCTTATCGATCTTGTGGAATTGTATCTCAAGCCTTGAAAAAAGGGTGAGCGTTTACAGGCACCGCATCTGCACGCGATCAGGGCAACCAGCATAGCAGACTATAGCTGGCCGCCCTGATCACGCACATCTGCAGCATCTGTGAACGCTTACAGAACGGAGAATGTGCGACCTTTTTGTTCCGAATGGGCGTGAACACTTACAAAAAAGGCAGTGGTGGGAGCTAAATTATGGGTATAACAGATAAGCCTGTGAAAGTAAGACGCGGTGAAGAGCTTAAAACAAAGGCTGTTGAGGAATTTCTGAAGGACAATATAAATGGGCTCGAAGGCACTCTTAACATAACCCAGTTCCCCAGCGGGTTCTCCAATTTGACCTACATGATCCGCGCGGGCAAAAAGGAATTCGTCCTTAGAAGGCCACCCTTTGGAACAAAGGCCAAAACAGCCCATGATATGAGCCGGGAATACCATATATTGAGCGCACTACACCCGGTATTTCCTTATGCACCGAAACCCTTTGTGTATACTGAAGATTCCTCGATTATGGGGTGCCCCTTTTATGTGATGGAGCGTATACAGGGAATCATCCTGAGAAAAGACCTGCCCAGGGGGCTGGAAATGAGCCCTGAGGATGCACGCCGGCTCTGTGAAAATCTTATCGATCTGCATCTTGAACTCCATTCTATTGATTACAAAAAAGTGGGCCTTGGAGATTTTGGCAGGCCGGAAGGGTATGTAAAGAGGCAGGTTCAGGGATGGTCCCGGCGTTACCTCGCTGCCAAAACAGAAGATGCGCCTGATTTTGAGCGAATTATGGAGTGGTTGGATAAAAAAATGCCGCCGGAAAGAACTCGACCTTCTATCATTCATAACGATTATAAACTGGATAACCTGGTACTTGACCCTGAGAACCCGGTGAGGATTATCGGAATACTTGACTGGGAAATGGCAACCATAGGAGACCCGCTTATGGACATGGGAAGCTCCCTTGCCTACTGGGTGCAAAAGGATGATTCTAAAGAGTTTCAGTCAATCCGCCTGATGCCCACCAATATCCCGGGCGCACTTACCAGGAAAGAGCTGGTGGCCAGGTATTCAGAGCAATCCGGTATTTCAATCGACAATTTTGGCTTTTATTTTTGTTTCGGTCTCTTTCGTCTTGCTGTAATTGCTCAGCAGATCTATTTTCGCTACTTCCACGGGCAGACCAAGGACAAGAGATTCAAAGCACTCATATTTGCAGTGCACAACCTCGAAAAGACCGCAACAAGGGTGATAGAACAGTCTCATATATAATAGCAGCACAAGAAAAAGATTTCTTTTATATAGTCGACAGGGAAAAGGGCTGTGATGGGAAAGGCCCGAACAAAAATCTTAAATCATCGGGGGGCTGAAATGAAAGTAGAGGACATCAGACGTGTACTTATTATCGGAGCGGGCACCATGGGTCAGCAAATCGGTTTTCAATGTGCCTTACACGGCTATGACGTGGCACTTTATGATATCTCCCCGGAAATGCTTGACAAGGCAAAAGAGAGGATAAAAAAATTTTGTGAAAGGTCCGTATCATCCGGGCATATGACCAGGGAGCAATCAGATGAGACGATTGCCAGGATAGCTGCAACCAATAGCCCTTTAGAAGCGGCAAGAGATGTGGATATTCTAAGTGAATCCGTTCCGGAGGACCCGGAACTCAAGAAAAAGGTGTTCTCTCAATTCAATAAGCTTTGCCCGGCCCGAACCATCTTCACCACAAACACATCCCTGCTGCTCCCCTCTATGTTTGCCGAAGCCACCGGCAGGCCCGAAAGGTTTGCTGCCCTCCATTTCCACGATGTCAGGATATCCAATGTGGTAGACATCATGCCGCATCCGGACACTTCGAAACAGACCATTGACCTGCTCCATGCATTTGCCCGGAAAATCGGCCAAATTGCCATTATCCTCCATAAGGAACACCATGGCTATGTGTTCAACGCCATGTTGTCGAGCCTGTTGTCAGCGGCACTCAAGTTAGCAGCAGATGACGTTGCGTCCATAGAAGATATTGACAGGGCATGGATGGGCGTCATGCATACGGATAGCGGCCCCTTTGGCATTATGGACAGTATCGGCTTAAAGACCATCTGGTCGATTACTGACTATTGGGCAAACAAGTCGGATAATCCTCAGTCCCAGGCCAACGCGGCCTTCTTAAAAAAATATGTTGATAAAAGTCTCCTCGGAGAGAAAACCAGGCAGGGTTTTTACTCCTATCCGGAACCTGCTTACCGCAAGCCCGGATTTCTGGACGGGGATGACGGGAAATAAGCCTGCTTTCCCTAAGGTCTCGATATTTAGAAGCGAATGTCGTCCGCCAGGGTTACGGGTGATTTTCAAGGTATATATCGGGCAAATGCCTTAAAAATTTTGTGGAGCAATTCATCTGTACTTGGTGCCGATGGTTTAAGAGCTACTTCAAGAAACGCACGGACAGGTATTAGAGCAAACGTTCTTCCTATTCCCTCATCCTTCTTCTCGTAATATGCGGTTCTTGTTTTCGATTTACTTTCATTGATTATACCGCTGAATACCAGGATTTTTTTCTTGAGATCATAAATATCAAGTGAAACATCGATACGTCTCGTACTGATCAACTCTACTGCAATTTCCTTAATAATCGGATTTCCTTTTAAATCAAATTGTGTGGGAATTTCAGGTCTTGGGCATCTCTTACTGGTTTCACTGACATCGTTTTCAATGATACGAGCCAGCAAGAGATATCTGAAGGCGGCTTGGGAAGTTTGATTCTTAAGAAAGTCTAAATTCAATTTCCCTGTGTATTTATAATTGTGAAAGATTGTCTGATAATCATCATTCCCTATCCATCGCACGACCTCTTCAACCGGCAAAATGACAAGCTCTTTTCTCGCTGATTGAAAACTGTCTTTTAGTAAGCCTGCGTATTTGCGGCTTTCCGACTCATCAAGATCGTTTGCTATGGAAACAACGCCGCCAACTCCCATCATTCCTGCAACAATTTCATCGTGAGTAAAGCTTTCATCCTGCTTTAAATTTATAATTTCCGGCATTGCTGCACACCCGGAAAATATCAAACCAAATAATACAAAAACTGATAGAACGCAGAAGGTTTTACACCTGAGAATTTGAATCTTCATAAGTAATGTCTCTTATCCCTACTCGTAGCGTAGTGCTGCAATTGGATTCATAAATGCCGCCCGGTAGGCAGGATACAGCCCGAAGAAAATTCCAACCAGCACGGAAACAATCAGCGGCAAAAAAACAGCCCAACAGGTCACAGCAGTTTCCCAGCCGGCAACTGTTGTGATTAGCAAGACAGCACCGATGCCGGCGGCAATACCGAAAATTCCCCCGGCAAATGTTAGAATTACCGACTCTGCCAGAAACTGCATGATGATATGGCCCCGCGTTGCGCCAACCGCGCGTCTTATTCCTATCTCCCTCATGCGTTCAGATACCGTTGCCAGCATGATATTCATAATTCCAATACCCCCGACCAGCAGGGAAATACCGGCAATGGCGCCCAGAATAATATTAAACATTCGTCTCGTCTTTTGTGACTGCTTCAAAAGTTCCTGAGGAACAACCATCTGGAAGTCTTTTACGCCGTGATGCGCCACCTCCATGATTCGCCTGATAATCGCTGTGGCACCGACAACTTGCCCGGTTTCCTTTATTTTAATTATAATTTCGGTTAGACTTGACGGTGCCACACCTCTGCCCGATGACGGTTGCCCGATGATTTTCTCAAGGCCCAGGGGAATAAAGACCATTTCATTGTAGTTGCGTATGGATATTGCCGACGTGTTTTTTGTATCATAATCATATTGCTTGAGAATGCCGACGATCTTGAAAAGATGATCACCGATCCTGATATGATTGCCAAGCCAGAGAGTGGGGCCCAGGCTCTTTGCAACCTGGCTCCCGATGACACATATTTTATTTCCCCTCTTAACGTCATGGTCCCTGATGAACCGGCCGTAGCGAATAAAAAGGTTCTGCAGCCCGGCCATACTGGAAGAGCAACTGATAAACTGGGGTGAAATTTCTTTACCAATACCTGTAATTGAAGCCGACACTTCCTTGATGCAGCTGACATCTTCGACGGATTTACACACCCTCTTTATCATGGCGGCATCGTCAACGTTCAGGCCGGCTGAGAGCTGCCGGCGTGCCTTATATTCCTGCCCTTTGGTTAATGAAACCGTTTTTAAATAGATATTCCGGGTACCGAGTTGTTCAATCTGGCGCAGGGCCTCATTTTTAGCACCCGCACCTATCGATATCATGGATAAAACAGCCATGACCCCACATACAATTCCCAGAATACTTAAGGAGGATCTAAGCTTGTGGCTTAAAAGGCCGCGGGCAGCCATCGAAAATACTTTATACATCCTGTATATTCTACTATTCAAAGCTGCCGTCATTTAAAATGATTACTCTCTGCGCGTAGGCCGCGACGTTCTCATCGTGGGTTACCATAACAATGGTGGCCCCTCTGCCATTAAGGGTTTGAAACAGCCTGAGAATTTCCTGGCCGGTGGCTGAATCAAGGTTGCCTGTGGGCTCATCCGCCAGGATAAGCTTGGGATCAACAGCAACAGCCCGGGCAATGGCCGCACGCTGCATCTCGCCCCCTGACAGTTGATAAGATTTGTGAGTTATCCTGTCTGTGAGCCCCACCTGTTCAATTGCTTTTTCTATCCTGAATCTAAAATCACCGTTTCCTTCGGCTGAATAAAGAAACGGCAGTTCAACATTTTCAAATACATCGAGACTGTGAATAAGATTGAAAGTCTGGAAGACAAATCCGATATGGTGCGCCCTTGCATGGGACAACTCGGAATCGGTTGCATCAAGCATATTGCGGCCATCTAAAAGGTAGCTGCCGGAATCAGGGCGGTCAAGGCAACCCAGGATATAAAGAAGAGTTGATTTGCCTGAGCCTGACGGACCCATCACAGCTACAAATTCGCCATTTTCCACAATAAGATCCAGATTCTTCAAAACAGAAACAGTTAAAGGGCTGATAGAATAGGATTTGGAAATTTTGGTCAGATGAACAAGACAAGATGACATTTTAGTAAATATCCGAGTCCAAAGGGCTCGGCCTTGATTACCACTGTAAAGGGTTCCATCGTAAACGCCGTACGTTGCGAGTTGCGTGTTACGAGTTGCGAGTATGTTAATCGGAAATAATCCTTTTTATAACCCGGAACACGAAACGCGCAACCCGTACCCCGTAACGCGTACCCCGCAACAATATCGCATGACGCAAAAAGAAGCCGCTGCTAAATAAAGCTGGTAAGTTGCGCAGTCGGATTAATCAATCCATATCAGGCTTTATCAGGCTGACCTGGTCGCCTGCGATAAGCCCGGACAGGACTACCACCAGATCTTCGTTCTGCCTGCCGGTGGTTATTCCGACTTTTTTGAACCTTTTTTCAAGATACTTGTAACAGAATTTAGTTCCTGCCTCTTCAAAAACAGCTTGAACCGGTACCGTGAGCTGCTCATCTACGCTATCGGACAAAATCGAAACCCTGGCAGTCATGCCCGGCCGCAGACGTTCATCCTTATCCATTAAAGCGATGGTCAGTTCAAAATATTTTTCTCCCCGGCCAAGCTTGAAATTCTCGGACGCCAGTGCCCCGATAAAGGCGACCTGACCTCCAAGCACGGAATCGGGATAGGCGTCCACTTGAACCTTGCACTTTTGATCTTTAACAAGCTTGTGAAGGTCTATCTCACGCACCTGGGTTTTTACGATCATTGCAGAAATGTCAGGCAGGTATAAAAGCGGCTGGTTCTGTATCACATTGTCGCCTTCCCGGGGTTTTCGCTTGCTTCCCTCGCGATAGGCTTCATAATGTATGGCTATGCCTGATGACGGTGCTCTGATGACGGTTTTTTCCAGATCGTTGCGGGCGGTTGCAAGCAGGCTTTGTGCAGTTTGAAGCTTACCAAAAACCTCATCATAACCAGCTTTAGCCTTGGCAACCTTGAAAATGCCACCTTTTTTAAGCTGACCGAGCTCAATTTCAGTCTGCTTTACCTTGGCTTCCCCGGCCTTAATGAGTGAAGGGAAAACATGTTCTTTGTAGCATGAATAATTTTTTTTCGCGGTTTCATGCTTTTCCTTAAGCTCGTCGCATTTTTCCCTGGCGGATGTAATTTCCCTCGGGTGATCAAAGCCCTTTTGGGAAAGTTCTTCAAGGTCGCTTATATATGCAAGATAGCGTTTGTAATCCTTTTGGGCCCTGGTCATTTCCGATTTAAAGCCCGTTAATTTTAAAGGTCCTTCGCCCTGTTGTAATCGCTTTAAGTCAAGCTCGGCAACTTGCAGATTATATTGTGCAGTTTGGATTTCCCGTTCCATCTGGGTTTTTTCCCACTCGAGCATCTGTTTATTTGCGGCAACTGCGGCTTCAAGACTTTGCACCTCGCTTTCAAGTCTGCGAACTTCTTCTTCAAATGGGGCGGGGTCAAGTCTGGCCAGGATATCATCCTTGTTGACCCGGGTCCCATCGCTGATCAGGTAAATTATTTTCCCCCGGTCGCCCCTTATGGTGGATGACACCATATGCGACCTGGCCGCATCAAGAACACCAACCGTATTTACAGTTATGTCGAAGCTTCCGGAAGTCACAGTAGTCAACCTGGGGTAACGTTCACTGTGATTTGAGCTGACAATGGTTGCAACCACAAGTCCGATTAATCCGACACATACGAGCGGTATAAGGAATTTTTTCATAATAATCCTCCAGGGAGTGCTTCGCTCAATGACCGCTACGCTTTAGGCCTTAAATCCGCCGCAGGCGGCTGCTCCTCTCATCATTGTATCAGGGTTCCAAGAGCCGAGCGCATCTTATATGTCCCTACAATATATTCCGTTCTTGCGGAAAGCAGGTTGACCTTTGCGTTCTCAAGCTCGGTCTCGGATTCAATGACATCAAAGTTATCCGCCATTGCATGACGGAATTTGATTTTTGCCAGCGCAAGCTTACCTTCAGCGGTTTTTATCTGTTCTTGTCTTATTTTAATGCTGTTTTCCGCCTCTTTCAGGACCTCAAGCTGCCCTCGAACCTCTCTTTGAATTTCATCACGCTTTAGCTCAAGCTTTAACCGTTCGTTTTTAATATTTATCAAGCTTTGGCTGAAAGCTGCTTTTTCGGCGGTTCGCGGCCAGCTTGAACCACCGGTTAAAGATACACTCCAGATATTTTCTTCGAAATCCATACTCTGGCCGAAATCTTCAGAGGTTGATGCTCTTTCATAATCCATAATCAGGTTAAAATCCGGCCACAGGTTGTGTTTTGAAATCCTGGATTTTCTGATAGCCTCATCCATACTGTCCTTAGCCTGCCTCAGCTCCACCCGGTTGGCAAGCGCTATCTCAACGGCCTGCTCCTGTTTTAACTCAGTTTGCTCATATCCAACCGGAGCTGTAACTTCAACATCCATGGAAAGATCAATGGCAAGAATCAGCTTCAACCTGTCCTTTGCATCTGCAAGGGATTTTTGCGTGCGGCTCAGATTATCTTCGGCGTCCTTTATACTGATCTTGGCCCTGTAAACATCGATCGATGTTGCAAGCCCTGCCTTTTCCTTTATTATGGCTGTTTTTGCATGGCCCATATACATTTCAACCTGAGTCCGATAAAGCTTTTCAAGATGCTCCTGCTTGATAATATCATAAACCGCAGACACCGTATCGATAACCGTCCTGTCCCTTTTTAAATAATAAAAACGCCTGGAATTCCTCAGACTGTGGTTCGAAGTATCAACCCGATTCAGGTTATATTCCCGCCCAAAGCCCTTGAATAAGGGAATGTTAAGTGAAACCCCGATACCGGTTGTGTATTCGCCGGAA
>NBLJ01000012.1 GCA_002084545.1 Desulfobacteraceae bacterium 4572_123 | reverse complement strand
TCGCTGGTGAGATTAACGCCAAGCCGCCTGAGTCCGGCCTCATCACCGGGTGAAGGAATGTGGGTGGTATGCACTTCACAGTTGCGCAGCGTTTTTAGTTTTTCGAGGGCCAGTTGGGCCGCGGGGTTAGCTGCAGCTCCGTTGCTCAGGGAAATCAGAGTTTCGTTGAGATCCAGGCTGACGGATTCTTCATTGAGGATATCCATTTTCATTTTTCGGATAGAATCCGTGATCGCCGGTGTTAACAGCTTAATTTTGGCTGGAATGCCCGCCAGATGCTTGATTGCATGCAGCACAACGCTGGAGGCGGCATGAAGCATCGGCGAGTTGGCTCCGGTCACGATTTTACCGTCAGGCAGCTCGATGGCGGCTCCAGAGTAGATGCCTTTATCGCCTTTGCCATTTTGTTCCTGGATTGTCAGCGCCGCCTGTCGGGCGGGCTCAACTACATTTCGATAATCTGTTTTTAGATTGAAATCACGCATAAAAAGGTAAACGCGTTCCACGGTTTCCTTGTCTGTAAATCCCATTACATATTCACACCGGTATCTGAAATAGCGGCGGACCAGCTCCTGCTTGGCAGCCTCGTCAGTGACCGCCGTGTCGGTGATGGCAAACCCTGCCTGGTTCACCCCCATATCCGTGGGGGATTTGTAAAAGGATTCCTTTCCGGTAATTTTTTCCAGTATGCGCCTCAGGACTGGAAATACTTCCACATCTCGGTTATAGTTGACTGCTTTTTGGTTGTAGGCTTCCAGATGGAACGGGTCTATCAGGTTGAAATCACGGATGTCGGCAGTGGCCGCCTCATAGGCAACATTCACCGGATCCTTGAGAGGGATGTTCCAGATGGGGAAAGTTTCGAACTTGGCGTATCCGGAGGCTATTCCGTTTTTATAATCATGATAGAGCTGGGACAGGCATGTGGCCAGCTTCCCGCTTCCGGGGCCGGGTCCGGTGACGATTACAAGAGGATTTTTTGTCTCGATATAGGGATTGGCACCGTAGCCGTCTTTGCTGACAATCATATCTACATCCGTTGGATATCCTTTGGTATAGCTGTGGGTATAAACCCTGATGTCCCGCCGCTCGAGTTTGTTTTTGAAAAGTGTTGCCGCCGGCTGATTTTCAAAACGGGTGATAACGACCCCCAGCACATTGATGCCCCAGCCCTTCAGGTCATCGATAAGCTTCATTGCATCCGAATCATAGGTGATTCCAAAATCGGCCCGGATTTTTTTTCTTTCAATATCACCGGCGTAAATGCACAGCAGGATGTCGGCCTTGTCTTTCAGCTTTTGAAGGAGCCTCATTTTGACGTTTGGGTCATACCCGGGTAATACCCGTGACGCGTGATAATCAAAAAGGAGTTTCCCCCCGAATTCAAGGTAAAGCTTGTTGTCAAATTTCTCGACTCTTTTGAGAATTGCCTCGCTTTGTTCTTTAATATATTTTTCATTGTCAAAGCCTTTGATACCGTTCATCTTCACCTCGTTAAAATATTTTTATGTAAATGAGTCTGTTTTGATCCGCTTATGATAGCAAAAACCCTGGATTTTCCGAGAGGAAAGGGGGAATTGAATAAAGTGAATTTTTCAAACACATTATGTTTTAATGTTATAAACTTTTCGCTGCGTTTTTGATCTAAATATCAGAAAACAAACTAAGGGTCAAGATAGATGCCTGCAATATTCAGGGCAATATTCAGGGCAAACGATCTGCTAAAAGCGCTCAATGCTCTACAAAATGTCCCATGCGTTTGTTCTGCTGAAATATTTGAATAAAAAATACTGCAAAGATTTGACAAGCAAATCGATTTTCACTACATTTTGCAAAAATTTGAGTTACAGGCGATTAGTTGCCGAATTCGGGACCAGCAATGAAAAAAGCGATATTCGCTGAAATTGGGTGAAATAAATGCGCAGGGTAAAAAAAATAATCCAGAGGGAAAAGCCCCGCATCGACGAATACACTCTGCCGGGTGGCTGGGTTGTTCTGGCGGGCCGGACTGATTTGGACAACGATCGATTGAGCCTTAAAGTTGCCGGTCAAAACGACTGGTGGTTCCACGTAAAAGGTATGCCGGGCAGCCACGTTATTTTGCAGGCCCGGCCCGACGCAACGCCCGATCGTGATACCCTCAAACGTGCCGCGGCGGTGGCTGCCTATCACAGCAAGGCCCGGACCGGCGGCATGGTGTCGGTTTCGGGCACCCTGGCACGCCATGTCACCAAACCGCGCGGGGCCAAACCGGGCACTGTCAATATAAAAAAAGAAACTGTTTTCAAGGTCCGGCCGGCACTGCCGGAAATTTAATTTTTTAAGAAAAGTGGAAAAAATACCCATGACACAGAAAAGTTTGCATGAAAAATTACAGAAAATCGAAGAAAAAATAAAGGCCCGCATTCAGGCCGGCAGTGATCCGGTTTTTGCCCACTGGCAGGGGGCTCTTGAATCGGTGCTTTCAACCATGGAACCCTATCTTGTCGCCGGGCAGATAATAACCACAAACGCACTTGAAAAAGAAGATGTCGAGCTTTTTCAAAAGCTGCACACAACCCTTGACCTGGCACCTTATATTACCGCCGTGTTTCTGCCTTGCGATACATCAAACCACACCAGTCCGCCCAAAACGGCGGAATCTATCCAGAGGGTTCCTGAAAATGGAATATCCAACAAGGTACTGGTCAGTAAGCACAATGATTTCAGGAGGTTGATGGTTGTTGAACTCGGCAGACCCCCCGTTCGGGCCGGAATCGATATCTTTCAGGATGGAAATTTGCTGGGCAGCTACGATTATGAAACACCCCAAGACTGCATGGACGCTCTTTCCAAAGTGATATGGGTCCATCTCAAATCCAGGGTTAAATGGTCAACAGCAGATACTGTTCTGTATACTGAAAATTGGTTTTTAAGGAGTGCCGCGGGTAAAATTATTGATTTGCCTGTAAACCAGAATCATTCCTATATTCATCATCCGGTACTTCTCAATATCAGTGAGGTCGAGGCAATTTTCAAACTGATGCGGGCCACTTTGGTCCGGCTGCTGCACGATTTTGACCAGGTAGCCGATGCGGTGGATTTGGCCGGTGGATTTGAAAACCCGGAAACAGGGCAGGTGAAAAAAATAACAAGAGAAGAAATTGCGCAGGGCGAAACCGACCAGGTAGCGGCACTGCATGAATTTATCGTCAACAGCCTGCTGGAACTGCTGAAGCTTTTACGGGGATACGATATCATAAAATTTGAAAATTTTTCGGAAAAAGATAACACGGCCTTTAAGGATGCTTTTGAAAAAACCGTTGCAGAAACATACCAAAGACTTATAAAAAATGAATAGTGAAAATTAAGAAGTGAAAAGTTGTGGTATCGCTTCGCTCTATCTATTTTATTTTGCCTTAAAACCTGGTACTCTGGGGCAGGTCACGTAATCCATTATGCACAACCCATCATTGACGGGCAGGCACAAGGCCTGCCCATACATTTTAATCACAATCCAAAACCCAAAACCCAAAACCTAAAACCCATGGTCGACATACTTCTTATCCAGCCCCCTGTCCGGGATTTTTATCTGACAAAGAAAAGGACGATCCCTTATGGCCTGACCGGCATTGCCGCGGCTTTGATAAAAGAGGGGTTTTCAGTAGAAATATTAGATGGGCTGGCAACGTCAAAATCACGGTGTATAGACTGGCCCATGGAGATGGAGTACCTGAAAAAATTTTACGGGCGGCTCGATATGTCGCCATTTGGGCTGTTTCACAACTTCCGGCATTATGGCTACAGTTATGAATTTATCGGTAAGTGCATCCGCGACGCCAGTCCGGCTGTCGTGGGTATCTCTTCTCTTTTTACGGCTTACTGTGATCAGGCCCATCGGGTTGCCGATATCGCTAAAAGCATTTTCCCGAATTGTCCTACCGTTTTGGGGGGGCATCATCCCACGGCCATGCCCGGAAAAGTCATGGCGTCTCCATCTGTTGATTTTGTCCTGAGGGGAGAGGGAGAAGTGTCCATGCCCATGCTTGCCGGGGCACTGAAATCAGGAACCGGTATCGAGAAAATTCCCGGAATTGTTTTCCGCGGATCGGATGGCACCCTGCACATCAGCGAGCCGGCGGTAATGGAAGAGCCGGATCAATTTCCATTGCCTGCCTTTCATCTGGTCAAGCATGGTTTCTACCGCCGCGGAAAAAGACCTGGCGTCGTCATCGTAACCAGTCGCGGCTGCCCCATGCAGTGTACCTACTGCTGTGTGGGATCGGCATCCTGGAACAGGTATCGCCGGAGATCGGTTGAATTCGTCATGAAGGAGATTGCAAATGCGGTTAAAAACCATAATGCCGGTTTTATTGATTTTGAGGATGAAAATATTTCGCTTGATAAAAAATGGTTTTTAGAACTGCTGTACCGGATAAGGTCGGAATTTGGCGGATTTGATCTGGAGTTAAGGGCCATGAACGGTCTGTTCCCGCCATCTCTGGATGCCGATGTGATAACAGCCATGCAAAAGGCCGGGTTTAAAACGCTTAACCTTTCTCTCGGCACCATTGATAAAGTTCAGTTGCAAAAGTTCAAGCGGCCGGATGTTATCCGTTCATTTGAACGGGTCCTTGACCTGGCGGCACACAATAAGATGGATGCAGTGGGGTATATTATTGCCGGTGCGCCGGGTCAGAAGGCAGTCGATACGATTTCAGATCTTGTTTTTCTGGCAGGCAAAAAGGTGCTTGTCGGTTTGTCGGTTTATTACCCGGCACCGGACAGCATGGATTTTGCATTATGTGAAAAACTGGATATTCTTCCCTCCAGTCTCGGGCTGATGCGCTCTGCGGCCCTGCCCCTGTCCCATACCACCTCCAGAACTCAGGCGGCAACACTGCTGAGATTGTCCAGAATTGTTAATTTCATGAAAGCATTGGTGGGGCAGGGCATCGCCATTCCTTCACCGGAGGCGTTTACCATGGAAAATCCGCCGGATGATCGTAAAATGGCCGGACAAAAACTTCTGCAATGGTTTCTGCACGACGGGCGGATACGCGGGATTACACCGGATGGCCGGATCTATGTACATACCATCGATGAAGATTTGAGCCGCATGTTTATTGATCGGCTTGGGCTTGAATCCGGATGGCTCGTAGCCGCTCCATGACCGGTGGATGGGAGTAGTTAAGAAAGACATAAAAAGGGTGGGGCATCAGGTTCGACAGGTTGTGAACCGACAGCTTTTTAAGTGCATCGGCCATGGCCTCGGGATCACCGGTTGTCTGTACTGCAAAGTGGTCTGCCTCGTATTCGTTTTTCCGGGAGAGGATCTGCATGAAAATTCCCATAAAAAAATCAATGGGAGAATAGAGCATACTGAAAAAAATCAGCCCGGCATACACGGATGTCTGTTTTATATAAAAGGCATCAAAGAGCTCCTGACAGGAAAGAAAAAAAGAGAGCAGAAAAAAAACGATCCCCATCTGACAGATCCCGATGACCAGGGCCTGGATAATGTGCCGTTTTTTATAATGCCCCATCTCGTGGGCCAGTATCGCTACAAGCTCCCTGGTCGTGTGCTTTTTTATGAGCGTGTCAAACAGGACTATGCGTCTGTTTTTCCCAAAACCGGTGAAAAATGCATTTGATTTGCCGGATCTTTTGGAGCCGTCCATGACATAAACGTTTTGTAAGGGGAAGTGGATGGACCCGGCATAGTCGAGGATAGCTTTTTTGAGTTCTCCGTCCTCAATGGGTGTAAATTTGTTAAAAAGGGGCATGATCCACGTGGGTGCAATAAACTGGATGATCAGCATGTACATTGTGACACCGATCCAGCAATAGAGCCATGCCCAGGTCCCGACATATTCGAAAAAGGCCAGAATGGCTGCAAGCAGAGGTCCGCCCAGCAGGATGGACAGCCCGAGACCTTTTGCCAGGTCCGATATGTAGGTGGATTTTGTGGTTCTATTGAACCCGAACCGCTGTTCAATCACAAATGTGGAATAGATGCTGAACGGCTGCATCAATACGGCATACAACAGTGCCAGCAGCCCCATGTATAACAGACCCGAGGGTACCGGCCCCCAGTCAAAAGACCTCACCCATCGGTCCAGCAGGGCAAAACCTCCGGAAAACCAGAACAGGAGTAAAACCATCAGATTAAAGATTTCGGTAACAAACCCGAACCGTGTCGTGACTCTCAGGTAGTCCTGGGATTTTTTGTATTGATCCTCATCATACACGCCCTTGAAACTTTCAGGAAGTCTGCTTCCAAGTACCTTGAGGTTCAGGATGTCTGCCCAAAAATGAAGGGCAGTATTTGCGATTATGGTTACCAGTATAATTACGGCGATAAAATTCATGATTGATATGGCCTCTGCCGGGCAGGCGCAGGATCTGCCTCTCATTTTTGATTTCCGCGGGCAGGCACCAGACCTGTCCCTGCATTTCGTTCCCGGCCTGCATATCATAGAGTTGGCATTTCAACAAATAAAAATCGGCATTGTTCTTTGGCGGGATCGGGCGGTATCCGCTTATGATTAAAAAAACAAACTGCCTTATTAAGGCCCCTTTGGCTTTATTTTTTTCTTTCATTTCAAATGACAAAACTGTAGAATGTCCGAATGTTTAATCCTCTGTGGGGGTGCCTATGCAAAAACGTTTTGAAATTGATCTGGATCAATATGAGTCGGATTTTGCTGAACTGCAGGATTTAGAACAGGACCTGCTGTCGGATCTGGAACGGGTTGAAAAACTTGAGTTCTGGGAACCGACAAAATATGAGCGGTATTATCTGCCCGGACTGCGGCTTGCAGGGATCAAAGACAAAACGAATAATGTTATCCTGAATACCGCTGATCTGCATGTACACACGCAGTGGTCGGACGGAGATGACCTGGATCGTGTGCTTGAACAGGCCGTTGCCATGCGCCTTGATGCCATCGCCATTACCGATCATGACGAAATCAAGGGGGCCTTTGAGGCGCGCCGCAGGGTTCATCAGCGCCGGATGCCGCTGACCATTGTTCCGGGTTGTGAAGTCTCAAGCCGTGACGGCCATATCGGAGCACTGTTTGTCATGAAGCGTTTTCCAAAAAATCTGAGTGCCGCTGAAACAGTGCATCTTATTCATGAAGCCGGTGGAATAGCCGTGGCCCATCACCCCTATTCACCGCGATGGCTTGACAGCATACTGCGGGTCAGGCTTGGATGTGGTGATTTGATTAAAAAAGTACCGTTTGATGCCGTGGAATGTACCAATGCGGTTCCGGGAAGTGGTGTAAAATACAACATTGCGGCAATTGAAGCCATGCACCGTCATCATATCCCCATTGCAGTTACCGGAAGCAGTGATGCACATGTTGCCAGGTTTGTAGGCAAGGGAAAAACCTATTATGGCGGTAACCAGGGGGTTGTCTCTCTGCGCAATTCCCTGGTTAACGGTTTTACACAGGGGTCTGAAGGCTATTGGAAAACAAGAGAGAAAGTTGTTTATTACGCTATGCTGGTCCTGGCGATAATTAAAAATATCTACAAAAAAACCGGTTCGGTAAATTAGCCGAGATTTTTTTAATCAAAAGGCAGATAATCGTTAATCCGTCAAACCAATTCGGACAGTCAGGCTTGGCCTTGTATTAAAAGCAGTTAAAGGAGAATGCTATTTATGGGTTGTTTATCAAAGACAGGTACTCGCGCCGTCTGGGCCGGGGAAGAGGAATATCTGATGCAGGGAGCGACCCAGGTGCCGGTGGTTCACAGCGTCTCTTTCGGATACAGGGACATGGATGAATGGCTCCAGGTGGCTTCAGGGAAAAAACAGGGACATATATACAGCCGCAATACCAATCCGACCGTTCAGGTTTTTGAAAAGAAGGTGCAAAGCCTGGAAGATGCGGAAGCAGCGACAAGTGCGGCAACCGGCATGGGTATCATCAGCAGTATGCTTTTTGCCCTGCTTTCGCCGGGTGATCGCGTGGTTTCGGTAAAGGATACCTATGGCGGGACCAATGTGATTTTCAACGAGTTTCTGCCGCGGTTTCATATTCAGGTCGCATTGTGCGATACAACGGATCATGAACAGATAGAAAAAGAGGTGACAAATGGCTGCAAAATCCTGTATCTGGAAAGCCCTACCAATCCAACGACAAAAATCGTGGATATCGCACGACTGGCGGCGGCAGCCCATAAAGCAGGGGCCGTCGTGATCGTGGACAATACATTTGCGACACCTGTAAACCAGAATCCGCTGCACCTGGGTGCGGATCTGGTGATTCACAGTGCCACAAAATTTTTAGGCGGCCATGCAGATGCCCTGGGCGGTGTTGTGTGCGGCAAAAAGGAGTTGGTCGATACTATCTATCATTTTCGTGAAATCAATGGTGCGACCCTGCACCCCATGTCCGCCTATCTGCTGCTGCGCGGCATGAAAACGCTTCATCTCAGGATTCGTCAGCAGAACGAAAGTGCATTGCAGATTGCTCAATATCTGGAGTCACATCCGGCTGTCGAGCGTGTCTACTACCCAGGTCTATCCTCCCATGACGGCCATGAAACTGCCCGGCGGCAAATGCAGGGCTTTGGCGGGATGCTGAGTTTCATGCTGCGCGAGAACAGTCTTGAGGCGGTGAGCCGATTTCTGCCGAAACTGCATTTTGCCCATGCTGCCGCCAATTTAGGGGCAGTTGAAACCATTGTCGGGCCGCCCGCAACAACAAGTCACGTGGAATGCACGCTTGAGGAACGGGCCCGGATGGGAATACCCGAGGGATTGATACGATACTCCACCGGAATTGAAGATGTGGAAGATCTGCTGGCGGACCTGAAGCAGGCACTTTTAACCTTGTGAGTATAACCGGAATAAAAAAGGCCAAAGGGTCTCATTCAAAGGCCGGGCGCAAGGAAGGACAGATTTTATCTGGAATTTCGGCTGAAATGCTCCTGTTTTCTGTAAATTTTCTGGGCTGTTATAAGCGCATCCGGATCATCCACGCCCATTGTTTCGGCTTCATCTTTTGCAATGACATATCCGATGGAAAGTCCATCGGCGACCATGTATTCCACGAGGTCGGTGATGAAAAATTCCTCGATCCGTGTTGAAACACCGTTGATTTCCTTGACAACGATCTGGGGCCTTTGGGAGAGTATAGTCAGGTATGGGACCAGGGCTGTTTTTTTAATTGCGTAGATCCCTGAGTTGCAAACTGAAAATTTTGCCTGTTTTTCAGGTGCATAGTCTTTCCAGTATTTCCATTCGGTAATTTTGGAAACTCCGGTGCCGTTGATTTCCAGGATTCCGTATTTTTTCTTGTCGTCCGGACTGAATCCGAGTACCACCATCTGAGCATCGGAAAGACTGTCAACCAGACGCCGGTAGGTATCGGGTTTTACAAAGGGAACATCGCCCATGGTAATGATGATGTTTTCGCAGTCCGATTGCCTGATAAAGTTTTCTGCTGCCAGCAGCGCACCGCCGGTGCCGTTCAGAATCGGCTGCTCGCAAAAATATAGTCCCATGCCGCTAGTGATTTTGATTATATCTTTCTTTTGATGGTTGACCACAACCGTTTTAGCGCCGGTCGGGAGATTTTTGATAATATGTTTTATAATGGGTCGGCGGCCGTAAAAAGGCGAAGATTCGGCTATAAGGGGCAGCAGGGTTTTGTTGCCGCTGTAGTCTTTCATACGACTTCCTCTGCCGGCTGCCATAATGATGGAGACTGTTTTCAATGGTTTATACTCCTCTGGCCTTCTTGATGAGGGATTTTTTCAGTTTACCGGTTTTTAACCGCATGTCATGGTGTGCATTTGTACACGCAATATTTTTTTTTTGCAAGCCTTAGGGTTGCACAAAAAGATTTTACATTTTTTGCGCTGTTGCTATCGAATGCAGTATATTTTTTTTGACAAGCCAATCATCTTGGAGTAAAGAGCTGCGGAAAGGAAGGTTCCCTGGATTTTTTTCATATCATACCTGATTTTTTATTGTATGGTTCATTGAAAAATCGTGAACTGTGAGCCGGCAGCTGTGAATGGTTACAGGATATGACGGATCTCCTCCGGGAGCGGTTTTTGTAAATTTTATCGGCTTCAGTGTGAAATATATAATTGCTGATGCCTGTCAAAATGATTTCAGTAATGAAAGGAAAAACAATGCAACCTGCTTATTTTTTAAAACAAAGTGAAGTTGAACGGGTTCATGAAGCGTCATTGGAGTTACTTGAAAATGTTGGTTTACTGGTTCGAAATGAGAAAGCAAGAGGGATTTTCGCAAAACACGGCTGCATGGTAGATAACCAGAGCACCCTCGTGAAATTCCCACCGGAGGTGGTTGAAGGGTGCAGGCAATCCTTTGTTCCCACTTATACATTTACCGCCCGGGATCCTGAGTTCGACAGGACGATTCCAGATGATCGCCCCATTATAGTTACCGCAAGCTCAGCCCCTGATATTATCGACCCTAAAACCGGTGAGGAGAGACGTGCCACCTCCCATGATATCGCAAATATAGCATATCTGATCAATGAACTTCCCGGATTCGATGTATTTTCCATCTCAACCCTGGCCGACGACGCTCCAAAAGGGCAGTTCAGTATTTCGCGCTTTTACCCTGCACTGAAAAATTGCAGAAAACCGGTCAGAAGCAACACTCCGAATATGCAGGATCTGCTGGACGTTCTTGAGCTGGGTGCCATAATTGCCGGCAGCAAAGAAGCATATATGGATCGGCCCTTCATCAACCATCACTACTGCCCGGTAGTTTCTCCCCTGACCATGGATGTTGAATCTACCGAGGCCGTAATATACCTGGCGGAAAGAGGGTTTCCGGTTTACGGCACTATTGTTCCCAATGCAGGCATGACTGCTCCTTTAACACTGATGGCTGGACTTACCGTCGGCAATACCGAGTTTCTTGCACTTGCCACACTGCTCCAGATGATCCGTCCAGGCGCTCCCATGATCTACGCTGTTCTCTCGACTGTTGCGGATATGAGAACCGGCAATTATACTCCCGGCGCTATCGAAACTGATATGCTCCAGATGGCTCACAGCCAGATGGCCCAGTTCTATAACGTACCCTCCGGCGGATATATCGGCCTGACAAATGCTCAGACAAATGATGCTCAGTCAGGCTATGAAACCGGCATGAATGCCATCGGTGCTCTGCTGGGCGGAGTTGACATGTTCAACATGGGCGGTCTGCTGGGCAGTCTCATGGCCTTTGATTTCGGAAAGGCGGTTATCGACAATGAAATCGCCATTATGCTTAAACGCATGAAACGTGGATTTGAATTCAGTGAAGAGAATATGTGCCTGGATCTGATCTCGAAGGTCGGTCCGGGGGGAAGCTTCATAGAAGAGATGCACACACTGCGGCACATGAGAGATACCGCCGTACTTCCCAAAGTGGCATCCAGAAGTATGAGGACCAACTGGGAGAGCAGGGGACGTCACACGGCCCAGGACAATGCCATGGCCGAAGCCAGAAAGATTCTTTCAAAGCCCAACCCCGTGGTGTTCGACAAGGAGCTTGACGCAAAAATCAGAGATCGTTTCGAGGGCCTCGTTGCCGGAGATGCTAAACCCATCAATTAGACCATCTCAATTTTGCGAAAGGAATATAAAAACTTAGAACCCTACCCATGTATGCCGGGTTCGGAAAAGACGCGGGTATAAATACCCATGACCCAGCCGTAGTGGCCGCTGTACAGCTTGACATACCACCATCCGGCTGCCGACCCGACGATTTCCAGGACATTGTTCATCCGCACTTCACCGATTACCGGATGATGCTTGCCGGGCCCGGAACGGACATGCAGCCGCGGTGCAGTCACTACAAGGCTTTTGCCGGTGGGTGCGGCCGGCACGGGTGGGGGCATGTAAGCAGGGGCTGCGACGCGCGGGCGGGCATTGGCCCGCTCAACCGCGGTACCCACTATTAACCCAAATCCGATGGCACTCAGGATTCCCACGATCACGGCACCATCATTGTGGTAACGATGGGCGTGGTGCGGGCGGTGGAGATGCCGGGGCCGGGCAGAGGCTGTGGCTGTGCCGACCACAAAAAATACAATAGTCAACAGCAATATTGTTTTTCGCATTTTTCCCTCCTCCTTTAAAATGCCTGAACTGATTGCATTTTTGAGCTATAAGACCAATCCGCCCAGATTGTGTCAATAATTTTTTCAACAAGCGGGTGAACAAGCTCACGGGCTGTTTTTCCATAAAGCAGATCCAGGTGATTGGCCCCTTCAATTACAAAATCGATAATCTGGCTCTGTTCAGGAAATATTTCAACCTTCTTTAAATCACGTACTGTTTCGATTCTGTATGTTTTTTTAATTTTATGGGGATAAAATTTGCTGTATCTCATATTTTTCGGGGGAGCGAGCCAGTCATTGCCCCCCCAGAAATGGAATAAAGGTATGGTTTCAGGAAAAAATGAAAAATGATTGGAATAATTCAATGAACTATTATCCATCCGCTTAAATCCCTTTCCGTCATAAACTGATTTAAGGAATTGAAACCCCAGTCCCAACGGGATGGATTCAGTGGCTGTATCGAGGTACCGTTCGATAAAATATTTATCATTTTTATGATTATCAGGGGAAATTAAAAAATTAAGATCTCCAATATTATTATTATATATAAAGCGTGTAATATTTTTTAAAACAGGCAGTTGTGTCACAAGATGGGATATTTCGTGGATTGGAACCTGGGAAAAATTAAATATCCGCGAAAAATGGTTCAGCCAGAGCGCCGAAGGAAAGAATACATGGGATTTTTTATTAAAACATTTTGGGGATCCAAGGGATATGATTCCTTTTACCATTTCAATACACTCGCGGGCAAAATTTTTCGGAGCCAGGGCTGAATCCAGAGCCTTTTTTTTCTGATCAGACAGTTTGAGCTTGTCAAAATCAAGCCTGATGCCCCAGTTCAGCATCATGTTTTCCGAAACAATCCCTCCCATGCTGTGGCCAAGAATTATTGACGGCTTCCCGCGGCTTCTTGAGGAAATAAAATTTAATACCGTGGGCAGATCATGATCAATCAAGGTATCCACTGTGTAATATGGATCAAACCTGCCCCTGTTCACCCCCACACCTCTTGGATCAAACAGATATATCCACCGGCCCCTGTCTGCCAGATTTTTTGCAATGGAATATTGATTGCTGAGATCAAAGCAATCTGAATTATTGGCAAACCCCGGTACCAGAATAACAGAAGGGTTGCTGTCTCCGGCCGTCACAGCTTCCATGCTTACCATGCGTCGAAATTTTATCTCTTTACCTTCTCCTGTAAAATCCTGGTAATAAACCGTCTCGTAATCGCCTCTGCCATTTTTTTCCTTTTCATCAACCTCACTTTCAAAATAGGCCGGTTGAAAATTGCTTTTGAGAGTTTCCTTTAAAATATTTCTTCGAAACGCTTCATTTTGAATTTGAAGCAGGTATGATTTGCCAATGCTCAATCTGCTCAGCACAATATGGTTCAGTTCATTCTTGGTCAGGAGAATAACTTTTTCGGTCAGACGGATATTCTCTTTCTCCAGCTCATCGTGAAGAATCGCTTTGATATCCTCTCTCGGGATCATCATCCGGGTCGTCCGAAAGAAAATATGGTACAGGGTCAGAGCAAGCTTGCCAATGGCATTGGATATAATTTGATCCTGGGTTATAACCAGTTCCGGGGCAACGGGAAGCCCGAGACTCAGTTGTCCCTTATATATTCTGCTATAGGCGTCATAACCGGCATTAATCAGATGAGCCGGGACCTCATTTACCACAAACCGAACGGCTGTTTTTCTTAACTGTTTTGCTCTGGTTGCTATATTCATTGGGCTGCCGGGTCTTTTTTCATCTGTTTTAAAGCATTTTCCTTTACCCGCGCAATTTCGTCTTCGCTCAAAACGCCGTTAACACCTGAAATAGACGCAAGCTTCATACCATGCTTAAGTCCGAGTTTGTAAATTTCCTTTACTTTTTCCCACTGGGTTTCACTTCCCGTGGTGAATTCTTCAAATCTTCCTTCAAGTGCAAGAATAATGGTTTCAGCAAGACCGGCATATGCAATTTTTTTCGGCAGGCCGATATCCTTCATTTCAACAGTCTCCCCGGGCAGAAGAATTTCACCGCCGGTTATTACCAGAACATCCTGACGTTTTGCGACTTCTTTTGGTGTAAAAACCATGGGTCTGGTAATATCGGTAATAACGCAGCCCGGCTTCACACGCATGATATCAATACTGTTTTTTGCACCCAGGCTCGCCATGACCACCACATCAATAGTTTCAATGTATCTGTCGGCCCTTGTAGAAACCCTGATTTTCACATCAGGCTTCTCTGTTTGAATCTCATCTTCCAGTGTCAGCAGTTTCGCCATATTCCGGCTGACCAGTACCACCTCTTCAAAAACCGTTGCAAGCAGCCGGGAGCAGATTGCCCCCACGGTGCCGGTAGCTCCGATGACCATGGCTTTTGCCAGGATGGTTTTTTTATTTCTTAATTTGCTCAGCCCCATCAGCCGAACTGCTTCCGCGGTGGCCCACAATGCAGTGGAGGCTGTATAACTGTTACCGGTGGTAGTGGGAAGGGCGGCATGTTTGCCGACATCCAGGCTGGCTCCATGCATCTGTTTTGGAAGCATGCCGATTCCCATGACCTGTGCACCCAGTTTTTTTGCCTTCCGGGATGCTTGCAATATCTTTTGGGTTGTAAATTCAGGGGGATGTGCCTGCATTTGTTCGGGTGTTTCACCAATGGTGATCAACCACCCCTGTGCTTCCACACCGGTTGGAGATTTAATGCCGGTTACCCTGGAATAAACAAAGGGTGGTGTATAGGCCAATGCTTTTTCAACAATCCCCATGGATTTGGGAGAAATTTCAGATATAATCTCGACAGCCTTGATCTTTTTTAAATATTCCCTTGAAAGGGGATGGATAAGGTAGGCGAATCGGTTTACTCGTTTACCCGGTTCAAATGGATAAATAATCGTGGGATCCAGTCTCTGCTCGCTGATTATTTCCAGAAGATCATCCTTCATCTGGTCGCTTTTAGGGATTTCCATGGCTGCAATCATCAATGCTTCACTCACAACACCTTCAACAACGGTGTCGATAAGTTTGGGAGTGGTGTCTATAATAACACCAACCTCCATCTCGGTTAAGAGATCAACTCTGTTATCATAGGCAGTGGTGGTGATCACTGTTTTTCCGGCAAGATCCTCTCCGGAAAAGTCTTCAAGGTATTCGTAAAAGCCATGGTGAGGTATAATCAGGATATCGGCTTTTTTAACAGCCTTTTTAATGATATCGATATTCAAGGAGTGGATCTGTTTTTTCCTTGCAATAAGTTTCCCAACCGGAATCATTTTTAAAAGGCTGCGGGCTTTTTGGGCATAATGCTTAAGTTCATTTATGGAACACAGCAATTTCGGGATGCCGTTTTCAAGAATCGGATCCGCAAACACCATATTGTCGGTATATTCCGACATGACAGTTGCAATGGTGGAGCTTGTCATTCCGGAAAAGAAAAATACGTTGGCATTGGTAAAATAATTATTGCCCAATTGAAACTGAATGTGACGCAGGCTCCATTCCTGGCTGACCCTGTACAGGGTTTCACCGGTAGTGACCAATGTTTGCACCCGATCACACAGTTTAAGAAGATCCCTTGTTGTGCTGTCCGTCACACCTTGATTTCCAAAGGTCGATGGGTATTGGATGCCGCTGACACAAAGGACATCCGCTTTTTTATTCCATTTGAGCAGAAGATCTTCCGCATGTCTTAAGTCGTTGTCTGTCCCAAAGCGCTGAATGAAAAATTTTTTTCCTGAAAATTCGGTTTCAAGCTGATAATCTTCGTTTTCCGGCCCCAGGCTGATATTAATAATCCGTTTCAAATTTTTTCTCCAAAAATTTTTTATGCTTTTACTGTTTTTTAGCTTTGGCCCTGGCTTCCAGCGCCAGATCCCTTACTTTGAATATCTCCTCATCAGTGAATACACCGTTAACACCGGATATGGCGGCAAGTTTCATACCATGCTTAAGTCCAAGTTTGTAAATTTCCCTTACCTTTTCCCACTCAATCTCCCTGCCGATGGTAAAAATCTCATACCGGCCCTCCAGGGCCAGAACAATGGTTTCGGCAAGGCAGGCATAGACAACCTTATGAGGCAGCCCGATGCTTTTCATTTCAGGATTGCCGGGCAACTCAATCTCTCCTGACTCTATAACCAGCACATCGGAACGTTTTGCCACATCTTCGGGAGAAAGATCAAGAGGTCTTGCCACATCCGTTATGACGCATCCGGGCTTGACCCTGGTGATATCTAAAATCTTTTTTCCCGCGCCGGAGGTGGCTGTCACAATCGCGTCCATTTCAGACAGATACCTGTCAGGTTTTGTGGTGATTTTGAGCTTTACGTCAGGTGTTTCATCAAGGATGGATTGCTGCAGGGCCAGCAATTTTGCAGTATTTCGACTGGCCAGATACACTTCGTCAAAGGCTTTTGCCAAAAGACGGCAGCAGACGGACCCGATGGCGCCGGTTGCCCCGAGAACCATGGCCTTTCCGGCGATTTTTTTACCTTTTTCAATTTTAATAAGCCCCATGCGCCGAACTGCGTCCGCCGCAGCCCAGAGTGCGCCGGAAGCGCTATAACTGTTACCTGTTGTAATAGGAATTTGAGATTTTTTGGCAACCGTTACGCCGGCATCCCCAACCACTTTGGTAAATGCCCCAAGACCCATTATCTGGGCTCCCATTCGTTTGGCCATCCTGGCGGCCTGTAAAAGTCTTGTGTATGTAAATTCAGGCTTATGGGCAAGCATTTGTTTCGGCGTCCCCCCCACTGTAATGAGCCAGCCTTCCGCCTCCGCCCCGGTAGGTGACTTTATGCCGGTCACCTTTGAATAAACCCAGGGCGGTGCATAGGCAATCACTTTTTCGACAGCATCCAGAAACTTGGGAGGTGTAAAGCCTGAAATAAAATCAACGGCTTTATCTTTTCTTAGAAACTCTTTTGATAAGGGGTGGATAACAAAAGCAAATCGATTTACCCGCTTTTTGACACCTGAAGGGTAAACTATCCGGGGATCCATTTTTTGAAGACTGATGATTTCCAGAAGATCATCATCATGGATTTTATTGTTGGGTTTTTCCAGGGCAGCCAGAATCAGCGCCTCGATGACATTGGGCCCCACTACTTTTTGAAGAATTTTAGGTGTGGTATCAATGATCACATCCACGCCCCGTTCCTTTAAAAATTCAATTCTGTCGTCATAGGCCGTGGAGGTGATAATTGTTTTGCCCCCAAGCTCTTCCAGGGTTGTATCTTTCAAGTATTCATAAAAATTGTAAAAAGGAACAACGATGATAGTTGCCTTCTGCATCGCTTTTTTAAGGATGTAATCATTCCATGTTTTGATAGGCACAACTGAAGATGTCAGCCTTTTTGTGGGAAGCCATTGAAGGATTTCATTTGCACCCCGGGCATAACTTTCAAGGTCTTTAAGGGAATGGATGAACTTGGAAATACCGTTTTCCAAAACAGGATCTGCAAATGTCAGATTATCCGTGTACTCAGCCATGACTCCGGCTATTTTATAATTGATCATACCTGAAAGAAACAGTACCCTGGCATTTTTGAAATAATTACCGAATTTATGATCCACGAATCTCAGTGCCCACTCAAAAGAAACATCCCTCAATGCATTTCCGGAAGTCACGGGTGTCTGAATTCGTTTCCCCAGGCTTTTAATTTTGTCATCATGTCTCCTGATAAGATATCTGGGACCGATACCATAGGGAAATTTTATATTGCCAATACCTATGACATCCGCTTTTTTATCCCATTCCAGGACCAGTCGGGCTGCTTCTTCCATGTCCCCGTCAACGCCCAGGCGGTTAATTTTGAAATCCCGGCCAAGGAACTCGGTTTCAAATTCATAATCATTTTTACTATCTCCCAAACTTATGCTGACAATTTGCTTCACCTTGTCCTCCAATTTAAATTGAAACCCGGTCATTACCCTTTAATTGCATCCGCAGGGCACAATATCATGGCCTCTGCAATCAGTTCTTCCTCCCGGCCGTTATCAGGCTGTTTATAAATGTATTCATACCCTGCTTCATGGTTTGTTCGGAAATTATCAGGTGCGATTTCAGGGCATAATGAACAATTGATACAATTTGAATCAACATAAAACCTGCCCTGAACATTTTGTGGTATTCTGTGAGCCATAAGTCTCTTCTCTAATTCTGAAAGGAGCTGCACAAAATTTTTACTCTACAAGACTTCTCATAATTTGTGCCACATCTTCAAGACGATTTTCCTCTTCAACTGCATGCCGGTGGCTGTAACAAAAGGATTGCCCCTTGATTGCCACGTTGCGGCATTGTTTGCCGGATCTGGTCATTGCTTTGCACCGGTCCGGACCGGATGCCATGGTTTTCTTTTTTGATGCATGGCCGGGTTTCTCGGATTTTTTCTCTTCGAACCTGTCATGCAGAACCAGAGGGCCTTCATTTATTTTTCCTGATTGAACAATATCAAGAAGATAATTGAATTCATCTTCAAATCCTGCCAGGAATGTTTCAGGATCAGGCATCAGGCCGTTATCGGATGCAATTCCAATGGTCACATTACCGTTATAGCTCAAAATACTGATCCCCAGGCCTATGATTCCGGATCTGGGAACCCAGAACATGATATTGGATATTTTTTTACCGGCAAAATAAAGGGGTTTTCTAGGGCCGGGCACGTTTGTTAAAACCGCCGACGCCTTGTTGCCGAAAAGCTGGGCTGCTTTCTGTGCCAGTGTTGTCGGAAGGTAGCCCATGGCATTTAACAACCCGAAATTAACATAAGGCTCCGCAGAGACCTTGAGTTTATCCATGCGCCGTTTTATTTCTTTCAGGCGAAGGACAGGGTCTTCCAGGTAAACAGGCAGTGAAAGAAACACCAGGCTGAATTTATTGCCAAGTAAAAATTCCGTACCCGGTTTTCGAATATTTACCGGAACCGTTACCCGGAGATTCAGTTCATTAATCGGCGTATGCCGGGTCTTCAGATAGCGGCGCATAGAGCCCGTGACAGTGGCAATCAACACGTCATTCAAAGTGGCGGAACTGATTGCCCGGCCAAGGGTCTTGATTCTGTCAAGAGGAATGGGGAGAGTCCAGGCAGCCTTTTTTTGGACACCCAGCCTGCCTTTAAAGGCAGTGTTGGGATCCGAACTCATCGCAATGTGCTTTGAAAGAACGGCAACAACATCCGCCGGCAGATTGGCCGCGGTTTTGGCTATGAATCTTAAATATCCGGCATCGGATGAATTTTTTTCTATTTCTCTGAACACTGTTTTGCTGATCTTGCGGCCCTTTTCAACGGCTTCTTTGGCGGAAGAGATCATGGTGTTAAAAGAAAATAAGGGGCCACGGCTCATGCTGCCTTTTTTTTCAAAAGCCCTGGGTTTAGGCCAGGGTGCATCAGAGTCGGTATCAGCCATGGAGTGAAGGACATGCATCAGTGCAATGCCGTCCGCAATGCAATGGTGCAACCTGAAAAACAGTGCGCAGCCTTTTTGATAGTTTTCAATCAGATGGATATCCCATAAAGGCTTATTATAATCAAGACCAGTGGTCATCAGTTGACTGACCATATCCTGCAGGTCATTCTGATCTCCCGGAGCCGGCAGTGCAATCCGGTGCAGATGAGATCGAAGGTCATAATGTTTATCCGTAACCCATTTTGGTAATCCAAGACCGGATTTCGGCCGCACTATTTTTTTTCTAAAACGCGGGAAGGGTGCCAACCGAGCCTCCAGCGTAGCGAACAGGCGATTATAATCAAGAGTTTCTTCAAATTCCCAGAATCCCGTGATCACCATTAAATTAACAGGATCATCCATGCATAACCAGAAATTGTCCGCCTGCGTCATCGTTTCAGGCATTTTATACCTCCTGAACAAATAAAAAGAATTTTTTTAGACGATCTTCGTGTAGGATACATAAACAGCCATCGCACGTGAACCCTAAGCTCTGACGGAGAAAATCTTATCCTGAATAAAGCCAAAAATCAATAGTGTAAAAAAAGGTCGTTATGTCATAAGAAAAAATAACATTTTGCTTGACAGTTATGACGCATTGCGTTATTTTATCTTGACAAGATTAATAACAACCTGATATCGACGGTAATAAATATAATCAAAAAATTATCAGGGTACAAAATCGTCTGTCTGCCGGATTCAGAGGAATTTTGGGGGAATAAATGCATCATATTAAAAAATATGCAAACCGCAAATTATATGACAGTACCGATAAAAAATATATTTCCATGGACCGGCTTTCCGAGCTGATCAAACTGGGAGAAGATATTGTCATAATTGACAATGAAACCGGAAAAGACCTGACTGCATCCATCGTCTCAAGCCTTATTGCCCGAACAAAAGGGGAGACGAAAGAACAGATATCATCCGGGGTTCTGATTCAACTTTTTCGAAAAGGCGGAAGTGTATTGACCGATTACACAAAAAAATATGTTTCCCTGTGGCAAAAATCCTTTACTCTGGCTGAAGATGAAATAGACGTTTTGGTAAAAAAACTTGTAAGAAATAAAGAGATATCAAAGTCCGAAGGAAGCAGGCTTAAAAAAGAAATCATTGGATTTACAAAATCAATGAAAACCTGGATCAGCGATACCATTGATAAACGAATCAGTGAAGTATTGGATGTTATGAATCTTGCATCTAAGGATCATGTTGCCGATCTGAATATCAGAATTGATTTACTGGAAGAAAAACTGAAAGCATTCGAACGTCTGCAAAAACGGAAAAATAGAGAAAAAATTTAGGGAGCTTTAAAAAGATGATGGCAAAGGATGTTACAACACAGGACGAATTCCTTAAATTAAAACGAGCCTTGCAGGCTTTTCAAGCCATTCGCCTCAACAGCACATATGAAGATTTAAAAAAAGATCCTCAGTATGCAATGATTGGGGATTTTTTTTTTAATAAGCTGTATGCCCCGGAAGATTTCACATTCAGGGATACCAGCATAAGAAAGCTTCATGCAGCCTTGGACGGCAAGGTTTACAAAGGAATGGTCACCGGCGTTACCAAGGTAATAGAACTTCATGAACTCAGTGATTCCATGGATGATTTAATGGTGCATAAAATGATTGAGGCCGGTATTGATGAGCATATCACCATGGAAGAATACCAGGAGATCTATAGATCTCTTGACAACTACGACCAGCGCATTTACCAGATAAATCTCAGTACTGAAGTGACTCGGATTTTTCATAAATTAAGCCGTAAATGGATTGTGGGTATTTCTCTTAAAACAGTTAAAGCGGCATCGATACTGTTTGATATCAAACCTGTTGTTGATTTTGTTTATGATGGTTATACATCATTCAGGCAACTCAAAAACATTGATTTTTTTGTGGATACCATAACAGAGAGAGAAACCGCATGGCACAACGAAATCTGGTCCGGCGGGACGGAGTAAACAATAGTGCAACTTAAAAAGCTGTTGAGAAATGAGGTCCTTTGAAAAGAGCATTAGTACTTACCGGAGGAGGATCCAGAGGTTCCTTTCAAGCCGGAGTATGGAAATATCTTACCGAGAAAGGCTGGAAGCCGGATATTATATGCGGCACATCCATAGGTGCGGTTAATGCAGCGGCCATCGGCTCCGGAATAAGAGTTGAGCAATTGATCCGGTTATGGACCAGCTATAATCGGCGTCGAATATACCGCCTTAATCTTATGGATTTTTTTGCCTATCTTCTGTCGGGCAGGGCCGTCAAACCACTTTTTGACACCGGCCCGTTAAGGGCCATGCTCCTGAAAAATCTTAATTTCACGACTTTGAGGCAAAGTCGGACCAAGATCATTGTTTCAGCAGTCAACCTGCTCACGGGCCGGCCGAAATTCTTTAGCAATAAAGAAATCAAACTTGAGCATATTCTGGCTTCCAGCGCCATGCCGTTACTTTTTCCATGGCAGGAAATAGATGGTGAACCTTACTGGGATGGCGGCGTCATGGTCAACACGCCTTTGTTTCCAGTCCTAAATTCCGGGGCGGATGAAATCATTGTGGTTCTGCTTTCACCGGTGGGCCATAAAAAGCACCCCGTACCCGGGAATTTTTTAACAGCAGGCGAACACCTGTTTGAACACTTCCTTTCAGGATCATACCAGGCCACTCTTATGGATCACGGGTTCAGAAATAATAAGCCTCTTGCGGGCCTTCAGCGGTCCGTGAAAACCCGCGGCAACCATCCGCCCGGAAAGCAGCCAACCCTTATTACCCTGGCTCCGTCAAAAATGCTCGGATTCAGGTCTTTATTACGTTTTTCCAAAAGCCAGGCCACGCAATTGATTAACGAGGGATACGAAACAGCCCGCTCCCGGCTAAGAACAATTATTTAAAAGAAAGGAATAAAAAATGCTTCCTGATTATTTTGAATTTACACTTCCAACCAAATTGATTTATGGTATCGGTATCCTTGATTCTATTGAAGGGGCTGTTGCCGGATTTGGTAAAAGAAAAGCACTGCTTGTAACCGATGAAATACTGGTAAAAGCCGGACCGGTTGACAAAGTAAAACAAGGGTTTAAAAAAACCGGGATCAGTATTGCCGCAACTTTTGACGGTGTACCTCCCAACTCAACCATACAAACGGTTCAAGATTGTGCCGCTTTGGGAAAGAAAAAAAAATGTGATATGATTATTGCTGTCGGCGGCGGCAGCGTTATTGATACGGCCAAGGTGGCCAATTTGTTAATGACAAAGGGAGGAAAGGTTGAAGATCACATGGGGGCTTATCTTCTGGAAAGCCATGACGTTCTTTTACCGTCAATTGTTATTCCCACCACGGCAGGCACGGGATCAGAGGTAACAAAGGTTGCGGTCATTGCAGATCCCGATAATGATGTGAAACTCCCCTTTTCCGAGGACCAGTTTCTTCCCGATCTTGCCATCCTTGATCCCGAAGTGACTGTCTCCATGCCCGGCAGGCTGACCGCCTATACGGGGATGGATGCCCTTGTTCATGCCATTGAAGCCTATGTAGACAAAGAGTGGTCTCCTGCCACGGATGCCATGGCCCTTCATGCCATAAAACTGATCTGTGAAAATATACTCCGGGCCTGCGACAAACCCGAAGACCTCCAGAGCAGGGGCGCTATGCAGATCGGAAGCTTCCTTGCCGGTGTGGCCTTTTCCCATTCCATGGTCGGCATGGTCCACGGCATTTCCCATGCCCTGGGCGGCGTGTATCATATTCCCCACGGGCTTGCCAACACGCTGGTGCTTCCCGAAGTTATGGAATACAATCTTGACGCCAGGGTGGACCGCTACGCCGACATTGCCATGGCCATGGGCATATCCTTTCCAAACGTTATCAGTGACAGCCAGAGTGTTATTAAATCAGGGGCTTTGGATCTGTTTACCCGTGCGGTTAAAAAAACGGATTTTGATGCCTTAAAGGATCTTGTTGATTCCAAAGCCCATAAGGTGCGGGATTTTGCCGTAAAAAAACTTGAAAATTTTGGATTTGTGGATGGATGGATTCGAAAACAGGCAGCTCTGGCCGGCATTGAGAAAGTTAGAATTTTGAACCGCCAGCTTGCCTACCTGACACGGATGCCGCTGAACTTAAAGGCCGCCGGAATAGATGATGAGCTTGAAAAAATTGATCAGCTTGCCGATACGGCAATGGAAGATGGGTCCATGCTGTATAATCCTGTGGAACCGGACAGGGATGCAGTGATCCGTATTGTTAAAAAACTCTATCATTCAAAGGAAAAGCCGCTTAAAGTGTCTATTGAGGACTTAAGGCCGGCTGATGAAAAAAAACGGGGTAGTCAAAAATTTTCAAATGTGTTTTCATCCAGCAAGATGCTTTATGATGTATTGATTCCATTTTATGAAATTCTGAATAATGACCCGAAGATCGGTTCATCTCTTCAAAAAACCAATTTATGTATTCAGTTTCAATATAAAAATCCGGATGCAGTCATCACTATTGATGCCACCGGCAGTGAGACCAGGATCATCAAGGGAACAATTGAAGGAAAACCGGAAGTCACCATGACAATGAACTCGGATTTTGCCCATAAGTTCTGGCACGGAAAGGCAAATCTTGTTACGGCCCTGACCCGAAGACAGGTTGTTGCAAGGGGAAATGTGCCCAAAACATTAAAGCTGCTGCCCATACTGAAACCGGCATTTGACTTATATCCCGGATTCTTAAAAGAGCAGGGACTGGAGCATTTAATCCTGAAATAAACCGGAAATTAT
>NBLJ01000105.1 GCA_002084545.1 Desulfobacteraceae bacterium 4572_123 | reverse complement strand
TGCCAGCACAATATTCTTTATATTGTGTTTTATCGCAAAGGCGGCAACCAGGTATGAGGCTCTGTCCTTGAATGATCCGGTGGGATTGGAACCGTCGTCTTTGATGCACAGGTTGGGGAAATTGTACTTTTTGCGAATCGCAGCCGGACGCCACAATTTCGTGTTCCCGACGGGAATCGGGGGGAAATAGATCTGCTCTACCGGCAGGAAATCGAACACCCCGAACTCTTCTCCGATCCTGCCCTCGATGGCAACTTCAAGTATTCCTTTGAGCGGTTCATCTTTTCCCTGCTTTTTACTGCATCCGGGGCAGGTGTACAGATCCGGCGAGATTTCAAAATATTCGCCGCACTCACTGCATTGATATTTATAATTCATAATCCAACTTCCAACTTTGCAGCCGCGAGCCGCATGTTTTCCCTTTATTTATCCGCCTTGGGATATTCGTATTTCAACCCTTCCGCGTCGAACCATGATTTTTCAAGCTTTTTAAGCTCGGCTACCATTTTCGCCTCAAGGGGTTTTGGTTCGTGGTTTTCAAGGATCTCAATTGTTTTCTGTCTGACCTGATCCTCGCAGTTTGCCACGCCCTGATCCTGCTCATAACTGCGGTCGAATAATTTCGCCGGCCAGAAATCCCTGAAATGGTCAAAGGTATGCTGTTCCGCAATGTAGCTGCCCTTGGGACCTATTTTTTCGATCAAATCAAGGGCAAGGGTATCTGAATTCACCTCAACCCCCTGAATGGTCACATTGACCATACCGATGATTTCATTAACCAGGACGGTGAGCTCCGGAGAAACCATCTTGTCGTGATAAATGATGCCGGTGTCATGGACCAGGTCCGCCCCGGTGAGCGCGGAGAGCATTACCTGGTAGGTGGCCTCCACGCCGGCCTGGGCGCCAACGATCGCCGCATCGGTGCACCCGGCGGTGCCGAAGGAGGGCAGACCGAAGTAATGGTAGATCTCGGTCATGGCCCCGACCATAAGGCTCATTTCCGGGGCGCCAAAAGAGAATATCGTGGATTTCATATCCATGACCGACGCCAGGGTACCACCGATCACCGGCGTCCCCGGGTTTTTCAACTGCAGCACAACCAGTTCCGCCAATACCTCGGCAAGTGCTATGGCAAGGCACCCGGCAAGCGTTGCCGGTGTGGTAGCACCGAGCATCGGCATACCGTAGACCACGTGGGGAATTCCCTTTTCAGCGCAGATAAGACCTTTTTCCATGGCTTCTTTTCCCTGGAGCAGCGGTGTGACCGGTTCGGCCGAGCCGATTAAAAATGGTTTTTTACGCAACTGATCTTCACCGCCCGCAATCATCGCGCAGGTTTCAATCATCCCCCGCAGGCCGGGTACGGTTAATATTTCCGCGACAATCGGCTTGGTGCTGTTAAGGGTACATTGAAGCACACTGATCTTTTCGGCCAGCACCCCCGGTACAACGCTGTATCCCGGACAGGTGAAAAACCATTCAATGTTTTCAAGCGCGTCGGTAATCCGGATGTGATCAATGACATCCCGGACCTCAAAGGGCCTGCGTTTCCGGGTATACGGGTCAAGGTAGGACATACTGTCCACCTGCACGCCAAAGTGCGAACCGCCTCTCCCGTCAAGCACCATGACGGGATCACCGTCCCGGCTGTAGATGGTGATCATCTTTGGCGCCTCGGCCATGGCCTGTTCGACCAGCCTCGCAGGAATTTTGACCTTTGCGGGATCAGTGACATCCGCACCGGCATCGCCAAGCAGGTCGAGCGCTTCCTGACATTCGAAAGCCGACCCGGTTCTTTCCAGAATCTGAAGGGCCGCACTGTACAGATCTTTTATCTTTTTTTCCGTAAGAATCCTGAATTCCGGTTTATCGTTTTGGCAATTGAATTTCATGAATAAAGCTCCTCATTTTAAATTTATTAACAAAATTGTACTGATTTCAGTCACCTTAAAAGAACTGCAGCAGTTGTGTTGAGCTGATTTCATCAATTCTTTCAGGGAAATCCTTTTTTTTAGAAAAATACCGTTTCAAAACCTTTGCAAAGAATTCTTTCTTTACAAAGCTATTAAGATAATTCATCGCAGGAAAATTTTTTCAGGTTGCCTATGGTTTTAACCCAGTTATGTTCGATCAGAGTCAAGACACGATCAAGATCTTTGGCTTTCAACGAATCAATTATCATCTGATGCTCAGCCACCGAGTCCGAGACACATGCACACCCTTTAAAAAAAAGCAATTCCAGCAGACGGTGCTTAATCTTTAAATCCTGTAAAATTTTGGCCAGGTGGGGGTTTTCAGACCTTTTAAGAATCGCACCGTGAAAATTCGAATCGGCATTCGACGCTTTAACCGGGAACCCCTCTGCTATGGCCTCCTTTAAATCAGCATTGGCCTTTTCCATTTCTGCAAAATCTTGAGAGGTCAGCTTTGGTAGCGCCATTGAAACGGCCAGTTTCTCTAATGAGGCAATAATCGGATAGATCAGATCAGCTTCAGCAATTGATATTTTCGCAACCCGTGTCCAGCGGCTTGCGGAAGCTTCAATAAGTTCCTTATCTTCAAGACGCCTGAGAGCTTCACGAACGGGTGTCCGACTTACGCCCAAAGATTCAGCGAGTTCTTTGTCCAGGAGCTTCTCGCCAGGCTTCAACACACCTTCCATGATCCATTCGAATAAAGTGTTATAAACTTCATCCCGCATGGAAGATCGTTGTATTTGTTTATTGTTCTTAGGTACCGGCATGATTTGCCTCTTTTTCTATTATTTGGGAACCATTCTTTTTTTTGGTAATCCCTCAAAAAGCCCTGGGTGAACGCCGCAGCATGCAAAAACTTAGTAGGAAGCATCTGCCCCGGCCAGCCCCTGTAATCCAATATTCTGTTTTATATATTTTGGATGCAATATATTGCATGTTGCCGCAACCCTGTCAAGCAAAAAATGAAACTCCCGATAAACAAAGCCATTCACTTTTCGTTTAATAAAAAAATGCGGGGTTCAGTCAAATTAAAAGGGGGTTTGTTGCACGGAGAGGGAATGGTTCAATATGGTTGCATCATGGAAATCTGCGATTATTGCGCGATCCTTTGCTGCGATTGCTTTTCAGGCAGAGTCTGCAACCTTTTCAGAGTGTTGCGCCAATTTACCTGCATCGACTTGACGGCGCCTTTAAGATCGCCGGTTTTCAAAGCCGCAACGATCTGTTTATGTTCATCAACGGCACCTATAACATTTGCACAATCTTCAAAGTAGAGCACATCTATCCATCGATACTTGATTTTAAGGTCCTTAAGAATTGTTATCAGATAATGATTCCCGGACATTCTGATCACCACATCATGGAAATCCGCATCCGCCTTGGAGGCCTTCACCGGCTGACCGGCCTTTATGGCGGCCCGCAAGTCTTCATTGGCCTGTTCCATCTCGTTAAAATCCTGCTGTTTCATATGGCTTATGGCCATCTGGATGGCAAGTTCCTCCAGGGTCTGGATGATGGGATAAAGCATATCGGCATCAGAGTCAGATATTTCGGCAACCCTTGTCCAGCGCCCGGCGGAGGCCTCCACTAAGCCCTTGTCTTCAAGACGTCGAAGGGCTTCACGCACCGGTGTTCGGCTGACTCCCAAATTCTCAGCGAGTTCCTTGTCCAGCAGTTTCTCACCCGGGCGCAACGCCCCTTCAATGATCCAATTCAGCAAGGTCTGGTAAACCTCATCCCGCATGATCAGGCGGTTGATCGTTTTATCTATTTGTGGTATCGGCAATCTGTTCCCCTCTTTCCGGCTCTGATCCATTTTTGGAAAGCATCTCATGCTCATGGCAAATGTCTGAATAACGACAAACTTGAATTATTATAATAATCGCTTTAAGCAAAACAGACAAGTAAAAACAGAGGCAAAAGCGCACAGAATCCAGATCGAAGGGATATGGGTAAAGGTTGCCGCGGTTTCAAAAACATGCGCAGTAACGCGGACGGTTAGTTCTTTTTCAACAATTTGGAGTTTTTGCTTTAAAACAGTCCTTAAATGCAAAACCATAACAGATGATCAGATCAATGAAATCAAGCAGGCTGCGTTTCTCATTCTGGAGCGCACCGGCTGCCCGGTAGGAGATGATAACAAAACAAAGGATTGAAATATCATGACACATCAGCACGGCTTTAAAGTGCAGGGCTCCAGGATATTTTTTACCGAACAGCAGGTGTTAAAGGCCACGGAAAGTGCGCCGGTCCAGTTTAAAATCAGGGCCAGAAACCCTGAGAAAACGCTTCACATCGGCGGGGGCGCCCCTGTTCTATGCGGCACCGGCGGAGAGGTGTATATTGCGGAAAAAGATAAAACCCAGCGCCTTGGCACAATGGCGGATTACCGGAAAATAGCCAAACTGGTCCAGACATCTCCTCTTGATCAGATGACGGCCCATGAATCCGTGCATCCCCATGATGTAGACGCTAAGACCAGTCATCTGGATATGATATTGGAAGACCTGACCCTGTGTGATGTGGCAGCGACTTCCAGCACCCAGTCGGCAGACACGGTCACCGACAGTCTGGCTCTCTTGGGCATTATTTTCGGGGGTATGGATAAACTGCGGGAGCAACCCTCCACCATGGGTATAATCAGCCCGCTCTCCCCCCTGCAATATGCTCCGGATCAGGCAGATGGCCAAATTTTACGGATTGCCCAGCCGCACCGGCGGCGCGCTGAACGACTCTCACCTGCCGGATGGACAAGCCATGGCCGAAAGCGCCCTTTGTTTGAGTAATGCCATTGAAAGCGGAGCAGACTATATTTTACACGCCTTTGGAATGCTCAGCTCCTATCTGGCTACAAGTCTTGAAAAATGGCTCATGGATGAAAAGGTGTGCCGCTATATTCTGGCGTCCAGACAAAAAGTCAAAGTGAATCAGGAGACACTGGGAATCGATATCATCCTGGCCATGGGGGCCAAAGGTGAATATCTCACCCATTCCAGTACATTTCAAAATTTTCGCAGCCTGTACCAGGGCAGCCTTGGCAACCGGGATTCCCATGCTGTCTGGATGCAGAAAGGGGGCATGGATGCGGCGGATCAGGCCGGTGAGCTGCTGGAAAAAAGATTGGCGGCATATCAGAAACCGCCCCTGGACAGCGGACTGGAACAGGAATTATCGGAATGGGTAACTCGGCGCAAACAGCAGATATCGAATGCATGAGAGCATATGGAGGAGTCAAATGTACCTGAATCGTGACATGGGTATATCGAATATCAAAGCCCGAAAAGGCAGGAATTGTTATGGAATGGGCCTGGGAATCATTCTTCTGGACGACAACTTTCCCGGCTTTCCAGGAGATGTGCGCAACCCCAGCGCTTTCCCCTTCCCTATTCAGTACGAAATTGCCGAGGGTGTCGATATTAATGCCCTGATTTATGAAGAAGATAAATCTCTGTGTTTGAAACCTCTTCAACGTGCCGCGAAAAAACTTGAAAAGATGGGGTGCCGGGCCATTGCTGCTGAATGCGGATATTTTGCCTATTTTCAAAAAGAGATCGCCGTCCATGTAAAGTTACCGGTTTTTATGTCCAGTCTCCTCCAGACGCCATGGGCTCAGCAACTGATCGGGCCAAACCAGGTGGTGGGCCTTTTCCTCTCCGAAAAAGCTTCTTTTCAGCCTCGTCATTTCGAATCGGCAGGCATCATACCAGGAACTAATTATGTTGCAGGCGGGATAGAGGAGTATGGTGTTTGCGGGGAATTTGATAAACTTTGGACTGATGGAGTTCGATCCGATCTACCTGGAGCCAACTATGAACGCGCCGAAAAAGAATTCATAAACGTGGCACGGAAGTTTTACCAGGACTATCCCGACATGGGGGCCATGGTATTGGAGTGCACGGGATTTCAACCATTTGCACGGGCGCTCCAACGGGAAATAGATATCCCGATATTTAGTTGGGGAACACTGTTAGACTTTGCCTATTCAATTGTTGTACACAGAGATTACTATGGGCACGTATAATACAGATAGCGAATTTATTTATAGCTAAAAAGCAAAAACAATCTATTCTTAAAGGAGGCCATCCATATGCTTTTTCATATGCCGGCAAGACTCTATTTCGGGTCGGGAGAGATCAGCAATCTCAAATTAATCATTAATGAATACTTAAGGGCGGAGAATCCAATCCTTGTGACCGATCAGGGAATTGTTCAATCCGGTTTACTGAAAAAGGTATTGCCGCAGCTTCCAGGGATCAAAATATTTGATGAGATCGAGGCAAACCCGAAATCAGATACAATAAACAAAATTGCCGGAAAAATGCGGCGGCTTAATCCTGACCTGGTTATTGGCTTCGGTGGCGGAAGCCCCATTGATGCAGGAAAGGCCCTGGCCCTGCTTGGAACAAATGATGGGGATATTGAAGCCTATGAAGGAAAGGAAAAATATAAAAATAATCCTTTGCCGTTTCTGGCAATCCCCACAACCTGCGGTACTGGCAGCGAAGTTACCTGGGTCTCGGTGATAACGGATGTTAACAGGAAATTCAAAATGAGCATCAAAGGCCCGAAAATGTATCCCGCGGTCTCAATTGTCGATCCGGATTTAATTAAAACCCTGCCGCCGTCAATTATTGCATCCACGGGTCTTGATGCATTGACCCATGCCGTGGAAGCCTACCTTTCAAAACCTGCCACGCTTATTACCGATACCCATGCAGTCAAGG
This sequence comes from Desulfobacteraceae bacterium 4572_123, assembly GCA_002084545.1. GTDB lineage: Bacteria > Desulfobacterota > Desulfobacteria > Desulfobacterales > 4572-123 > 4572-123. The sequence continues at coordinate 3,232 of NBLJ01000105.1, read as the reverse complement.
CTGTCGAATTGATATCAGGGGCCATTAAAGGGGCATATGATGATATTGAAAACCATCATACGGATCGTGAAGATATGATGTTCGGCTCAACCATTGCCGGATTTGCCTTTGGCAACTCCGATGTAACGGCCGTCCATTGTATTTCCGAATCCATCGGGGCTCTGTATGATATTCCCCATGGCGTGGCAAATTCAATTTTTCTTCCACATGTACTTTCCTATAATCTGCCGGAGTGCTTTGAAAAAATGGCAACACTGGCAAGACAGACCGGCATCGATAAAGTTGACGACATGAAGGCATCCAAAGCCTTTATCCAGGTGATAATAGATTTGTCAAAGCACCTTGGGATTCCATTATTCAAGGACTTGAAAATTGAAAAAGACCAGTTTGAGATGATCGCAAGGATGTCATTTGAAAATAATTCCACGCCTTCGAATCCAAGGAAACTTGAGCAAAAAGATTTCCTGCAAATACTTGAAAATGCTTATAAATAGAAAAAATTTGCAACACCTCAAGTGGGTACGCAGAAGGCTCCATGGCTTCTGCTGGCTCCTGTTTCTGATCATGCTCCATCATAAAATGTCCATTAATGAAAGGTCAATTACGCTATGAAAAAATTTGAATTAATTTCTTTAAAAATATTTAATATATGGGATCCGGTCGAAGACAAGAACTTTTGGGAAGCTAATATCGAGGTACCAGATAGTTATTCGTTATTCGACTTTCACCTATTTATTCAGGATATCATAAATTTTGACAATGGAATTCAGTTAAATCAATACTATTACGAGGAGGAATAATAGGTGGATCTGACTTGGTACAAGCGGCCTGTAGACTGTCACATATTAAACTTCCTGTGTCCTGTCAATCGGATTTTTTATCTTCATGTTTGCCACTATGAACAATCTGATTCAGTTCGGTTTTCTAACCGGGGTGGCAATTGTTCTGGCGCTGCTTGCAGACTATTTTATTGCACCTGCTCTTATGGTGGTTGTAAACCGCCCTCTCTCCTCAAGCCGCAAGGTGTGTTAAGAAAACCACAAAGGTAAAAAAATTTCTTGCCCGGAGACGCGACATATTATATGGGCCTCACATAATAAATTGCACAAGGACGAAGGCAGGAGGAAAGCCGCATGGTATGCGGAGGGCTGGAGACTGAAAATTTGGAACCGAGGCCGGAGGCGGAAACAAAAGAAACGGTTGTGATTTGGATAGTAATCCACTATAAAAAACCTCTTTCAAGCAAAAACAATACAACGCATTTGAAAATCAAATTTATAAAATTATACACAGGAGAGCCTTTACACCATGAAAAACATTGACGGATCCGACAAAAAAACAATTAGGGCGGCATCTTTGCCGTCAACGTTTGAAAAATGGCGTGTAGCCACGCGGCCCTTTTCCTTCCCGGCCAGCACCATGTCCGTGATTTTCGGCACGACACTGGCCGTGACCATTGGAAAGGCATCCTTTAACTTCGTCCTTTTTATAGCGGCCTTTATCGGGATGGTTCTTCTACACGCAGGCTCCAATCTGCTCAACGATGTTTTTGATTATAAAAAAGGGATTGATTGTCGGGTCAACCCTGTAAGCGGTGCGGTTGTCAGGGGCTGGATCACACCGGCAACTGCTTTGCGCGCGGGCCTGCTTTTCATGGCCGGGGGCACCGTTCTCGGGTTGTTTATCGTCAGCCGCGTGGGCATGCCGGTCTTCTGGATCGGGGCCATCGGCGTAACCATCGGCATTTTATATACCTGGGGGCCCCTGCCGCTGAAATTCAACGGCATGGGTGACCTGGCCGTGTTTCTAAATTTCGGGATACTGGGATCCCTTGGGGCATGGACCGTGCAGACCGGCTTTCTTTCATGGACCCCGGTACTCTGGGCCGTGCCCATGTCGCTGCTTGTTGTGGGCATCCTGCATGCCAATAACTGGCGGGATATAGACAGCGATTCTTCAGGCGGCATTCGTACCATGGCCGGCATTTTGGGAGACACCTCGTCTGAAACCTATTATAGATTCCTGCTGCTCAGCCCATTTGCCTGCATCCTGCTGCTGGTCCTGTTTTCATGGGCCGACGGGTTACGTCCCAGGATGCCGCTCTCTTTTTTGATAACGCTTCTTGTGATACCCATCGCCTTTAAACTCATCAAAAAAGGCAAGCATCGGTTCAGCCCGGAAAACCCGCAGGATTTCATTGCATTAGACGGCGATACAGCCAAGCTTAATCTGTTGTTTGGAATTTTATGTACACTGGCCCTGGGGCTTAACGCACTGATATTCGCATGATTTTAACCTGCTCGATGACCCTGCTGGCCGGGACCCTGTTTATTCCCCTTTTCATCACACGGGGAATCGGCCCCTTTGATTTCTGGTGGTGGATGTCCGCCAACATCACTCTGCTTCTTATTCTTGCAAGCCTGCTTGACAGAGACGTGTTGGCTGATATTTCAGAGGATATCGGCAAAAACCTGCTTTTCAAAATCGGATGCGGAATCCTGTCTGCCCTGGGACTGTATATTGTATTTATGGGGGGCAATATCGTTTCCAGGGCTGTTTTCCCCTTTGCCGGCCGCGGCATTGAGGATGTATATGCCTTTAAAACCGGTATCTCCCATATTCGTATCCTCCTTTTAATGGCGCTACTCATCGGGCCCGGTGAAGAACTCTTCTGGCGTGGTTTTCTCCAGAGGCGTCTCCAATCCCACCAGGGCCCCTTCAAAGGCTATCTCCTGGCAACGGCTGCTTACGCCCTGATACATGTCGGCAGCGGTAATTTCATGCTGGTGCTGGCCGCCGGTATCTGCGGACTGTTCTGGGGCTATCTTTATCTTCGCACAGGCTCCATTATCATCAATATGGTAAGCCATACCGCCTGGGATATTGCCATTTTCCTGCTTCTGCCTGTGGGGGGTCTTTAAAGAAGATTGCTCACACAAAGCCGACTTTCTGCTGGCAATTCTTCCTCCTGCACGTTTTATCAGGCAACAATCCCGACTTTTTTGATGCTGATTCATAACAGCGGACACCTCTTGATTTCACAGGATAGTATGATATAGATACATACCGGTACTTGGGCACATGATATCCTTTGAAGGCGGATTCTTTCGGAATTGAATTTTTCCAGCCTTTGCGATTTGTTTAACAGGGAGTATCTATCAAATTGAGTCAGCCGGTTAGAAAATTACTGATTCTTGCAGCTATCCTGATTGCCGTATCAATTATGGTTTTC
>NBLJ01000104.1 GCA_002084545.1 Desulfobacteraceae bacterium 4572_123 | reverse complement strand
CCATCCATGCCAGGGAAGGTAAAGCCATCTACAAATCCCAGTATTACAAGCTGGCTTGAACGAAGCGCCAGGGATAAAAAACCTATAAAAATCATGATATGCAGCACGCCTGCCAGCATATAACGAGGCTGGCGCCACTGGGCCAGCCAGACGCCTGCCAGCATATAACGAGGCTGGCGCCACTGGGCCAGCCAGATTTTGAGCACCTGCATGATTCTTTCCGGGATCCGGTCAAACCGGGCATCCGGAGCCGCCATGACAAGCGGAGCCACACGTCTGGTCATTATATAGGTAAAAACAATTACCCCGATAATCGGGATAATAAAAGAAAATATTGCGGTGGGAATAAAAAATACCGAACCGTGGGCCGGAGAGATCAAAGCAGTTTCCATATTACATTTCTTCTCCTGATCTGTAAATGAGAGATACTGAAACGGAAAAAATGATATCGACAATGAATGAAGATTCATTCAATTTTACAAACAGATCTTTTTCTGTCAAGAAAAAAATCATTTCTCTTGAAAATTGCGGTTCCGTTTTTTCGTTTCCTGTCCTTATTTACCGCCGAAACCGTCCTCGGAAATTTCCATGGCGGCGGCATTGGTGGCCAGAATGGAATTCATTTTTCCCAATGTTACGGGCAAAACCGTGCAGGTAAAATACTCCGCCGACTTAAGCTGACCTTCATAAAAAATCCGATCTTTTTTCCTGGCTTTTTCCAGTCCGGCTGCGGCAACCACTGCACGCCACAGCAGCATCCAGGCCATGATTACATCCCCGGCGGCCTCCATAAAAGGATGGGCAAAGGCAAAGGCGTTCATGACCTTTGGCGACATGGCGGTGGCGCCCATGTGCATGGCCACCTCACCCAGCTTGTTGGTCGCCTCTTCAAGCTTGAGCGCGAAATCTTTCAGGGATGCTGTTTTTTTGGCATCGGCAATGGTTTTCTGGATTTCACCGAAAAGATCCATGATGGGTTTGCCCTTTTTCATGCCGAGTTTCCGGCCCAGCAGATCCATGGCCTGAATGCCGTTGGTTCCCTCATAGATCGTGGTAATCCGGCAGTCCCGCACCAGTTGTTCCTGGGGATATTCGCTGATAAATCCGTATCCGCCATAGACCTGCATGCCAAGATTGCACAGGTCCAAAGCCTTATCGGTCACGTATCCCTTGGCAATGGGGATCAATACGTCGATAATGCCCTGGTATTTCTCTTTTTGGGCGTCGTCATCGGATATCGTTTTTAAATCCTCGCAATATCCCACATAGTAAAGCAGGCTGCGCATACCTTCCACATAGGCTTTCATGGTCATGAGCATGCGCCGGACATCCGGATGCTGGATAATGGGGACCGAAGGTGCGTCCTTGTCCATCATCTGTAGAAGATTTTTACCCTGAATCCGGTCCCGTGCATAGTTGACTGCGTTGAGGTATGAGGCGCTGGCGCAGCAGAAACCCTGCATGCCCACCAGAAGACGGGCGGCATTCATCAGCAGAAACATGGCCCGCATGCCCTTGTTTTCTTCTCCCAGAAGGGTGCCGCGGCAGTTTCCGCTGCCCCCTAAAGCCAGGGAACAGGTTGAATTTCCGTGGATCCCCATTTTTTCTTCGATACCGGTGCAGACTACATCATTAAATTCTCCCAGACTGCCGTCGTCATTGACCCTGTGCTTGGGTACCAGAAACAATGAAATGCCTTTTGTTCCTTCGGGTGCACCCTCTATCCTGGCCAGCACGGGATGGATGATATTTTCCGTCAAGTCATGTTCACCGGATGAAATAAAAATTTTGTTGCCGGTGATGGAATAGGTCCCGTCGTCATTTTTAACCGCACTGGTGGTCAATGCACCCACATCGGAACCGGCTTCCGGTTCGGTCAAAAGCATGGTTCCGCCCCATTCACCGGAAAACATTTTTTTTAAAAACAGTTTTTTTTGCTTTTTTGTGCCAAATGCCTCCACCAGTTTGCCGGCGCCGTGGGTCAGGCCCGGGTACATCATAAAGGCATAATTGGCACCGTTGAAATAATCATTGGCCGCCAGTGTAATCGTGGTGGGCATGCCCTGACCGCCCCACTCCGGGTCTTCGGCCATGGCCAGCCATTCGCCCTCTTTGAATAGTTCATAGGCCCGGTGAAAAGACTTGGGTATCGTTACCTTGCCTTTATCAAATACACACCCCTCTTCGTCGCCTGTTTTCTGGGTGGGGTAAATCTCCTTGACAGCCAGATTGCGCGCCTCGGAGATAATCAGATCGATTGTTTTTTTGTTGAATTCGGCATAGTTTTCATTTTTGCTTAAATTCCCTACCTGCAGTTGCTCATGCAGAACAAAATCAACATCTCTGCGATCCGCAATAATTTGTGCCATTTTGCTCAGTCTCCTTTAATATATCGTTAGAGTGAAGAACTTGTACAATTTTCAGCAGTTCAATTTTATTGAGCAGGAATATCATTATTTCCAATGCCCCTGATAAACAGATCAACCAGCGGATCAGTCATTGAAAGCAGGTCATAGTCTGCTTCCGAATGCAGCCAGGTGTTGATGACTTCGTCAACCGCTCCCAGGATAAATCGTTTTACCATCCCAACATACAGGTCCCGCCGGATAACTCCTTCTTCCTGGCCCTGTTCAACGATTTCCGAAACCAGGTCATAATACATTTTGGCCATTTCCTTGATTTTTTTCTCTGCAACCCGGCTGTTGCCGTGCGTTTCGGCCTGGTATACGATGGCCATGTTCCTGTCCCGCTGAAATTCCTGCAAATGCCGCCTGATAAGGTTTCGCAATTTGGAAGTGGCGTTATCGCCCTTACTGACCTGTTCGCGAAAGCCTGAAAAAACCTGCCGGGTTTTGTAATTAAAAAAATTAAAAAGAATATCGTCCTTATTTTTAAAATAAAGATATATGGTACCATCCGCAACACCGGCCTCCCGTGCAACCTGCGCTATGGTCGACTGAAAAAAACCCTGCTCGGCAAAGACTTTGATGGCGGCATCTAATATACGGTGGTATTTGTCGTTTGTTTTTAATTTAGCGACGATAATTCACCCCCTTTTTTGCATAGTGCCATTATGAATGAATATTCATTCAGTATCAAACATCAATTAAGCCTGTCAAGAAAAAATGGATTTTCTGATTATTAAATCTTAATTGCATACAAATAAAGGTAGTTAGAAAAGAAATATATCTGAATTGATGACAGGGGTTTGCCGAAAACAGCCTCGGCAAAAAGTGTCATGAGGTGATATACAAGCGGGTTTCTGTCTGCGGCAACTGCCCGGCTAAACAGGTTATCCAGACACATAATCACAGTCATACGATCTGGAATACCCAGGACAATACACTCGACAGCGCAGTCGATGCCGTAATTGCCGCCGATACCACCGGCAGGATTCTTCTCTTCAACAATGCCGCGGTCGAAATAAGCGGTTACAGCGTCGAAGAGGCCCTTTCCAGTCTGAATATCAGAGAATTTTACTCGGGCGGCAGGGCTAGGGAAGTTATGCGCAAGCTCAGAAGCGAGGAATACGGCGGCCGGGGCAAACTGAGGGAATATCATATTGATTTTATGAGTAAACAGGGTGAACAAATCCCGATCAGCCTCTATGCATCCATTATCTATGAAAACGGTAAAGAGGTGGCGACTATCGGATTTTTTCATGACCTGCGCAAACGGATTCAGATCCAGAAGGAACTGGAAAAAACCCAGATCCAGCTCATGCAGTCTGAAAAAATGGCCAGCCTGGGCAAACTCGCCGCGGGCGTTGCACACCAGCTCAACAATCCTCTGGGAGGAATTACCCTCTAGATGTCGTGATACCGTCAAGGAACTGCTGGAATTTGCCAGGCAGACACAGCATTTCATCAAACCTTCGGACATCAATCAGGCTATTAGCCGTACCCTTTTTCTGCTGGAGAATCAAACCCTTTTTCAAAATATTAAAATCAAAAAAAATCTGAAACCGTCCCTGCCGCTTGTAGATGCGGATATCCACCAGATGAATCATGTGTTTATGAATTTGGTCCTTAATGCGGCTCAGGCAATGGAAGGCAAGGGAGAAATTAATATTCATACCGATTTGTCACCCCGAAAACATTATATCGTTATCGAAATATCCGATACCGGCCCGGGCATCGCAAAAGATGTCATGCAACACATTTTTGAACCTTTTTTTACCACAAAGCAAGAGGGACAGGGCACAGGTCTTGGGCTCAGCATGGTTTACAGTATTGTTGAAAATCACGGCGGCAGTATTAATGCTCGAAACAGAAAAGAAAAAGGTGCTGTCTTTACCATTGAACTTCCGATTAAAAATAAGGACAGCAAAGGGGTTATAGATGAAAAATAGTCCGCAAGCCGTGCAGGTGCTGGTTGTTGATGATGAACAGGATATCCGGGACGGCTCCGAACGGATCCTTTCCCGCATGGGATGCAGCGTCTTTAAGGCCGGCCGCGGGGAGGAGGGCCTTGATATTTTATCCCGGGAAGCGGTAGATATTGTCCTTCTGGATCTGAAAATGCCGGGTATGGACGGCATGGAAGTCCTTTCCCGGATACAGTCCGGTGATCAACAAATTCTGGTCATCGTAATTACCGGCTTCGCCACGGTGGAAACCGCCATTGAAGCGATGAAGCAGGGGGCCTACGATTTTATCCCCAAACCCTTTGAACCGGACCAGCTTCGCATCGTGATTAATCGCGCCCGGGAGAAAATCAGACTTACCAGGGAGGCCGAAGAACTGATCAGGGAGCGGAAAAGGACCCTTGCCGATCTGGGTGCCGAAAAAAGCCGCATTCATACCATTATCGAATCTCTGCCAAGCGGTCTTGTGGTGACAAACACCGAGGGGGAGGTCGTTCTCATGAATCCTTCCTTTCGCAGGCGTCTCGGCCTGGCTTCGAACCGTAAGCCGGGTGAACCCATTTCAGCTTATGTCGATAATGCCGAATTCTGCAGCCTGGTTAAGGGAATTTCAAGCGGCAGGATCGCGGATTCCGGTGAAGTCCAGACCTGCGAATTTTCACTGTCGGATGAAAAATATTTAATGGCGCGTGGGCGTCCGGTGCTCGGAGAGGGCAAAGAGTGCCTGGGGGCTGTTATCAACCTTGTGGATATTTCCGCCATTAAAGTTCTGGACCGCCTTAAATCGGAATTTGTAGCCAAGGTGTCCCATGAACTCAGGTCTCCGTTGTCAACCATTCATGAACAACTTGCCCTGGTCATCAAGGACATGACCGAAGATGAATCTCAGCAGGACCAGTATATCCTTTCCCGGGCCAAGGAGAAAACACAGGGACTGATTTCCCTGATTGGTGATCTGCTGGATCTTTCCAGGATCGAAGCCGGTAATGCAGGCCAGCAGCCCAGGCCTGTCCAGGTAGAAAAGCTGCTTTCCAGTATTGTTGATTTTATAGGTGCCCGGGCTCAGGCAAAACAGCAAAGCCTTGTTTTCAATCCGCCTTCGATTCCACTGCCCCCTGTTACTGCCGATCCCGTCGCCCTTGAAAGTATTTTCGGCAATTTAATTACCAATGCCATAAATTATACCCAGGAGGGCGGGGAAATCAGGGTGCAGGTAAAACGGACAGATGACAGGCTTTGTATTACAGTCAGCGATAATGGTTTCGGCATTGAATCCAAACACCTGGAAAACATTTTCAAGCGTTTTTACCGGGTTAAAAATGAAAAGACCCGGTTTATTACCGGAACGGGGCTCGGTCTGCCGATTGTCAAAGGACTTCTGGATGAATGGGGCGGGTCCATCAGGGTGGAAAGCACGGTAGGGAAGGGGTCGGTGTTCACGGTGTATCTCCCGCTGGAGGAATAGTGACCTTAATGATCGACGGCTTTAGTGAATTCATCGGCATCGACATCCGTACCGGTCCAAAGTGAGAAGCTGTTGCGGGCCTGCTGGGCCAGAATCGGCAGGCCATCCATAAAAGTCACGTTTTGAGCTTTTGCAAGTTCCTGCCAGATATTCGGATTGCGGTCGTAATTTAAATCCACGATTATCCGACAGTCGTTTAGATGAACAGCAGACACCAGGGTGGCCATTTCCGGGGACTCGGCATGGCTGGAAACGGAAGTTGCATTCACCACGATATGGGCCCGGACAGCCGTTGGATCCATATCCGTGAGCACTTGTCCTGTTCCACCTATGCGCCTGACGATATTTTCTATTTTTCCCGGATTGCGGCCGACAATTATAATCGGATCGGCATTCAGCCATTTCAGCATGAAAATAATCGCCCGGGCCGCGCCGCCGGTGCCGAAGATAAGCGCCGGTTTGCCGGAAACGTTTATGCCTCTTTTTTCTAACGCTTTCATAAAGCCGATGGCGTTGGTATTATATCCTTTCAGGATCGATCCGCTGCGGGTAATCGTATTCACGGCACCGACAATTTGAGCCCCCTCGCTCAACAGATCCAGATGCGGGATGACCGCCTCCTTGAAAGGGGCGGTCACATTGGCGCCGGCAATATTGAGTGCGCGCAATCCTTCGATTGCAGGGCCAAGTTTCTCGGGTGCGATTTCAAAGGGAACATATACGGCGTCTAATCCGGCTTTTTGCATAATTTTTGAAAAAATGGCCGGAGATTGTGAATGAGATGCCCGGGCATCACCCAGAATACAAAAAACTTTCATTTGGCTTTGCTCCAGTTTGATACAGGTTTGAAAATCGCATTATGGTAACCAACTAAAATATAGGAACTAACCGCTAATTGCTAAAAGCTAATTGCTCATCTTAGTTTTATTACAGGGCGCTTTCCGGGTGAAATACATTGACCTGTTTTAAATCATCACCCAGATATTCACGTTCATTGGGCCCCAGAATACCCAGGGACAGGCAGATTAATGTCCATATATGAACTACGTTGTATCCAGCGCCATAGTGTTCACTGAGTTCATGGATCTGGGCATGACAGTTGTGGCATCCGGCGATGCAGTAAGTTGCCTTGGTTGCCTGGATTTGATTGTCTTTGAGTTTTCCGTATTTCAGGCGCTCTTCTTTGCGCCCGGACTGGAGGAAACCGCCGCCGCCGCCGCAGCAGAAATTATTTGACCGGTTGGGCTGCATGTCGATGAAATTTTCTTCGCCGACAATAGACTTGACGACAAAGCGCAGATCTTCGGCAATGGGGTCGCCAAAAGTTTTACGGACGATCTGGCACGGATCCTGAACGGTGAACTTGACTTTCAGGTCTTTGTTCCAGTCGGAATTGACCTTAAGTTTTCCCTCCCTGATCCATTTGGCGTAGTATTCATAGATGTTTTTTACTTCAAACTTATGCTCGATGTTGAATTTTTTCAGTCCTGCCAGGACTGAGAAAGTGACATGCCCTCATTCCGTATTAAGGTATGTTGTGCATCCAAGAGTATCCGCCTGCCTGGATGTTGTTCTGGTGATATGTTCCCATGATTCATTATCCGCGAGAAACAGGCAGTAGTTCTCTCCACCCCATCCCTTGCTTCCGTATGTCCAGTTGGCACCTACCAAATGGAGGATCTTCCATAAAGGCACCATTTCGTCGGGTTCCGTCACCGGCTCCCGGGAGTTCTGGTTTACAAAGAATTCGGCACCCTGTTTATCGATGGGAGCCTCCATCTCAGCAAATTCCGGCTGGGCCTCCTGGTACTCCTCCAGTACATCATTCACCACAAATGTAAAATCCTCGGGTGATGCGCCCATGGCACTGCAACTGTCATTTTTAAGAGCCATGTCGCATGATCCCAGGATGCCTTTCGGGCGCTCTTCCCTGGGTCTTGCCCCCCGGATATTGTAGATCAGCTGCGGAATATCGATTTTCATCGGGCATACGTAAATACAGCGCTGACACATCGTACACATCCACGGCCAGTCCGATTTTAAAATTTCTTCATCCATGCCCAAAGCGGCCATGCGCAAAAACTTCCTGGGATCCATATTCTCCAGCCCGGTGGCCGGACATCCCGAGGAACAGGCCCCGCAGGTAAGACAAAGATTCAAATTGCCTCCATCGGGTAGCAGTTCGGCCACTTTATCTTTTAAGGTGCTCTTTTCAGTCAGATTCAACACGATTATTTCCGATGACATCATTCCTCCTTACATGTTCAGCAGGCTCTTGACGCTTTCCGTAATCTCATCGGCCGAGGCCGGTTTGGGCAGGTAATCGTCTGCCTCCATGTTCATTCCGTCCCAGTGAGAGTAACGCGTGGATGAAACATGGTCGGCAACAGCCGTCAGCATTACGATGGGAATATCCGTATATTTCTCATCCTTTTTCAACTCGGCACACACCTCATAACCGTCTTTTTCCGGCATCATTACATCCAGCACAATGGCATCAGGGGGATTTGCCTTGACTTTTTCCAGGGCCTCAACACCATTATAGGCGATTTCGATTTCAAAACCCTCTTTTTCCAGGTTTCCCTTTACGATGTCCGCGAAATCAGGCTCATCATCAACTATCAGTACTCTTTTTTTTTCACTCATCGTATCCTCCTTTGGTTGATTAAAAATATTTATTCAAAGTCAATCTACATCCGGCCGGGGATAGAGACCGGCGGATTCAACAATTTCCGGGACCTTTTCTTCCCATTCGATGGCCATGATATGAAACCCCTTGACCCCCTCAAGCGCTTTAAGGCGCTGGATGGCCTCAATACAGATTTTAATGCCCTCCTCGGCCTGTTTTTCCTTGGGGGTGTCGGCCATTCGTTTAACTACTTCATCGGGTACATCCATGCCGGGTACACGATTTTTCATGTAGCGGGCCATACCAACCGACCTCATAGGCGTCATGCCGGCCATGATGTATACTTTTTCCGTAAGACCGCGTTCACGTGCCAGGCGTATCCATTCCTCGAATTTGTCAAGGTTGTAAATGCACTGGGTCTGAATAAACTCGGCCCCGGCCGCTATTTTTTTGGCCAATCGCGGAACACGGATTTCAAAAGGATCGGCAAACGGGTTGGCCGCTGCTCCGGCAAATATTTTCGGCGGTCGTTTGATATCCGCACCACCTAAGAATTTACCGTCATCCCGCATCCGCCTCACCGTCTGGAGAAGCTGCATGGAATCCAGATCGTGGACATTCTGACCCTGCGGGCTGTCGCCGAATATCTGGTGATCACCAGACAGGCACAGCATATTGTGGATATCAAACGATGCCGCCCCCAGGATATCGCTTTGCAGGGCAATCCGGTTGCGATCTCTTGTTACCATCTGAAGCACGGGTTCAAGTCCCATCAGTTTAAGTCGTATGCAGGCAGCCAGGCTGCACATCCTTGTCATCGAAGTCTGATTGTCCGTAATATTTATTGCATCCACATGATCCTTGATCAAATTGGCCTTGGCTGTTATCACCTCCGGATCACTGCCGCGGGGAGGGCCGACTTCGGACGTAACGGCTACATGTCCTGCAGCCATTATTTTTTCCAGTTTGCTAGGTGTCTTAAGATTCATATCTGCACATCCTCCCTCACTACTTTTCGAGGTCCACCGGCCCTGTCCGTGGACCAGTCCTTTATTGCAAATATCTTTTCGTAATCATCAAGTCTTCCCAATGACTTGAGGCGGTCAATGATAAGCTGCCATGCACAGTCGATCTCTTTGCTGATTTCGCATTTGCCGTTTGTTGAACCTCCGCAGGGGCCGTTTAATAAACGCTTGGCACAACGGGACACCGGGCAGATACCTCCCGTATAGGCCAGTATGCACTGTCCGCAGGCCTGACAGCGCTCGGTCCATATGCCCCGCTGTTCCGTTGCTCCCAGAAAACAGGTGTTTACCCCTGGATAAACCGGTGTGTCGTGATATTTCTCGGCCATGAATTGAACTCCCACACCGCAGGCCAGGCTCACCACTGCATCATACTGGTCGATCACATTCCTGATCTCCTCCAGGTATTCGTGATCACACTGCCGTTCAAGAGTTACCTCGTCGACCCTGGCTTCGTGGCCCTGGCTCATAAAATACATTCGCAGCGTCGAGGCCAATATCCCCACTTCTTTTTTGCCCCCGGCTTCACAAACCGTAACACACTCGTTGCAGCCGAGAACCAGGAGTCTGCGAAAATCCTTGACAATATCGATGATCTCTTCAATGGGCTTTTTGTCAGCGACAATCATAATTACGACCTTCCTTTCGTGCTGTATTTAGCCTGTTTGATAGGGTTTGGTCCCATCTTGGTGATTCTATCGGTCATCTCCACTGCATAACGGGCAAATGTGGGGCCCTCACCGGATGAAAGGTTAAACATTTCAACTCTTTGCCCACCGATCCCAAGGGTATCGAGAATTTTTCGGGCCTGCCCAACATGTTTTCGGGCCCGGAAGTTGCCTGTATTGTAATGACATTCTCCCTCCATGCATCCAACTACATAGACGCCGTCGGCACCCTTTTCAAATGAATGCAGTAAATGGATGATATCCACCTTGCCCGTACAGGGCACCCGGATGATTTTAACACTGGCCGGGTATTGCAATCGCATGGAACCTGCCAGGTCCGCAGCGGTATACCCTCAGAAATCACAGCAGAATGCAATGATCACCGGTTCAAACTGGCTGCTCATAAAACCCCCTCCAGCAAGGCATCCACCTTACTTAATATCTGAATATCTTCATACCAGTTCAGTTCAATGGCCTTGGCCGGGCACTCCGCCACACAGGCCCCGCAGCCGTGACAAAGGGCCTCGTCAATCTCGCTGACACCGTCTGCATTTATACGTGGAACATCATAAGAGCAGGATCGCACACATACCAGGCAGGCCGCGCATTTGTCGGTATCCACACGGGCCGTTACCGCCGACAGGGTCAGGTATGGGCTCGATAAAAAGGTGGTTGCCCTGGATGCGGCCGCCTGGGCCTGGGCTACGGTTTCGGAAATGAGTTTGGGGCCGTGGGCCGTGCCGCACACAAACACTCCTTCTGTGGCCATATCCACCGGACGGAGCTTGACATGGGCCTCCATGAAGTAGCCGTCTACATTGCGGGCCAGCTTTAATATCGATGCCAGTTCTTCGGTGTCTTCCGCCCTCATTCCGGCGCTCAGGACCAGGAGATCGGCCCGTACACGCAGTTTACGTCCCAGAATATAATCGAAGAAAGTTACCTGTACACCCTCTTTAGCTGATTCGACGGAAGGAGGATCTTCAGGGTCGTAACGAAAAAACAGCACTCCCCGGCGCCGGGCCTCGGTATAGTAATCTTCCAGCAGCCCGTAGGTCCGGATATCACGATACAGGATATATATTTGTGCATCAGGGTTTTTTTCCTTGATTGCAAGGGCGTTTTTGACCGCACTCTGGCAGCAGATGCGCGAACAGTTGGGATTTTCCTTGTTTCTTGAACCCACGCACTGGATCATCACCACCTGCTCCAGCCCCTTTGCACCCTGCTGTTCCAGTATTTCGGTCAGTTCAACCTGGGTTTTGACTCGTGCATCCTTTTCGTAGAGAAACTCTTCGGGTTGGTATTCGACGGCGCCCGTGGCTATGATAATGGCACCGTGCTCTATTTTTCGTTCATACATGCCCGGTCCCACCAGGACTTCCGTTGTAAAATTGCCTTTGAAGCCGGAAAAACCAACGATCAGACTGCGTGTCAATACTTGTATTCCGGGATGTTCCTCTATCCTGGCGGCCAGATCGGCCACATAGGCCTGTACATCCGCACCCTCGATTGTATGGAAAAGACGATTGGCAAAACCGCCCAGACGGGCTTCCTTTTCCACCAGTACGATTTCAAAATTCTGATCCGCCAGGCTCAGTGCCGCGTTCATGCCGGCGATTCCGCCGCCGATCACCACCGCCCTTGGGATGACGGGAATTCTTTTTTCATTCAGCGGATAGAGTGTGGCGGCCCGGGCCACGGCCATCTGAACCAGGTCTTTGGCTTTTCCCGTGGCGGCTGTCGGCATTTTTGAATGAATCCACGAATCCTGATTGCGGATATTTGCCATCTCAAACAGATACTTGTTCAGACCGCAGGCCTCCAGCGTTTCCATGAACATCTGTTCATGGGTTTTGGGACTGCATGAAGCCACCACTACGCGATTCAGTTTATGCTCTTTTATTTTTTCTTTTATTTTATCCTGGGTGTCCTGGCTGCAGGTGAAAAGGTTTTGATCGGTGAAAACCACAAAGGGAAGCGTGGCCGCATGCTCCTGCACTGCATCTACATCGACGATACCGCCGATATTGATGCCGCAGTTGCAGACAAACACACCAATTCGCGGGGTTTCACCCAGCACATCGATTTCTTCGGGAACCTCTATTTTAATCGAATCGCTTCCCCGTGCTTCAGCAAGCTTCGAGGTGGCGGCAGCGGCAGCGGCGCTTGCCTCTGTAATGGAGCCCGGGATATCCTTGGGGCCCTGAAAAACTCCGCATGTATATATGCCCGGACGGGAAGTGGCCACGGGAGCAAAAGGCTCGGTCTGTACAAAATTATGCCGATTCAGGTCAATCCCCAGGTTTTTAGCCAGATCCACCGAGCTTTGGGTAATTTTCAACCCCACCGAAAGAACCAGCATGCTGAAAATTTCCTCTTTTATATCTCCGCTTTCATCGACAAACCGTATTGCCAGATCTCCGCTTTCAGGCATTTCAGTCACCGAATGAATCCGGGCTTTAACAAACTTGACACCCTCTTCATTTCTTGCCCGGTCATAATATTTCTCGTAATCCTTGCCGAATGTGCGCATGTCCATATTGAACACTACACAGTCCAGGTCACCGTGGGCATGCTCCTTGGCAATCATGGCCTCCTTGACCGCGTACATGCAGCATACTGAAGAACAGTAGGTGTTGCCGCAGCGGTTGTTGTCCCTCGACCCGACACACTGAAGCCATGCAATCCGTCCGGGTTCCTCGCGATCCAGGGGACGCATCAGATGTCCGAAATATGGTCCGGAGGCACTTAAAATCCGTTCGAACTCCTCGCTTGTCACAACATTGGTATATTTATCATACCCCAGGTAGTCCAGGCCCGAAGGGTCAAATCCCTCGCTGCCCGCGGAAAGTATTATCGAGCCAACGGTCAAGTCGCTCTCTTTTTCGTTGTCCCCGTAGTTTATCGCGTCGGCCAGGCACATATTTTCACACAGCCCGCATCCGATACAGGTTTCCATGTCAATGGCAAACGCCAGCGGCACTGCCTGGGCATACTCGATATAGGCGGCCCGGCGCTGATCCAGACCCTTGTTGTAGGCGTTGACCGCGGATACCGGGCAGTGCCCGGCACATTCTCCGCATCCCGTGCATTTGACCGGGTCGATGTAGCGCGGATGGTTGGCAAGGGTGACCGTAAAATTTCCGGGCTCCCCCGCCACAGTCTTGATTTCACTGTTGGTAATCAGGTTTATGTTCAGATGCCGGCCGACCTCGACCAGTTTAGGTGAAATCACTCACATGGCACAGTCGTTTGTGGGAAACGTTTTGTCCAGGCGCGCCATCATGCCGCCGATGGTGGGAGATTTCTCCACCAGGTGCACATAGTAATCCGAATTGGCCAGATCCAGCGCTGCCTGCATACCGGCGATTCCTGCACCGAGTACCATTACGGAACCGCTTTTCATTGGATACTTTTCGAAGATCAACTCCAATCCGTTTACTGATATCGCGCACGGAAGTATGCCCCTGTTTTATGGCCCGGCGGATCAGATTCTTGTAATACTCCTGTTCCAGAACCGCATCTATGATGGGTTCTATCCGTTCCGATTCCCATTTCCGGCCATATACATCCCCATTTCTGGTCAGCTTCACCTGTTTGCCTGAGATCCACCGCACTGTTTCTCCATCAAGGGTGTTCATGGCTGCTTCCAGTTCCAGATCCCTGTTTGCCTGAGATCCACCGCACTGTTTCTCCATCAAGGGTGTTCATGGCTGCTTCCAGTTCCAGATCAAAATCGGATGGATCAAACTTACCCAGGGCTTTGACGGATTCGACGACCTGGCCGGCAATTTTTGCAAATCGCTGGGCCTCGGCTGATGATACCCAGTAGAGATGCAGGCGACCTTTTCCGATTCCGCAAAGATCAAGCAGCTTCCGCGTCAGGGCGATTTTTTTCTCAGCCTGTACATTACCATCCAGGTAATGGCAGTCACCGATGTGTCACCCCGACACAAGGATGCCGTCGCATCCCTGTTTTAATGCCTTGAGAATAAAAACCGGATCGACCCGGCCCGAGCACATAACGCGCACTGTTCTAAGGTTGGATGGGTA
>NBLJ01000103.1 GCA_002084545.1 Desulfobacteraceae bacterium 4572_123 | reverse complement strand
GATCTTTTCCGTATTGTATGTTAATCTCCCCTGCAGGCGTATATTGTTTTTCAAGATAACCTACATGTCTATTCAATGCTAGTTGAATTGCATAACTTGCGATTTCGAGATCCGCTATCTTTTCAATATCTGTTTTTGGTTTGATTGTGATGCAATTTGAGAAAATTTCAGCAATTGGAGTGAGATCAATATTTTCTATTTTACTATCTTTTACGACCTTATTTATATCAGCTTCTTTTAACGTTGTTGATGCATTAATTCGAAGACCCAAATCACCTTCAACTGTTCTCATGTCGTAGGGAAGAGGTAACCCCTTGAGGGTAGTTCCTTCCAATACCGGATTACCCGATGCCGATGAGTATATATCTGTGGTAGCGCCTCCGACATCAATAGCAATGAGTTCTCCGATCCCTTTAACGTTGCTTGTACCGGAAGATAACAATTTTATGGCATTAAAAACAGCTAGTGGGGTTGGTACAATATCTTTATCTACATAACGCCTGGCCTTATCGATTCCTTTTGATATAATGATTCTTTCAATAAATATTTTTCTTATCGTTTCTTTGACAGCAGATGCACTTATTTTACCTATTTTTGATAGAACATTCTTTGCGATAAATACTTTTTTACCACTCTTTTCTAAAATTGTTTTTACTTCTACGGCTACGACCTTGTTACCGCCAAAGATTATTGGAGCATTAATTTCTAATTTTGCAATCATATCTGCATTCCACAACAGGGTCTCTTCGTTGCCCCCATCAGTGCCACCTACAAATAACAAAATGTCGGGATTAAGGTCTTCAATTTCAATTATTTCATATTTGTTTAATTTGTAGGCGTAGGTTCCTACAATTTTTGCTCCGGCGTTATATGCAGATAGTTTGCCGGCTTTAACTGTAAGTTCAGGCACTAAACCCACTACCACGATTCGAAGTCCACCGGCTGCACTGCTGCTGGCAAGGCGTATCGTATAATCTAATTTTTTTTGAAGAATTGTATTTATTAATTGGATAGCATTGTCGATTCCTTCGGACACGTTTGTATTTGTTGTTGACGGCGTACTGACAGTTGCAAGAATTTTTTCCTCTAAAAGATCTATAGCGCACGCCTTTGTAAAAGTGCTGCCTATATCTATCAACAAAGCTGCTTCCATTTTCACCGCATGACCCTCTAAATACCATTATTAGAATGCGCTAATTGTAATTATTCGTATTCACAAGCGGATCCATATAATTGATGTAACATATGCTGCTTAGTATTTATTGCAGGATATATGATATATAATATATCCTGTCAATAGAAACTTGTCATTTTTCTTGAAAAGTGAAATTTTCGTAAAAACTCCCTCGGAATATTAGAAATATACTATATGTGGTATAGTTCAAAGCATTGGAGCCTTTATATTGTGGCTATATTTCGGCCTTTTACGGGTTCATCAAAGCTGGTCAATATTTATTTTTCAATTATGGCCTAATTTTGGTTGGCACATGCAGCAGGGTAAACCGTAAACCAACACCGGAGGGAAACCAGTATTCTGAGCGCCACTAACCTGATACCTATGTTGATATTTCTAATGAATAAATCATTGATCTGTTTATGTGAGGACAGAGATTGCTTTTGTTGAATGTGTGCATTGGGTGAGATGTGTTGCGCACTTCGGATAGCTATGAAAATCTATTATCGCTTGCTGGAAGTACACAAACGGCTGCAGAAGGGGTAGGCTGAAAATGGCAGATCGAAGATGGTGGCCGCTAAGGTGGCTTTTGACAAATATGGGTTTGAAATACTAAACTTTTTTGTATCCGTTTTCAAATTCTCTGATCCGTGAATCGCTTATCCAATGTTCCCGTACTAATCTCTCAATTGTATCTGCGTCACGTGCTAAAAAAGCATTTAAAATCTTTTTATGATCATCAAGGGCATTTTTCATAACTTCTTTTTTTGCTAAAAAGGTCACCCTGTATCTGAACAATTTCTTTCTTAAGTTTAGATTAGAAACAAGATCATAAATCGATTGATTGTTGCTCTTTTTCAAGAATATATCATGAATTTCTTTGTTACTCGCATAAAACTTCTCAACATTATTTGATTCATAATATTTCTCCATTTTTTCTGTCAGCTTTTTAATTTTTATTAAATCCTGATTATCCAGATTAGGAGAAGCCCGTCTCGCTGCAAATCCTTCTAACACACCCTGAACTTCGTACAACTCTGCGATATCTGATAAAGAGATTTGTTTGACAACAACATTTTTATGTGTCTTGATTTCCACAAACCCTTCCGCATTTAACTGGAGAAGCGCCTCCCTTACAGGAGTAATACTTACATTGAGTTCTTCAGCTATTTTTTTTTCTATAATTCGCTCACTCGGTAGTAGCACGCTCTTTGTAATGGCTTCTCTAAGATGTAGATAAATTCGTTCCCTAAGAGTCTGGGGCTCTTTGAATCCAATGCTGAACGTACTTTTATCATTCCGTTTTTCGCTCATTTTTTCACCTGTTGTTCATTACTATCTTTTTGGAAACAACAATACCCTCTGCCTTAACTGAATCAAACGGTCATAATGATTAATCTCGCTAAATAATTGCTAAAACTTTATATCATATAAAATATATGGTTTCAATGATGAATATAGTTCGCGTAGCTCACAATTGCGCCGCTAAAAACTATATGATTTCAACTAATTGTAGTATTTCTGAAACATTTTAATACTAGTTAATAGATTCTATCTCGAAAAGTCACTTTTTAAAAAGTGATCCTTCGAAACGTCAACCGAAAAATGACCCCCTGCGACAACCCAATTTTGCCCCTCTTGTGATTAAGATGTAAATTTGCCAATAGCCATAAAATCAGATCATTTCTGCGGGATGGGAGTAGCCAGAGGGAGTGTAGCGACCGTCGGCCACTGCCATCCCGGGCCTTAATTTATCCTGAGTTATTTTGTTCGGTGCGAAATTTCCAACGCTTTTTGTTGATTGTTTCCGATATCAGACCGCGAAAAATTCTGCAATCGCTTTTGAAGTTTTATTGACTTTTCATGATTTACCATAGTATTTTAATTATATCGTTTTGCTCATCAGAAACTCAATCTCACATTTGCTGTAATATTTTCTAAATTTTATTTGATCCTCCTGCCAGCGTTGAATCCGATTCATGGCGTCTCAATACTTTTCCTTACTGAAATAGATACTGGCTTTCCTTGAGCTTCAGTTAATAGTACGATCTGTGCGTAAACAGGATGAAAAAATTTGCAAAGGTTCAATTAACAGCGGTTAAGGATGATTGGGATCCATATCTGTGAATTAATTTTGGTAAAAAGGAGGATATCATGACTGTAAAAATCTTGCTTGAAAGAAAATTCAAAAAAGAGCCCAGTTTAGAAGAAATAAAAACGATTAACGAACTGAGAATCGGGGCAATGCAACAAAAAGGATATATCAGCGGAGAGACTTTAGTCGATTTTAATGATCACCGAAGAATTGTTGTAATATCTGTATGGACAAACAAATCAGAATGGGAAACATGGATAAATTCGGATGAGAGGCGAAAACTTGATGCCAACCTCGATAAAAACTTGAAACAGCGCCCTATAATCCGATCCTTTATGTTGGGTGCCGATTATCTGGGAGATGTTTTTGAAGAAGTGGTGCACGACTCGGAAACTAAAAAATAGATTATCGAAACAATTTTGCATTAGAGAGTCATGACCGTGAAGGGGTTCACCGGGCAATTAATTTTATGGAAGGTACCCCCCAGTTGATCATCAAACTCTTATACGGCAGTGGTCTTCGCGTTATGGAGGCGGTAAGACTTAAAAAAGATATCGATTATAAAATGAAACGCCTCATTGTGCGTCCAGGAAAGAATGGAAAAGGCAAAAAAGTAAAATTACTGTAATGCAATAACCCTATCACATAACATTCCAACAAACCTGCGCATGGGGGTGGTGTAAATTTCAATATTAGAGCGACAGATTATGCCAAAATTTCAAATCCCGCTTGATAGATGACCTGATCACACTTACTATAAGGAACACGAAACTTTAGGACCACGACAATATGAACACGACATCAAAGGAAAGTGGGTTGCATGAAGGTGGAATTGAAAAGGCAGGTGCGTTATGGTGAGGTTGATCCGTTTTTCAGACAAAAAATCGGTTCCCTGTTCAAGCTGTTTACCGATGCCGCGGTGCGGCATTCGGAAAGCGCCGGTTTTGGCCCCCGGCGGCTGATCAGGACTGGGCATGCCTGGGTCCTCAACAAATTCGGCGTCCGGATCCATCGATATCCCGAATATGGCGAGACGCTCAGGGTGTCGACCTGGCACCGCGGCCAAAAAGGTGTGCGGGCCTTCCGGGAATTTGAAGTTTTTGCCGGAAACGAGCGGCTCGCGGTAGCCTCCTCGGTGTGGCTCTATATTGACATGCAAAACAAAAAAATACTGCGCCTGCCCGAAACGGTGGGGGCAGACTATAGCGTGGAAACGGAATCGGCATTGGGCATGGCACTGAATGGCTGGAAGGGTCAGCGGCTTTTTCCAGTGGATTCTCATGTAGAAACAACCATCCGCCGGTCCGATTATGACCCTGTCGGCCATGTCAATAATGCTGCGTATCTGGATTACCTCGAAACATCCGTTCTGGCCGATTTCGGCGAAACCGCGCGCATTCTAACCCTCAATATAGAATTTTTAAAAGAGATTGACCGGAACGCAGGCATCATTTCCACCGGAATGAAAGACACGGGCCGGGGCTGCCTTTTTAAAATCAGTGACGATGCCCGGATGTATGCCTGCGGTGAATTGACGCTGGAGCGGTCATAGGGATAAATGGGGTTACAAAAATGAGGATCTTCATTTGCTGCATATCTTTGTAGATGCTGACGCATGTCCGGTCAAACAGGAAGTCTACCGTGTCGCAAACCGATATCGCCTTGATGTCACACTGGTGGCCAATGCCTGGATGCGTATTCCCAATAAACCAGGGCTGACACTCGAAGTTGTCGCGGACAGATTTGACGCGGCGGATAATTGGATTGTAGAGCGCGTGCAACCGCATGACATCGTGATCACAGCTGACATTCCCCTTGCGAGCCGCTGTCTGAAAAAAGGCGCACAGGTAATGGGCCCCACCGGAAAGCCGTTCACGGACGACAACATTGGAGGGGCCGTCGCAATCCGGGACCTGTTGTCGGATCTTCGCAGTGCAGGAGAGATAACGGGCGGGCCGGCACCGCTAAAAAAGCGTGACCGATCACGGTTTCTTCAACAACTCGACAATGTAATCCAGTCAATCCGTCGTGCGCATTCGTCCAATGTCCCCTGACAGGGCGATCTTCAAGTACAAGAAGATACAGGGGACACCGTGGCGTTTTATGGTGAATATAAATGGGATGCAAAAGGACACCGATGACGATTTCAGAAAAAATCACAAAACGAAAGAGCGTAAGGGCCTACCTGGATAAACCGGTTCTCCCCGATGATCTTGCAAAAATCATTGAGGCCGGTCGATGGGCACCGAATACCGGTCCCTTCCAGATTTCCGTGATCCGTGACCATGGACTGCGACAACAGATCAATGACCGGACCCGGAATGCCATGGCTCACTCCGGCAATGATTTTTTACGGGAAAGAGCGGCCCTGCCGGGATATCAGCCGCTTTATGACGCACCGGTGCTGATCCTGCTGTCCGGGCCGGTTGAGGACACTTTCAGCACTTTCAATACAGCCCTTGCCGCAGAGAACATGCTCCTTAAAGCCACCGGACTGGGTCTGGGGTCATGCTTCCTCCTTTCCCCAACCCTGACGTTGACTGGGAAGGACAGCCATGACCTGGCACAAGCGGCAGGCATCCCGGACGATTATACGCTCCAGTGCGCGGTTATCGTGGGTTACGCCGCCGCTGAGAATAAATTCACTGCTGGTGAACGTACCCGGAAAGGGTCTGTAAACTACGTTGACTGAGGGTATTTGATATTCCGGGAATTATTTTTGAGTATACCTGTAGTGGTCATGCCGCCGTGAAATAGGCCGAAACCACATTGTTGTATCGCAGGCGCCCTTTGGACTGGATTGAGAAATACCCATAGACGGAAGTGGCATTGCCAAAGGCGGTGTAATTTGGATCATTGCAAAAGGCATCGATCTGAGCCGGGGTGATGGTGACATCGCCGGGGCTGTCGGGAAACTGAGCTATCAACACCAACCCCAGCCGGGCCCCCGTTATTGCAGCAGAGGGCGGGCTGGCATGAACCGCACGAACTATCAGCAGACATACGGCAATAAAAATCAGAGACGCGCAGCGTTTTTGCATTAAATCCTCCAGGCTGAAAATGATAATGGTTTATACGACTAATCAGGGGAAAGCATTCTAATGCTGTCCGGGACATTACATGATAAACAGCCTGCTCGCCTGAAATTACCCTGTACCTTTCCCAGAAGAGAAAACCATAAGGCTCGCTGTCTCCATTTCTCTTTGGAATCGAACTTGACTGGTTTCATTGTGATTAACAAGACTCTCTCCACCCCGAGAGAAAACTTCGGTAGTGAATATTTTTTCAAGAAATAAATCCGCCATGAGCCGTGCTTGTCTACCGTTCCCATGTAAAAATGGCCGTATAGGGGCTAAATAGAGCTCCCTTTTTTTCCAACCAAACATTGCTTTATGCAAAAGCTTTTCGTATGGGCCTATCATTTTCAATGCGGGCCTTTCTTTTTGGAGTATGTAAGGCAGCCCATATATCATTTCGTCTTTGCAGGTTCAGCCAAAAATCAGGGGTATTTAATTTTTTTGACATTTCATAACATTCCATAATATTTAATACACAGCATTCAGCTTATATGGAAATTACTCTTTCATAAACTGTTACTTCTGCTCATCATTTACTCGATTCCTCACTTCTAAATGCTTTATTGTCAAGTCAGATACTGGTTTCCCCTAAATTTTGCCGGTCTTGAAATAGATCAGATTAGCGCTATGCTTCACTGCGTGTTTGTGTGCGCTGCATTTCGGAATCATTCAACGTACGATCAGTACGCCTTATGAATACAAATTTACACTCCTTGAGTTTATAGAAGATGTACAATAAAATTTTTGAGTTTTATGGCATATAATATTGATAGGTTTGGCGATATATCATTTCCCCAGGAAAGTGCGAACGAGGTTGGCCAACGTTTTCTTGAGTTACCTCCGGTGCCCGATTTTATGACATTGAAAGGGCCGTACATTAAAGGCATGAAAGAAGAAGGTATCCGTGCCCTCGAAATATATGAGCTTGACAAATCAAAGGTTGCTGAAGGCATTGAATTTGTCACCGATCGGTGTGTCGGTTATTTTGGTATCTCCGGTTATACCTATGAAATTAACGTCTATTTTGAAGCGTCAGAGGCATTAAAGATGATCGGATTAGGATAATATTTAAAAGAGGCGGGGCCGGCCGCGGCTCTGCTTCTTTTCAACATTCATCATTCATCCCGGTCCGGTGTCCGACATTGACATTCATGCTGTCATAGGAACGGAAAATCAATTTTTCCCGCTCGCACCGATTTTCAGCCAGAACCTGAAAAACCGTCCCGGCGGATTTTTTTGCGGCTACTTCCCTGGAGGGCAGGGATTCCAGTCCCGCATCAATTTTTTTACCCGTAGTGGTATCGAGAACCGTGGCTGTCCGGCCGTCGCTCACCACTGCAAGCGGGATCTGGTAGGACCTGTCCAGCAGACGGGCCGCTGAAACCGCCTCTCTTTCCCTGGATCCCAGGGAACCCGGGGCGCACTTGATCACCATATACCTTTTGCCGGCCACTGAAACCACAAGGTCAACCGTCGATCGATAAGGCTCGCCCCCGATAGTTAGTTTAATAGGAGCATCAACCTGGATATTCTCGGGAAGATATCCCTTGTTCTCCACCAGATACCGTTCAACAGCCTGACGATTGGCCTCGGCTCCCACATCAGGGACTTTTTTACCCGTAATAAAATCAGTCACCCATTCAAAGGATTTGGGCCTGGATTGACCGACCTTTTTGACAGGATGGCTCTTATCTTTAAATGCCATATTCAAGGGAATCTGCTTTCCCTTGCGGCATTGCGCACATTTGGACTGTTCCATAGGTACTTCCTTTGCCGGATGATACGGATCTAATCCGTCTCCACCAGCGATTTGCCCGTCATCTCGACCGGCTGATCCAAACCCATAACCGTCAGGATAGTGGGGGCCACATCACACAGGCTTCCCGGATGCAACCGGGCGGTTTTGCGTGAATCGTCAACCAGTATAAGGGGCACCGGGTTCAGCGTATGGGCAGTATGCGGGTTGCCGTTTTTATCGGCCATCTGTTCCGAATTACCGTGATCCGCGATAATTATTGCCGCGCCTCCCTTGTCCCTTATCCGTGCCACCACTTTTGCCACGCAGGCATCAACCGCTTCACAAGCCCTGATTGCGGCTTCGAGTATCCCGGTATGCCCGACCATATCCATATTTGCAAAATTGACAGCAATAAAATCATACTTGTCCGAACCCAACCTTTTAATGAGTTCATCGGCCACTTCATAAGCGCTCATCTCGGGCTTCTCGTCATAGGTGCTCACCGAACGCGGAGAGGGAATCAGACACCGGTCTTCATTGGGAAAGGAATGCTCTTCACCACCGTTAAAAAAATAGGTGACATGAGCATATTTTTCGGTCTCGGCGATTCGCAACTGATGTAACCCGGCCCGGCTCAGCACCTCGCCCAGGATGTTATCAAGATGCACCGGTCCAAAAGCCACGGGAAGGTTGAAAGTCTCATCATACCGGGTCATGCAGACAAAATCACTTAAACGCGGATGTTTTTTCCGCCGGAACCCTTCAAATTTATCATCAGTAAAGGCCCGGGTGATCTCGCGCGCCCGGTCGGAGCGGAAATTAAAGAAAATCAGCCCGTCATTATCTTTGATCAATGCCACGGGGCTCTGATTGTCGTTAGTGATCACAATCGGCTTGACGAATTCGTCGGTCTCACCGCGTTTATAAGCATGCTCAACGGCTGCCACGGGATCTTTTTCATATATTCCCCGGCCTTCCGTATAAAGACGATATGCCTGTTCAACCCGGTCCCATCGAGTATCCCGGTCCATGGCATGAAACCTGCCGCAGATAGTGGCGATGGTGCCGCATTTTATGCTGCGTATATGGTCTTCCAGGGTCTGAATATAACCGGCACCGCTTTCAGGCGGTGTATCCCGGCCGTCCAGGACGGCATGCACATAAACCCGGTCAATTCCACGGTCACAGGCCATATCGAGCAGGGCCGTCAAATGGGTCAACTGGCTGTGAACTCCGCCATCGGACACCAGTCCCATCAGGTGCAGGGCTGCATTTTGAGCTGTCACCTTGTCCATGACGGCCGTCAACGCGGTATTTTCAAAAAAGGTACCATCTTCAATAGCACGATTGATCCGCAGCAGATCCTGGTAAACAACTCTGCCGGCACCGATATTCAGATGCCCGACTTCCGAATTGCCCATAATGCCGGGGGGCAGGCCTACTGCTTCACCGGAGCATAAAAGCCGGGTATGCGGGTACTGTTTTTTCAGTTTGTCGAGCTCCGGTGTCCGGGCCCGGGCCACCGCATTGTTTTTTTCTTCGGGATTTATGCCCCATCCATCCAGAATCATCAAGACACAGGGTCTGGGTCTATTCAATGTAAATCTCCTTGTCCGGAGCTTCCTCCTCCGGCTGAGTCCGGTTGGCAATTTGAATTCTTCGGGCATCGGCCCAGAGTCCTTCCAGATCGTAAAAATCGCGCAGGGGTTCATAAAAAATATGAATAATCACATCCCCGTAATCCATCAGCACCCAGTGGCCGTCTTTTTGTCCTTCAACAGCCAGGGTTTTTTTACCCTGATTTTTTAAATCTTTTTTAATAAATTCCGATAGAGCCGAGACCTGGCGGTTTGAACGTCCGCTGCAAATGATAAATGCATCGGCAACCGAAGTAAGATCACGCACATCCAGGGC
>NBLJ01000102.1 GCA_002084545.1 Desulfobacteraceae bacterium 4572_123 | reverse complement strand
CTGCGGCACCAGAGGTGGACGTTGCACGGGAACAATCGGAAGCATTAAAAGAAGATAACCTTCTCAAGGCCGCCGGGAAAGATGATGCCACGGATAAAAAAGCACTTTTTCCCGCCCGGAGGTCAACGGGCCGCATTTTCGAGAGGAAAGGGCAGAAGATTGAAATGCAGATAATGGATGCTGAAAGCCGGTCGCCATCGTCTGCTGATATGCTTCCCCATCGCTACCAGGTGGAAATCGCTCCCTTGCAGGCGGTTATCTTAAATGATGAGCAGATTTTTATTTTTCGGCGCATTGTGATCAATCAACAGATCTTTCGGCAGGGATTTATTCTCCAGGTGCGGGCTTTTCTCCGTCATCTTGCAGCAACGCATTTCAAAGACCAGCCCATGGCGAAGTATGCAGGACTGCACCTTGCCGTTATGGACCGGGAAGGGGCCGGCCCCTCCTTTTTCAGCGGGGTTTCAGCAGCCCATCCGAAGTTCTCTCTGGAAAGGCGGTTCCCCGCGCCCTTTGGATTCCTGCAGGCGGTGTTGACCTGTCAGGAAATTCCCCGGACCGCCGGTCGCAGTACCTTGAATACGATGATGATTCTTTTTGGCGCGGTGCTGCTCACAGGGCTTTTGGCCATCTACCGCAGTGCCCGGGCCGAGGTGGAACTCTCGAAGCGGCGCTCCGACTTTGTATCTTCGGTAACCCATGAACTCAAGACACCGCTGACCAACATCCGCATGTATATCGAAATGCTGGAGCAGGGTATTGCCCGCAGCCCTGAAAGAGAACAGGAGTATTTCCGAATTCTCGGTTCGGAAACCACCCGTCTCTCCCGTTTGATAAACAATGTAATGGAAATTTCGCGACTGGAGAAAAAGCAGCGGCACCTTACATTTTCTACCGGCAGATTTAAGGATGTGATTGAAAAGGTCGAAGCCGTCATGCAGGAAAATATCCGCCAGGAAGGATTTGTGCTGAAGACCGAATTGGCGGATATGGAGCCCTTTGCATATGACGCCGAAGTGATGATTCAGGTATTGATCAACCTGATTGAAAACAGCTTGAAATTTGGAAAAAATTCAGATCGTCGGGAAATTTCCATAACCGTCCGGGAGGAATCCGGAAACATCGTGATTCGTGTCAGTGACAACGGGCCGGGGATTCCCAGGCACGCCCTGAAAAAAGTGTTTGACGATTTTTACCGCGTGGAGGGGGCACTTACCCGCAGTACAGGCGGCACCGGGATCGGGCTGGCCCTGGTGCAAAAATTTGTTGCAGCCATGGGCGGTACGGTTTCCGCATCCAACAATGCCGGGCCGGGCTGTACCATTTCAATTAGTCTGCCTCGCAATTCTGAAAAAGGATACACTGCCTGAAGCCGAAGTCTGAAAGGAAAAGATGGGGGATATTGCTGCCGTTGTCAGCAATATTTTGCTCACGCAAAGCCCTGCTTCAGGAGGTTATATTCTCTTTTGAATCAAATGATATGCTCTTGCCCCTGCTTCATAAACAAATCCTCTTAATCTACGGGTGATAACATTTTTTTGTTTTGATGCGGGCAGGGGTATATTATCATGAGAATCATTGAGCAAATATTGGGCCATCAATTTGCCGAATAATGTTCCTGGACCTATTCCGCGGCCATTGTAACTTGTAACGGAAATATTATTCTCGCCAAAAACATGAAACCTTGGAACATGATTCACGGTCATTGCGATGGTGCCAAACCATCCATATTCCATCCTGATATCATTAATCTGGGGAAACACCTTATTGATGGTTCTTTTGGCCCATTTTTTATGAAGCCCATGACCGAACCTGTCAACACTTCCCACGCTTCCCACAAGAAGGCGTCCGGCGGCATCAAGCCGGTATGAAGAAAGTATCATGTTTGTATCCCATGCACCCTGTCCTTCAGGAAGAATGGTTTTTCTGATTTTTTCAGGCAGAGGTGGTGTTGCAAATTGAAAAAAATTAAATGGTATTAATGTTTTCATATTTTCTTTAAATCCATGGCCGGCATATCCCTGGCATGCCTGAATAACGGCTTTTGCCGTGACCTTCCCATCCAAAGTTGTTATTTCCCATTTTTTATTTTTTTGCTCAACCTTGATAACAGGGGATTTAACAAAAAGATCAGCACCGGCCTTTTTGGCAGCATGAGCTAAACCATGGGCATAGGCAAGCGGTTGAACAGTCCCTGCTCTTAAATCCAGTAGAGCGCCATGGAAGGCGCTTGATCCAATTTTTGGTTCCGCATCTTCTTTACTCAACAGTCTGACTGGAGCTTTGCGTTTTTTCCACTGGCTTTCTCTTTGTTTCAGGGCTTTAAATCCCCCTGGAGAATGAGCACAGTGCAATGTCCCTTTTCTGGTTGCCTCACATTTAATGCCATGTTTTTCAATCAAATCAAAGACAAGGTCTGGGGAATTTCCCAGTTCTTCTATTAATCGCTCTCCATACTTCGGCCCTATAATTTTTACGACATCATCAGGCATAAGCCAGAGACCCGCATTTACAAGGCCGACATTTCTGCCCGCCCCTCCAAATCCTATATATTCAGCCTCAAGAAGAACCGTATCGGTCCCCTGTTCTGCAAGATGGAGGGCCGCGGACAGCCCTGTATACCCGCCGCCGATAATGGCTACGTCGGTTTCTCTCTCTCCTTTAAAAGAGGGGAGGTCAGGGGGAGCCGGGGCTGTATCCATCCACAATCCATGTTTTATATCGTTATTCATATTTTTTAAATTACAACCTCCTGTATGTAATATTTAGGCATATATGCATTATCAATAAAAAAGCCGGATCTGTCAAAGAATTTACAGATCCGGCTGAAATGAATAAGCAATAAGTTTTTGTTTAAAAAATTATTCTCCTAGATAAGCCTCTCTGATTCTTGGATTTTTTATCAGCTCATCAGCTTTATCTTCCATGGTGATCTCACCTGTTTCAATAACATATCCTCTGTCGGCGGCCTGCAGGGCAAGGTTGGCATTCTGCTCCACAAGAAGGATGGTTACATTGTCTTTCCTGTTGATTTTGGATATAATATCAAAAATTTGTTGAACTATAATCGGGGCAAGGCCCAGAGAAGGCTCATCCAAAAGAAGGAGTTTTGGTTTTGTCATTAATGCTCTGGCAATGGCAAGCATCTGCTGCTCACCGCCGGAAAGGGTTCCCCCTGCCTGTTTGCTTCGTTCCCCAAGGATGGGAAACAGGTCGTATGCCTGCTGTATGTCTTTATTTATCCGGTCCTTGTCGTTCCGGAAGAAAGCGCCAAGTATCAGATTTTCTTCCACGGAAAGCCTGGGAAAAATTCGCCGTCCCTCGGGTACCTGGCACAGCCCCATGGTGGGCAGCTTTTCTGCGGATATTTTATTGATCATCCGGTCCTGGTAATGGACTTCGCCTTTTTCCGCCTTTACGATTCCGCAGATAGTCATGAGAGTAGTGGATTTTCCGGCACCGTTTGCACCGATAATGGCCACAATTTCCCCGGGCATCACTTTGAGGGAAATTCCTTTCAGAGCTTTAATGGACCCATATCCGGAATGGACCTCCTTTAATTCAAGAATCGGCTGCGTAGTCATCAGTTTTTTATCCCTCCATTTCTTCGGATCTGCTTCCCACGCGCTTGGCCGGTATCAGGCCTGCAGGCCTGAAAAGCATCATGATAATCATGGTGGCGCCGAAGATCAGCATTCGATAGGCTTCAAACTCGCGAAAAACCTCGGGAAGTGCAATTAATGCGATAACTCCCAGGATAATCCCGGGAATGGAGCCCATCCCGCCCAGAACAACCATACACAATACCATGGCTGATTCAAGGAAAGTAAAACTTTCAGGACTGACAAATCTCATCCTTGCGGCGAAAAATGCACCGGCAAGTCCTGCAAACACGGCGCCCATGGCATAGGCCAGAAGCTTATATATGAAAGTATTCACGCCCATCAGTTCGGCGGCGGTCTCATCTTCCCGGATGGATTCCCATGCACGGCCCACCCTTGAAAAATTTAATCTCTGAACCCCGATGGCCGCCACGATGGCCAGGGCCAGGGCGAAATAGTAAAAAAGCTGAAGTTTTTTTACCCAGAAATGCTCAAAGGTGAATCCGTTTTCAAATACCGGGAGAAAAATACTGATGGGTTTAATGCCGAGGATTCCATTGGGACCGTTGGTCACCGACATCCAGTTGTTCAGAATAATTCGGATAATTTCTCCGAATCCCAGAGTCACAATAGCCAGGTAATCTCCTCTCATGCGAAGGGTGGGATACCCCACGATACAGCCGGCAAGACAGGCACTCGCTGCCGACAGGGGCAGGCATACCCAGAAGGCCAGTCCGTAAACAGTATTAAACAAAGCATAAGTATAGGCACCCACGCCGTAAAACGCAATATATCCAAGATCCAGCATACCGGCCAGGCCCACAACTACGTTGAGGCCCAGGCCCAGGCAGATATAGAGCAGCACACTGACGGCCACGTCTGTGCCGTAGCGGCCTGCAAACTGAGGATAAAGCAATGCAAATACCAGGACTGCAATAATCCAGATCCATGTGGGAAGGAGGGTGGCAGCTGTTTTGATATTGCCGGCAACCCGGGTAACCGGGTCTGTAATAGATTTTAAAATACCACCGGCCTTCATTATATAGATTAAAAGACAAACAAAAGAGCCTGCCAGTATATAACTCCAGACCGTCAAGGTTGTCTTAAATGTAAGGGTGCCGTCGGAATGAATGCCCAGCATCGGCCAGAGCAGCCCGAGAAGCCACAACATGCCGATTGCATATTGCTTCCAAATTTTTTTAAACTCTTGTATCATCGATATTTTCGCCCATAATTCCAGTTGGTTTAAAATAAAGTACCCCTATCAGTATGATGAATGCAAACACATCCTTGTATTCACTTGATATATAGCCTGCACCGAATATCTCAACCATTCCGATAATCAGGCCCCCCAGCATGGCACCGGTAATATTTCCGATCCCGCCAAGAACTGCAGCGGCAAAAGCCTTGATGCCCGGAATAAACCCCATATCGTACTTGACCGAGCCATAATAAAGGCCATACATGATACCTGCGGCAGCGGCAAGCCCGGCACCGATGGCAAAGGTCAGGGAGATGATCTTATTACTGCCGATGGCCACCAGGGCCGACATGGTCTTATCCTGGGCCGTGGCCCGCATGGCCATACCGATTTTGGTCTTGAACACCAGGAGGTTGAGTCCCACCAGCAGGCAGGCGGTCAAAGATACGATCATGATCTGAAGATAGGAAATCGTTACCATGCCGAAATCGAAGCCGCCCTGGAACAGCTCACTGGGATAGATTTTGTCATACACCCCTTCAGTGAGCATCATGCCGTTGGAAAGAAAAATAGACATTCCAAGAGCTGACAGAAGGGCCGCCAGCCTGGATTCTTTCCGCAATGGTTTATAAGCGATTTTTTCAACCCCGACGGCAAGATAGGCACAATAGGCCATGGAAAGTAAAAATGAAGCCGTCAGGCAGATCACCGGATTGGATTCCATATAGCCGAGTCCGGCCAAATAAGCCAGGGCAATTGCACCCACATATCCACCGGCGGCAAAGAATTCACCATGGGCGAAGTTGATAAGCTGGATAACACCGTAAACCATGGTATAGCCCAGTGCGATCAATGCATACATTCCGCCAAGGGTTAAACCGTTAATGAACTGCTGAATAAAATATTCCATTTTATTTAATTTTCACATTTTATTTCCTGGTGTAGATAAAAAGATGCGGCCATTGCCCGGGCTCCGGCCGCATCCTATTTTTTAAAGACTACTTGATCAGACCGTTGACCGGTTCCCAGTAAGGAACAAACTGACCGTTGGTAACTTTAAAGGCAATATAGGAAGACCCGGAGTCTCCATTGGCTCTGAACTTGATGTGTTTTGCAACACCCTGATAATCCTGTTTCATCAATTCCGCTTTGATTTTGTCAGGCTTGGTGGAACCTGCGGCCTTGATGGCTTTTAAAAGAGATGTGGTTGCGTCATAGGCATAAGTTGCATAGGCGGCAATTTTACCGTATTTGGGTACATATCTTTTTTCAAAGGCTTTGTATTCAGGCGTTGTGGGATCGGTAAATCCGTAGGTCAGATAAACACCTTCAGCGGCATCTTTTGCAACTTCCATGAATTTGGGCTGAAAACAGGCATCCTGGGTAACAATCTGGGATTTCATACCCAGACGTTTTGCCTGGAGTGTCATCATGGCGGCAGGAGAGAATCCCTGGAGAGACATATAAAAAACATCGGCATTTTTCTGTTTTCCCATGGTCAGGATTGCGGAAAAATCCTTATCCCCCTGGTTGACATGCTCATGGCCCAGAATTTTGATGCCCAATGCCTTACTGGCTTTTTCAACACCATCTGCAAGACCCTGTGAATAAGTAGTTTTATCATCCACGATAAAAATGGTTTTGGCGCCCAGGGATTCTTTCATGAATTTTGCGG
The DNA here is from genome assembly GCA_002084545.1 of Desulfobacteraceae bacterium 4572_123. GTDB lineage: Bacteria > Desulfobacterota > Desulfobacteria > Desulfobacterales > 4572-123 > 4572-123. The sequence continues at coordinate 15,855 of NBLJ01000102.1, read as the reverse complement.
CCGCGGGAGCCTGGTCATCATCCCTTCCACACATTCTGAACATATAGGGGAGTCCGCGATCGGTTACTTTCTCATTTGTGGAGGCCGGAGTAATCATGGGAATGCTTTCTTCATCCAGTGTTTCAGACGATGGAATGGTTGATGAAGAACAATAGGCTCCTATCACACCGACAACTTCAAGGTTGATCAGCTTGTTGGCGGCGGCTACAGCCTGTCTCGGATCACATGCCGTATCCTGGGGGAAAAGCTCAATTTTGTCATAGCCGGGAATTCCACCGGCTTCTTCAAACACTTCAATGGCCGTCAGGGCACCATTTTTAATATCTGTTCCGTCAGATGCATAGGGGCCTGTCAAGGGGCTCATAGAACCGATTTTTAAGGTTTTTGCGGAAACGGAGCCAAACAGAAATGGTACCAGAATCAGTCCCATGGCCATAAGTAATAAAACTCTTTTTCTCATCCTTCCCTCCTAATGAAATAAAATTATTGGTTGGCAGGTTGACCAAGATAGGCCTCGATCACCTTCGGGTTATTCTGAATTTCCCGAGAATCACCTTCGGCAATCTTGATACCATGGTCAACACATACAATATGATCACACACACCCATGACCACTTTCATGTCATGCTCCACAAGGAGCACGTCAATGCCCAGGTCTTTTATGCGTGCAATATCCTTCATCAATTCCGCGGATTCAGCAGGATTCATGCCTGCTGCGGGTTCATCCAGCAGCAGTACTTTAGGTTCCGAGGCAATAGCCCGGGCAATTTCAAGTCTCCGCTGCAGACCGTAAGGCAGGCTGGATGCTACATCATCGGCATACTTTTCAACCCCCATAAAGGTCAGGGCTTCCATGGCCTTTTTTTTTATTTGAGATTCTTCCCGTTTCTGGGACCGGGTCCTCAAAAGAGATCCCACAATTCCCTTGGATGCCCGGCAGTGTCTGGCTACCATGGCATTTTCAACGGCGGTCATTTTAGAAAAAAGGCGAATGTTCTGGAAAGTTCTGGCGATTCCTTTTTTAAAAATTATATAGGGCCTGTTGCCGAGGATATTTTCTCCGTCAAAAACCACATTCCCTTCAGATGCCTGATATACCCCGGTGAGAACATTAAAGACAGTGGTTTTCCCCGCACCGTTGGGCCCGATCAATCCCACAACCCGGCCATTGCCGATTGTAAAACTCAACTTCGACAAGGCATGGAGTCCACCAAACCTCACACTGATGTTCTTCAATTCTAATTGTGCCATAAAAATTTAATACCTGTTTTTATATTAAGAACTGAAACCTTACCGGGCCTGTTTTAATAAGGTAAGTGTCTCTGGGAGTTGTCACATTCGGGCACTTTTGACAACAGCGCCCCCACCTGTGCCATTCTTTATTTCTAAAGGCCCTTTATGTTCAAGCACACACAGGATTTACAAATTATTAGAAAATTATAAAAAATAAGAAATCCCTTTTGAGATCGAAGCAAGGGAAATTTAAGATTGTGCCTATGGCCGATTGAATTTCAATATGTAGTGAAATCAAAAATTTAAAGGTAATTTTTATCAGCATAAAAGCAACCGTGGATTAGATACCGTATAGCAGCTTTTTTGTCAAGGCGGAATTTTGTTATAAATTGGCTGAAATTCAAGGATTTTGGGCGCGGGAAGGCGCTTTTCGCCATGCTTTTCCCAGACAAGCCCGTGTGTTTGACCGGGGTATTTAAAAACGCATGCGCAAAAAAATTTTTATTTCCATGCTTGACAAGTTTTTGCCGAAACGCTATTTAGCACTCCTTATCGAGCGGGAATAACTCAGTGGTAGAGTGCGACCTTGCCAAGGTCGAAGTCGCGGGTTCAAATCCCGTTTCCCGCTCCATTTTTTCCTCCTCCTGTTGCTTTTCCCGCAGCTCAAAATCAATGACTCAGTTTGGTCTGTTTTCCGTGAGTTGAATAAATGTTAAGCATCCGCCTGAAAAAAGCACTGTTGTTCTCATAATTCGGTGGTTTACATTTTGTACAGCGTAGTATATAGTTCCGTTCAAACATAATTAGGGCCGAAATTAGAGGCGATCCAGCGGTAATCCACTATTCATGATTTGCGGGAAATGTTGAAAATATTACAATACATACAGACCGGCCTAAAAGGCCGCATACGAATAATACTGTGCGGATATTTAATTTTGATCTGGCAGACAGGGCCTTTCCCGGCCATTGCCGATATATATTCCTATATTGACGGTGCAGGGGTTATCCATTTTACAAATGTGCCTACCTCCTCAACAGTTGAATATCGGATTTATTTAAAAGAAAAACCCTCAAAGAGTGCCGCTGACTCTTCAAACAATCGTTACGATCATCTGATCCGGCAGGCATCGCGAACCAGCGATATCCCGTTTTATCTGCTGAAAGCTATTATTAAGGCCGAGTCGGATTTTAACCCCCGGGCGATTTCCAGGGCAGGGGCCATGGGGCTCATGCAGATCATGCCTGAAAATGTAGAAGATCTGAAGGTCAAAGATCCCTTTGATCCCCGGGAAAATATAATGGCAGGGTCATCGTTTTTTAAGACACTTTTTAAGCGGTTTAACGGTCAGCTGCCCCTGGCCCTGGCGGCGTATAATGCCGGACCCGGCATTGTCGACCGCTACCAGAGCATTCCGCCTTTCAGGGAAACGGAAGATTATGTGAAAAAGGTGATGGGATACTATTATGCCTTCCGGCAGTGATGGTTTTATTCCACAAGTTCAAGTAACATGCGCTTTTCGAACTTGGCGGCCGACGCCTTCATTATGGTCCGAATGGCGTTGACTGTTCGGCCCTTTTTGCCGATAACCTTGCCCAGATCCTCTTTTGCGACGGCCACTTCCAATACCGACGTCTGCCCCCCTTGAACTTCATTAATTGCAATTTGTTCCGGATGGTCAACCAGGGCTTCAACAATGTGGAGAATTAATTTTTTCATGATCAGAGTTTCCTTTTTAGATTGAATATCGAATTTTCAAAGAGAGAATCTCAGTTTTTTTATTATTTCCGGTGCCAGTGTATAATGCGGAATATTTTTATGGGCTAATAATTGTAAATCGGAGATGGTATTTTTTTCAATTTTGAAATGCAATTCTGGCCTGATACCGTCCGGTGAATACCGGTGCGTCTAGCGGGTCATTCGCCAGGCAAATTTTTTTTTTAAACACTTCGCATCCGAAATCATAGATCCTGTGTAACCCGTCGGTGTCGATGTAAATCGGTATTTTTTTACGGTTCAACTGTTCGATGACGTGGAGCAGCTCACAGGCGGAATTCCCGTCAAAATCACCTGCCAGGTTCAGCCGGATGCTGTTTTCCGCCCGGTGACTATGAATTTTCATCCCCAAATAGCTTAAAGGATAATTGCCGAATTTTCACTGTCGCCATATGGTGTGGGGTTGAATTCGTCGGCATCAATATCATTCTCCCAGTTTTTTTCATCCAGCAGATAACGAAACTGATATTTTTCTCCCTTTTGCAGGTCTATCGTGGTTGTAAATGCACCGGTTTTCAGTTTTTTCATTGGAGTTGAAGCAAAGCTCCAGTTGTTAAAGTCACCGACCAGGTGAGCAGTTTCGTAGGAATTTCCTGTTTCTTCCGGAATCCTGAAAGTTACTTTGCAGATCGGTTTGCGTTTAAGAAATCGTTTTTTGATGCTCATCATGGTTTCCTTTGTTTTAAATGGTTCCTTTTGTTTTAATAGGCCGGACCTGGATATTTTACACCAACCTCGTAAGTGCCGGCATCGGTATCCGCCAGTTCCCTGCACCATTTTATTTCCCCAAGGGATGCCGCGCGCAGTCCTTCGAAAGCGCAGGTGCCGGAAGTATCGGGAAGAAATTTTTTTACTCTCAGGTAGACGGTGGTGCCGGGCCGGAGAAAGGTGCTTGATTTAAAACAGATTCCGTCTGTGCAGTTGTTAAGTGTCTGCGCGTCAAAGAATTTTTTTTTATTAAAAATTGAAACTATAATGGGGGCGCCATAATCCCGGCGTTCGTGAATTCTTTTTTCCAGCAAGGCTTTCATAATGATTTCGCTCCTTCCCTGGCAGATGGGTTTGTAAAAAATGCCATCCGGCAGTAGTTATTTTCGTAATGATTGCAAGTGTTCACGCTTTGCATCGTTTTTCGAATGGTTCTCCGGTGCTGCAGCCAATCCCTCTATTTTCCCCAGACAGTAATCGCGCCAGGCACAGTTTTTTCTATCGCAATACCCTTTTGCCGTACCAAAACAGGCAGGATTTCCCTCGATGCGCTGAACGCTTCGAATCAAGTGTGTTAAATCTGGAAATCCTTCTTTCAAGGCCGGCTCCTTTTTTCGTTGGCCATGTGAATATTTCAAAGTCGCAAAATCGATAATTGATACCGAATTACCATCTGATTAAATCAATTATACTGTTTTGTTTGCAGTGTCCATAGGGCGCGGGCCTCATTTTTTATGGGGTAAAAAGCATATTCGGGAGTTTGTCCCGGACGGATGGGGAAACAGCGGAAAGGAAAGGAGGTAAAAAAAAAGGGGTGTCCTATTTCCATTGATTGATATCGATAATGCCCAGTTTTGCGGCATAGCGTGCAATTTCTATAACGCTGTGTAAATCAAGCTTTCTCATGATACTGGAGCGGTGGTTCTCAACGGTTTTGGCGCTGATAAAAAGTTTTTCACTGATTTCACTGCTGGAAAGTCCCTCGGCCACCAGGACCATGATCTCCTGTTCCCGTGGTGTCAGGGTATCGTAGGAGGCATTCGTGATTTTTATGTTTTTTGTCTGTAACCCCATAAGTTTTTTAACCACCTGCTGAGAGACGGAAGAGTCCATGAAATAGTCGCCTTTTAAGACGCAATCGATTCCCTGTTGAAGTTTGTCGGCGGCGGAATCCTTGACCACATATCCTGCCGCCCCGGCCTGAAAGGCCTTGGCGATATAGTCTATTTTGGAATGCATACTGACAATTATAACCTTTGTCCGGGGCGATACTTTTTTGATTTCGCCGATCAGTTCCAGTCCGTTTTGATCCGGAAGGGATATATCCACCAGTGCCAGGTCGGGTTTGAGTGTTTTTGCCGCTTTGAGGGCATCTTTTCCATTTCCTGCCTCACCGGACACTGTATACATGGGATTACGTTCGATAATTGCCCTGAGACCGTCCCTGAACAGTGCATGATCATCAACAATTAACAAGGTGGTTTTGTGGGTCACTTTTATTCTCCTGCCGAAAATTATTATCAAGATTTATGTCAGTGAAAAAATTTAAATTCAACCTATCCATATCTGCTGCTCTGAAGTCAACATATATTTAATTTTTTGAATTTGAATTTGTAAATTTCTGATGTATGTTATTAATGTGATGCCGGGGGCTCGCACAAATACACGATGTAAGATCGGAGGTAAACTCGGAATAGACAACAATGAAAGGGAAAAGATGAAAGCTGCATGCCTTGATTGCAGCACGCGGCTGTGTATGGCCGGCACCGCAGCCGGTTTTATATCCGTATTTGGCGCGGCTGCGCCACCCACTTGCTACGAAGATGTTGATCTTACTGATTGTTTTCTGATCTGTGGGAATAATATGGCTGTATCCTGTCCGGTTTTGTTTGGCCGGGTTATGAAGGCAAAGAGAGAACGCGGCGCTAAGATTATAGCAGTAGATCCACGCCGCACTCCAACGGCTAAGGCTGCGGATTTGCATCTGCCCATCAGGCCGGGTACGGATGTGGCCCTAAATAACGCTATGGCCCGTGTTCTCTTACAAGAGGGTTATGCCCGGGAAAAAGAGGTTGAGGCTTTTGCTTCGGGACTTTTTAAGCTGAAACAACACCTTGAAGAATACACTCCCGACAAGGTAGCGCCAATCGTTGACTGTCCTGCCGGGGATATCATAACCGCGGCTTCCCTCCCTCACACTGCATGGGCCGAAGAGGCCCTGGGTAAACTGGAACTGCTGGTAGTTCAGGATATTTTTCATCCAACCGAAACAAATTATTTCGCCCACATCCTTATGCCGGCCGCCCAATGGTATGAAAAAGAGGGGACAGTCATCACCTCCGAACGTCGGGTGGAATATATTCCCAAAGTAATCGATCCTCCCGGCGAAGCCCGGCCGGACTGGAAAATCATGCAGGCCATAGCCCAGCGAATGGGATATGGGGATCTTATTCCCTATCAATGTGAAGAAGATATTTTCAATGAGTGGCGTCCGGCTACAAAGGATAAACTGTGTGATATGGGAGGCATCAGTTACGACCGCATTCGAGGAAAAAAAGGACTGCAATTGCCTTGTCCATCTGAAAACCATCCCGGGACTCCCCGGCACTAAACGAAAATACCATGAAGCAACCCAACAGACGATACGTTTTTTTGAAAACGTTCTTGACGCCACGGAAGATGGGATTTTAATCACTGATTTTTCAAATTCTATTATCCTGGTTAACCAAAACTTTGCCTCCATATTCGAAAAAACCGTTAAAGAGATGCTGGAAACAAACCTTTTTGTATGGTTGGAAAGGGTTGACCCGGACGCGCCAAAAACCTGGACCTTTTTGTTCGATAGAATCCACCGGAAAGAGGCTGTCAAGAGATTTGAGTACAGCATAAGGAAACGCTGCTTTGAAATCAATGGAACAATGGTTGGTAACGGCGGTGATTCTCAAGCCGTTCTCTGGGTATGGCGGGATGTAAGCGAACATAAGCTTGCCGAGGAGACACTGAAAAAAAATGAAGAAAAATATCGTAACATTTTTGAAAACATCCAGGATGTTTATTATGAAGTAACCCTTGATGGGATAATATTAGAAATCAGTCCCTCAATTGAGGCGCTTTCTCACTACAAACAGGAAGAGATTATAGGGAGTTCATTATACGACATATATGTTGACTCGGGGAAAAGAGAGGAATTGATCAAAGAGCTTCTAAAAAAGGGGAAAGTCACGGACTATGAAATTCTTTTACAAGATAAAGACGGCTCTCAAAGCTATTGCTCGATAACCGCGAAACTGGTAATCGATAAACGTGATAATTTTGAAAAAATTATCGGGTCAATGCACGATATCCACGAACGTAAGCAGGCCGAAGATCGTATTCGTAATCTTTCTCAAATGCTGATGCAGGCCCAGGAACGAGAGCGCCAGATGATCTCCTATGAACTGCATGACCGAATCGCCCAAAACCTTTCCTGGCTGAAAATTAGTCTGGATACATTTTTTACGGAGCACTCAGACATATCCCCCGAATTGATTGAAAAAATGAAAGAATTTTCCAACCTGACCGAACAAACCATTATCGCTGTTCGAGACCTGTCCTGTGATTTACGGCCTCCCGGTCTGGATGCAATGGGCCTTGTTACCGAGCTTGGAATATATTGCGACGAGTTTTCTGAAAAAACCGGATTGGAAATTGACTTTCAATCGGCCGGGCTGGAAGCATTAAATTTGGCCGATGATACTAAAATCCATCTATACCGATTGATCCAGGAAGGTTTGAACAATATCCGTAAGCATGCCGATGCCGGCAAGGTGACCATCAAGCTGGTGGGAGCTTCCCCGAATATCATCCTTCGCATTGAAGACAACGGCAAAGGCTTTGATGTGAAGACACGGGAACTGGCATTAAATAATGAAAAACGGATGGGCCTTCGAAGCATGCAGGAAAGAGTCAATCTGGTTCAAGGCCACATGACGATTAAATCACATCAAATGAAGGGCACCAAAATATTCATAAAATTACCTTATGTGGAGCAAGGTAATGAGAAAAAAGAATAAGGCGGGTTAACCCATCCACAAATCCACATCAATAACGCCTATCTTTGCAGCATACCGGATCAGTTCCACTGTGCTGTGGAGATCAAGTTTGCGCATAATATTGGATCTATGGTTTTCAGCGGTCTTTGGACTGATGAAAAGCTTTTCAGCGGTCTCTTTGGTGGAAAGCCCTTCGGCAAGCAACGCCATGACTTCCTGTTCGCGAGACGTCAGCGTTTCATAAGCGGTATTTGTGAACCGGACCTCTTTTTTTTGCGGATCATTTTTTTTCTTCCTTACAGGGGATTTTGATCAATATTTTAGTTCCTTGCATGGGACGTGATTGAATCGTCATTTTGCCGTCCAGCAGGGCTGCCCTTTCCTTTATGCTCCGGATTCCCATTCGTTTTTCAACGATTGCTGTTTTCATCCGGAGTTCTTTATCAAAACCGCTGCCGTCATCTTCTATGCGCAGGATAATATTTGGCCAGGCCGCGACCAGCCTGATCATTGAGCGATTTGTATCGGCGTGCTTATTGATGTTGTTGAGTGCTTCCTGAATGATGCGATAAAGGTTTATTTTGGTATCAAAATTTAAATTTAACGTATCCATGCCTGCTGCTCTGAAGTCAACATATATACCGGTTTTTTCAGAAAAATTTTCACAATATTGATAAACAGCGGGAAGAAACCCCAGTTCATCAAGACCGGGGGGGTGTATATTATAAGCCATATCGCGGACAGCCGTGATGGTTTTCTGAAATATTTCGGAGTAGCTTGCGATCTTTTGCCCTATTTCCACGGGTATTGACGGCTGACCATCAAAAAGGGTTTCACAGCCTATTTTTAACAGGGAAAGATCCTGGGCCACGTTGTCGTGCAGCTCCCGGGCGATCCGTTGACGCTCGGTTTCCTGAGCTTTCATCAATTGCTGCGTGAGATCGCGGATATGTTTTTCGGCCTGGACCTGATCCGTAATATTTCTTGCCACCTGGATAAAGCTTTCAATGTCACCTGCCTTATTTTTAAGGGGCACGATGTAAGTATCCCAGAAACTTTCACCTTTTATTCCGCTTACCCTGGGTTGATGCATAACGGCCCGTTCGATTTTTTCCGTTTCCAGAGCCTTTACGTTGGGGCATCCTTCACATGGGGTTTCCCGGCCGATAAAGAGCTTGTAGCAGACCTGACCTTCCATATCTTTCGGGGAGATTCCATGCACTGCGGCTGTGGTTTGATTGGCCCAGATAATTTTCATATCCCTGTCAACCAATCGAATCCTGTCAATGGAGGCATCCAGGATGGTTTGTTTCTGTGTCTCACTCGTGTAAAGTGCCTCTTCCATCCGTTTTCTTTCAGTAATTTCTGTAATAAAGGCAAAAGCACCCGCGACTTTGTCCGATTTATCCCTGATTGTGGATGAGTTAAAATATGTTTGCAGATCTTCACCATTCTTTTTTTTCAGGGTAATTTCATAGCTGCGATGGCGTGTGGTGGATATTTTTGAGGTTTGTTCAAGAAAAATTTTTCGATTGTCATCATCTACAAAGTCAAAAGGTGTTTTGCCAAGCATCTCATTCGGTCTGTATCCAAGCATTTTGCAAAGAGACCGGTTCACCTCGACGGTTTTGAGGTCAGGATTTATCCGCCAGCATCCTTCCGATGTCGTTTCCAGAAGGGTGTGATATATTTTCTCCGATTTCCGTAGTGTTTCCTCGGTTCGCTTTCGCTTGGAGATATCCTCAAATGTAGATCTGGTCTTTACCGGTTTCCCATTTTCATCATATTCCACGGTTGCATTTAATATTGTATCAATAATTTTTCCGTTTTTTGTAACCAATTGTCGTTCAGCCCCAAATATTTTTCCTGTCTCTACCAATTCAGGGAAAGTCATCTTAAAAGCTGCTGCCGATTTTGGGGTCACAAAATTTATCATATGTTTACCAATGAATTCGCTTCTCGTATACTTTAGTTTATCCAGTATTGTATTATTGCATTCGACAACAATCCCATTGTGATCCAGGGAGAGGTACATAACAGGCGCATTGTTGTAAAGGTCTTCATATTTTTCTTTCAACAATCTTATCTCTTTTTCCGTCCGCATCCACTCGGCAATCCTTCCTAATCGCCCCGCGACAACGTTGAGCAGTGCTCTTTCTTCCTTTAGAAACGGCCCCTTGTCACTTGCAGGTTTTTTCACCAGGTAATATACCTCCACGGCGCCGATCATCCTGCCCTGCACAATGATCTTGCTGATTTGTTTCCATTTGGTTTTTTTAAAGTTTTTTGTTTTGAATTCCCGTCCCCTCAAAATGATGCGTGCACAAGTCCTTTCCGGATATTGCGTTGCGGCGACAATGAGATCAACAGCCCCCTGCGCCACCTGTTCAAGCGAAATATTGTTCTGTTCAACAATATGCGAAATGCCGTACAGGCAATTCAATTCCTTGACCCGCTCGTCAAGATCATGCATCCGCTTTTGTAGTGCCGCCCCCACCCTGCTGCGATCGCCCATTTTTTTTTCTAATGCTTTGAGTTTGTTTTCCAATTCTTCATAGGTTGGTTTTTCGGCCATTATAAATCCTCCGGTTGCCTGTACGAAAATATCAGCCGATGGATACCGGCCGCAGAAGCAGTGCCGTACGGGTGGGAAGGTAAAGACTTAAAAAATGCATTGTTCCACCGTTGATGGTTTTGGAAATGGTAAAATGATACTGATCAGGTACCATACGGCCATGCCCGCCGTATGAAGGGGCATCGCTGTCAAAAATCATCTTGTATTTTCCGGCAGGCGCCGGCACCCGGTAGTCGACATGGGAGCAATTCGGGTGAAAATTAATTGCAAATATAAAGCCTGCCCGTTCAAAGGCTATCACCTTATCCATGGAATGTTCCAGCAGAGTATTCAAATTCGGGGCCTGGAGAAAATCATACCGTCCGGCAAGGGCGATCATGTCCCGATCAAAACGCGCCAGCCATTTGTATTTCAAGCCGGTATCATCCGACAGGTGCCATTGCCGCCGGGCATAACGGTAAGACCATTGATTACCTTCGCGGGGAAAATCGATCCATTCCGGATGGCCGAATTCATTACCCATGAAATTGAGATATCCGCTGCCGGCACTTGTCAGCGTAATAAATCGGATCAGTTTGTGAAGAGATATCCCCCTTTCAACACGGATATTTTCATCTCCAATCGTCATATGATGGTATATGTCGTCGCCAATGAGTCGAAAGATAAGGGTCTGGTCTCCCACCAGGGCCTGGTCGTGAGATTCACAGTAACTGATGGTTTTCTCATCAGCTCGCCGGTTTGTCAGCTCAAACCAGAGCCGGCCCATGGGCCAGTCTTCATCCCTTGTGTCCTTGACCAGTTTGATCCAGTAGTCCGGTATACCCATGGCGAGGCGGTAGTTGAAACCGATCCCTCCTTTATCGGCCGGCTTTGCCAGACCGGGCATACCGCTGATATCTTCTGCAATGGTGATTGCGTCCGGCCGGAGTTCATGGATCAGCCGGTTGGAAAGAGCCAGATAGGTCAGGGCGTCTTCATCCACCGTGTCGTCAAAATAGTCCGCATAGGAGGTAAATGCTTTTTCCAGGCCGTGATGAGTGTAGAGCATACTGGTTATACCGTCAAACCGGAATCCATCCACACGATATTCGTCCAGCCAGTACCGGCAGTTTGAAAGCAGAAAATGAAGCACCTGTAATTTGCCGTAGTCAAAACAGCGCGAATCCCATGCCGGATGCGACCCGCGGGGACCGTTATGGAAGTACTGGTACAGGGTCCCGTCAAATCGGCTCAGTCCTTCGTTTTCGTTGTTTACCGCGTGGGAGTGGACCAGGTCCATGATGACTGAAAGGCCGGCACCATGGGCGGCATCGATGAGGGCCTTAAGTTCTTCGGGTGTGCCGAATCGCGAAGAGGCGGCATAAAAACTTGAGACATGGTATCCGAAAGAGGCGTAGTAGGGATGTTCCTGAATTGCCATTAACTGAAGCGTGTTGTAGCCGGCCTTTATGATCCTGGGAAGTATTTTTTCCGTAAACTCTTGATAGGTTCCTATCTTTTCCTCTTCCTGGGCCATGCCCACATGGGCTTCATAGATCAGCAACGGTCCGGTCCGGTGTCTGAAATCGGGATACTTCCATTGATAGGGAATATCCGGGTTCCAGACTTGAGCAGCGAAAATCAGGGTTTCAGGATCCTGCACCACGCGGCGGGCGTATGCCGGAATCCGGTCCCCGGCGCCACCGGGCCAGCATAGATTTCATTTTCAAGCCAGTTGGTCATGTCTCCCACCAGGTACACTGCCGATGCATTGGGGGCCCATTCCCTGAAAACCCAGCTTTCACCTTGAAAGTGGAGTCCGAAATATTCATGCCCGGCGGCAAAGTCCGCAAGGGAAATTTTTTCCATGGTAAGCTGCTTTTCGGTTTCAGAAATACGGTTGATCCGGCGTGAAAGAGCGGATTTATATGGCTCAAGATAAGGATCATCGTGCAGCAGGTGCTGTAGAATCATAGAATTGTCGGTCATTTTAATTACCATAAGCATTCACAGTTTTTGGGTTCAATACATCGCAGGGTGGGCTGTGCCCACCAAATCGGCCGAAGATCTTACTTTAGGGGAATTGATTTTTTACATAATCAATAGCCTTTGAGACCCGGCCTTATGGAATTTTGATTTAAAACGTATAGAACTCACACATAAGTACGCGTAAAACCGGAAACAGGTTTTCGGTGTTAAATAAATATAGTCAATGATTGACAGCTCGGGCGGCATTAATGAATTTCTTACAGGCTCGCTGTTTCCGATTAACGCGTACTAATGCGTTCAGACAGCTACCCGCTTTAAATCAAAACACCATAAGGCCTATTGCCGTTTTGAGCTTATTCAACCGTTTTTATTGCAAATAGTAGGGTGGGCTGTGCCCACCAGATAAACAAAATTCCTACAGCCTACAGCCTAACAGCCTACAGCTAAACAATCAGCGGACGTTTCAGCATTTTTTCATAAAGATCAATATATTGGCCGGCCGTAACCGAATGATTGAAAAGGGCGGCACTTTGTTTCATAATTCGTTTTATCTGACCGGTTTTTATCCGGGCGGGAAGCTGGTAAAAATCCAGTGCCTGATCAATGGCCCAGGAGAGTCCCTGAGAATCAAATATTTCAAAAAGAAAACCGTTGCCGATGTTACCTGCCGTATTGATGTGTGTTACGGCGTCGTGTATACCGCCGGTATCATGGGCCACGGGCAGGGCCCCATAAATGGAGCCGATCATCTGGGGCAGACCGCAAGGTTCAAAAAGAGACGGCATGAGAACAAAATCGGCGGCCCCGTAGGCCAGATGCTCGAGGTGTTCATTGAAATTGCAGATGGCAATTCGGTCATGCAACTGATGAAATGTCACGATATCTCTGAAATGCTGCTGATATTCACCATCGGCGATAAACACAAACTGCAACTGCATGTCCCAGTACCTGGATATGACATCATACAGGATGTCGGTCAACAGGTGACAGCCTTTTTGCATTGGGTCCAGCCGTGAGGGCCAGTAAAAAATCGGGGCATTTTCATTTTGAAGCAGCCCCAGTGCTTTTTGAAGTGCCAGTTTGTTCTTCCTTTTTCCGTCACGATGGTTCTCTGGAGTGTAACAATGGGGAAGTTTTTTGTCCGTTGCCGGATTAAAAGCCGGATCAGGGGCATTGAGGATGCCTGCCGCGCACTGGGCCGCTTTTTTTCCGGCGAGTTCCCGCATGAGCGAGGGAGAAACAAAAGCATGACGCCCCTCTATCATTTCGTCGAGAAATGTCGGGCTGACGGTGTTGACAAAATGGGCTGCAAAAACCCCGCTCACCAGAAAATCCACCTGATTGACGGAACGGGTGCTTTCATACTCGTAAGCCATTTGCTCATAATACAGGTTGTCCCAGAAATAGGCGGCATCGATTCCCTTGTCTTCGATGCGGGCCAGGGTACATTTGACGGTATGAATGTTGTGCAGTGTAAAAAGACAGGGAATTTCCATCCGGCGGGACATGGCCGGAATCAGGCCGGTCATCCAGTCGTTGCAGTGTATCAGATCGGGCTTTACCCGTGGAATGATGTTATTGATCACTTCCCGCTGAAAAGCCAGCCCCAGCTTCGTGTTTTCACCGCCATAGTTGCTATAGACCTTGTTCAGATAGTAAAAGGCGCGATCCTGGGCCAGGTGGATTTTGTCATCGGGCATGACCGATCGAATGGTTTTTTGTTCATTGTTCACAAAGGGTGTCAGGCTGTCATTGAATATGGCCCGATAGTCGGGGAGGGCTACATGAACATCGGCTCCCTGTTCAAAGAGAGCCGTGATCAAGGCCGCTGACACATCGGCCAGTCCCCCGGCCTTGGCGGTCAGATAGTTGGAAAAACTGCCCATGCGATCCGGCAGATAGGTAACTTCGGGTGTAACGATAAGAATACGGGGATTTTTTGTCGATTCGGACATTTTTCGTACCTCCTTTTCGTACCTCCCTGGGTGCATATGCAGGCATCCGGTTTAAGCCCAGGTAATCAGCCCGGGCGTGTTTTTAATCCAGCCATCTCCTCTGGGGGTGGCCCTGACCGTAAAGCCAAAGCGGCCGGTATCCCGGCAGGGCAGCATGCAGCTATAAAGAAAGTTTCCATTACCCTGGTCCGTTTCAACGTTCATCAGTTCGGTATCGCTTCGGGTAATTGTTTTCAGCGTTTTCAATGTTCCGTAAAAAAGTTCGACATCCACCTCTTCGGGTTTTAATTCTCCTAAAAATACCTGGGCCGTGACCTGGAATTTTTGATCTACCAGGTAGGGCCCATTTGAGTCGGTCAGCGGTTTTTGTATTTGAAGGGCATGCCAGTGGGTTATCAGTCGTTTATGTTGGCTCGATAGATCCTTGGCCGCCTGAGCATCGTTTTCCAGGAGCTGCTCAAACTGTTGGATGGCGGGTATATAAAACCGTTTTTCATATTCATTCATCATCCGCAGACTGCTGTATTCTCCTATGGCCAGTTTCATTGATGCCTTCATCATCTGCAGCCAGCGGACGGGCATATCACCATTTTTATGATCGTAAAAACAGGGGATCACCTCATTTTCCAGCACGTTGTAGAGTGCGCGACTTTCAACGGTATCCTGGTAGGCCGTATCCGTGTACTCTTCACCGTTGCCGATACGCCAGCCGCACTCTTCACAATATCCTTCGGCCCACCAGCCATCCAGGATACTGACATTCAAAGTGCCGTTAATTGCGGCTTTCATTCCGGATGTTCCACAGGCTTCAAAGGGGCGGCGGGGGGTGTTAAGCCATACGTCGGCCCCCTGCACAAGACAGCGCGCAATATGCATGTCGTAATTTTCTATAAAGGCGATTCTGCGGCGAACACTCGGTCGTTTGGCAAATTCCACGACCCGTTTGATAAGTTCCTTGCCTTCATGGTCTTTGGGATGGGCCTTGCCGGCAAAAATAAACTGCACCGGATATTTATCCGAATTGATAATGGCTTCCAGACGATCCGGATCCTGCAGCAATAGATCGGCGCGTTTGTATGTTGCAAACCGACGGGCAAAGGCGATGGTCAATATATTGGGCTCAAGGATTGTTTCTGCCTGCTGAATAAGGTTTTTTGGAGCGTTACGCCTTGAATACTGGCGGGTCATCAATTCACGGCAATTACGCACCAGCCTTGAACGGCTCATTTCATGGGAGCGCCACAGCTCTTCATCATAGATATCGTCAATCCGGTTGATATTATCTGCCGGCCGGGTGTTTAAATACCACCGGGGGCCCAGGTAACGTTCAAATAACCGGGCTATTTCAGGCCCCATAAAGGAGGGGATGTGAATGCCGTTGGTGATATGGGATATGGGCACCTCTTCTTCAGGCCGCCCGGGCCAGACATGGGACCACATGTTTCGGGCCACCTGGCCGTGAAGTTTGCTGACACCGTTGCAGTATTGAGCCATTCGAAGTCCGAGAACAAACATGGAAAGCGGTCCTTCGGGAGCAGTGCCCCCGGGCTGCCCCCAGCTAAGGATGTTTTCGACACTTGTGCCGAGTCTTTTTGCAAAGGGCTGCAGGGC
>NBLJ01000101.1 GCA_002084545.1 Desulfobacteraceae bacterium 4572_123 | reverse complement strand
GTTCATCGTTGGGAGAATCACCGCAGTATACAAAGCGCTCCTTTTCATCCGTGAGCGATACCTGCAAACGCTGCTCAACAAATTTTCTGGTCATTTTGAGTTTGTCATAGTCGCCGAACCATCCGTTTACATGAATGGATGATGCCTTGCAGGTGGCGCCGGCCTTTTCAAACAGGTGGATTATTTCGGCGATGGCTTCATCGCCAAGACGGGGAACATCTTCACAGAAATCAACGGCCAAATCCGTTTCCCGGTACGCCTGGTCGCTGGCCAGGGCGCTGCCCCTGACTGTTGAAAGTATTCTTTCGCCCAGGGCTTTCAGTCGCAGCCTTTTCTCCCGGCGCTGATCCTCGGGATCGGAAAAATATCTTCTGAGCTTTCCTTTTGCCGCGTCCATCCAGAAGTACATCGAGCCGTTTTCGCCGATGACGGCATCCACAGGCCACATGCGGGCGATGTGATCACACCACCCGGCCGGCCGGCCCGTGACCGGAATTGTCTTGAAGCCCGCCTGCCGCAGGTCCCAGAGGGCCTTGAACGAGCAGGCCGGAATCTTTCCGTTCAGAGAAAATGTATCGTCAATATCAAAAAAAATTCCTTTGACACCCCTGATTTCATCGGGTGTAAGACTTTCGAGCGGCATAAGCTTTTTTTCAGTTGGATTCATTGCAAGTCTCTTTTTAAATATCAATATTATCTATTTCGTGATAGTATTCATAATCTTTCAATTCCCGGGCATCAATATCCACGGTTACCGTGCAAGCCAATTTATCATAGGATATCACACTTTCACCCCAGCATTTCATGGCCTCTTCCACCTCATCAGGATTGTGCAGTCTGAATGTTTTTTTCATGTATCACTTTCCTGTTAATCCGCCCGAATGCTCCGGCGGTCCGCAGGTTGAGTCTCTTTCAATAAGTTGGCTTTCGAAAATATATTTTTTCTTTTTTTCAGGATTTTCCACCACTATTTCGGCCGCCTTTCGGCCCATTTCATAGTATGGCAACCGGACCGCTGTCAAGGGCGGTTCTAGTAATAACAGGGTTGCATTGTCGGCATAAGCTACAATGGAGATATCTTCCGGTATCCGGTATCCGGCATCTTTTATCGCCTTTAAACACCCCGGAGCCATTTCATAGCCGGCCAGGATAAAACAGGAGATGTCGGGGTACTCCTGAATCAGGTGTAGTGTTTTTTCATAGGCCTCCTGCTGATCATACCGGCAAAATACCAGGAGTTTTTCATCGACTTCAAGCCGGCTGCTGTTAAAAGCGTTTTGATACCCCCTAATAAACCGTGTGCTGACCACCGCGTCGGCCGGGCCGGCCAGCATTGCAATTTTACGGTGGCCCAGAAAAGCCATGTAGGATACTGTTTTAAAAGCGTTTTTTTCCGAATCAATACCAACATAATTAATGTCGGCATCCCCGCGATAATACTCAACTGCAACAAAATTAAAATCAAGGCGGCTTAAATTATTAATATATTTTTCAATATAATCATGGGTGGTGTCGCGTGTATTGAAGATGATAAGGCCATCCAGGGTATTTTGTCTTGCAATCTGGCTGATAGGCCGGTGTCTGTAAAGGTTTCGGCCCCCTGAAAACAGCACGAGATCAAAGCCTTTTTCATTGAGGACGTCCTGAACGCCGGCCATCAGTTCCACCATGGTATAATTACGAAAAATGGATGTTATATAGGGAACGAATAAACCGATGGAGTTGGATTTTCCGGATACCAGACGCTGGGCCAGCAGGTTGGGATTATAGTCGAGCTTTCTGGCCGCTGCCAGTACGCGTTTACGTGTCCTCGGGCTGACTCTGGAGCCTTTGACATTGTTGATTACCAGTGAAACCGTGGTGTGGGATACACCGGCCAGCCGGGCAACTTTTTTTAAGGTCATCTTCGAAATTCCGAAAAAATGAAGTCGGGTAAATTTAACGTTAAACTTACAGAAGTTTAATAAACTTCAGAATTTTTGTCAAGCCATGAGTCATGTAGAATTATTTGCTTGACTTTGTCGTTATTTTATTATTCAAAAAGGACGGTACAGGCGTTTTTTTATTGATGAGTTTAACGTTAAACTCATCAATAACCATATTCTTTAATTGTTTTACTAAGCTATTTTTATATGATTTCAACCGACTGGTGGGCACAGCCCACCCTGCAATCTTTTTTTTGCAGCTAAAAAAGAGAAATAATTCGGGAGGGTATTATGTATAATGATCTGATCAGGGCAATGGAGGCGGGCGTAACCGAACTCGACCAATGGCCGTCAAAAAACGTTTTTATTTTTCATCACAACGATTCCGACGGGCTGAGTTCCGGAGCCATACTGAAAAAAGCGTTTGAAAGAAAAGGCTACAAGATTGAAAGATATGCTCTGGAAAAACCATATCCTGCCCTTTTGCGGAAAATTTATGAAAAACAGGGCGAAATTATTGTTTTTGCCGATTTCGCCGGACGGATTGCGCCACTGCTGTCAGACCTGAACAGGGGCAGGAATCTTACCCTGATTCTGGATCACCATGTGGCCGAACACGCCACGGACCCCAAAGTATACAATCTCGATCCCACGCTGTTTGGACTCAAGGGCGACCGCGATATGACCGGTTCCACCACCTGCTATCTCTTTGCCCGTCTCATGGATCCACAAAACAGTGATCTGGCTCCGGTTGCCGGGATCGGGGCCGTGGGCGACAAGTTTTTTGTGGACGGCAGGCTGGTCACCCAGAACCGGGAAGTTGTAAAAGAGGCTGTGGAACAGGGCATAATGGAAATCAGGGAGCAGGAGGTAGGAGAGCGCTATTTTATTAAATCGGGCGGGAAAATGATGCCCTGTGATGAACTTGGGGATTATCTGGATGTGCTCGGCGGTGCCGGATATTACCGAAATGGTCCGGATATGGGGGTAAAGGTCTGCCTTGAAGGCGTTTCCGCAGAGTCGGATCAAATGGTGGAGACATTCAAGACCGGTCAGGAAAAAATTTTCGCCGATGAAATTCGGCGGATCGAGCAAAACGGGATGATTCAGACGCCTGGTATTCAGTGGGTGGATGTAAAAGATCGCTTTACCCCCATGGGCGTTAAAATGATCGGTATTTTCTGTGAAATCCTGGTTGAAAAAAAGCTCATAGATCCTGACAAATATGTGGCGGGTTTTCAGACAATTCCCAACCGGATTCCGGGCTTTGGTCCCATCGAGTTTAACGAGACGAAAATTTCCATGCGGGTGTCGCCTGCCATGGAAAAAAAGATTATGGAGGGAAAGATGCCGGGGCTCAATACCTTTCTGCCCGAGGCTACAGGTATTCTGGGCGGATTTTCAGATGCCTGCCATACCTTGTGCGGAGCCACTACCATCGCTATCGGCAAGGAAGCACGGCTGATTGATGAGATGCAGAAGATTCTGGACCGGACGTAACCGGTTTACGATTATCAAATAACCAATAGCAAGCAATCAACAACTAACGACAAACAACAAACAAATTAAGGAGAATTTTTATTATGGGTAAAGGAACAGGTTTTGGAAAAACTATTCTTATTGGAGATGCATTTGTTTTGAATGAAGTTCCGGCCATTGTTTCGGCAATTCCGTTTGAAACCGAAGCGATCGTTGAACGGATAGACGGAAAGGGCTGGATTCTGGAAGACAACCGTATGGAAGTCCCCGGTTATATTGCCAAAAAAAAGGCCCACCATCTGGCATCCATCCAGAGAATACTGGATTTTATGAAAATTGATACGGACAAAACACCCATCAAAATTACCCTGGGAGGCTCTTTGCTGGCCGGCAGCGGCGTGGGCGCAAGTGCGGCAAGCTGCGTGTCCCTGGCCCGGGCTCTGGATGATGAATTCAACCTGGGCTATTCCATTGAGCAGATCAACCATGTGGGCTGGGAAGGCGAGCATCCCTATCACGGCGAGCCCAGCGGTGTAGACAATACCGCATCGACCTATGGCGGGCTCCTGCAGTATTATGTCAAGGACGGCAAAAAGGGCTTTGAAAAAATCAAGGCAAAAAAACCCCTTGATCTGGTACTGGCCAATACCGGCATCACCGCCGATACCACCAAGCTGGACGGTATCGTCAAGGGGGCCGAGGAAAAAGATCCGGCGGGATTTGCCGCGGCAATGAAAACCATCACCGACCAGTCCCTGGAAATGAAACAATCCATCGAGGACGGCGATCTTGCCAATGTCGGGAAGATCATGACCGCCAATCATAAGATTCTCATCGATATGGGCATCTCCCATGAAAAATTGATGTACCTGTGTGACAAGGCAATTGCCAACGGGGCACTGGGCGCCAAACTCACCGGCGGCGGCATGGGAGGATATATATCGGCCCTGACCCCGGGAAAGGAGCTGCAGGAAAAAGTGGCTTCGGCCATTGAAGCCGAAGGGTACAAGGTGATCCGGGCCACTATCGGAGCGTAAAACGATTCTGCCGGGATGTGTCTGCATCCGGTGAAATAATGAAGGCAGGTAGCAAAAATAACTGTTTTTGCCGGTTTAAAAAACACAGCCCAACGATTTGCATCATGTGCAGACCGTTGGGCTGTAGTTGTTTTAACTGATTGAATTAATTGGTTTGAATTATTTCGCGCCGACGTCTGAATTCATAGATAATCGCACCGAAAATCGTCAGAGCAATAAAAACTACAGCCAGGGCGTTCATGGCCGGGCTGATAAAGCTGCGCAGTTTGGTACCGATGTAAATCGGCAGGGTCTGTTCGATACCGATGGCAAACAGGGTCGTGTTGTAGTTATCAAAGGACTGCATGAAGGCCAGTGCCATCGACGAGATCAGGGCAGGTCTTAAAAACGGCAGGGTTATTTTCCAGAACACCTGACGATGGGTTGCCCCCAGATCAAAGGCAGCCTCTTCCTGGGTCAGATCAAAGCGCTGGGCGCGTGACATGATCAGCAGCATGCAATAAGCTGTGATAAAGGTCCCCTGAGCGAGAATGGCGGTCCATAAACCACCTGGGACATTCATATAACTGTCCCAGAACAGAAATGTTGAAATTCCCAGGATAATACCCGGCGTCAGGATGGGCGAAACCAGGACTCCGTAAACAAAATCGCGGGCCTTGAACTGCAGGCGGGTAAGCAGCAGGGCGCCTCCCAGCCCGATGGGTACCGATATGGCAACCACTGAAAACGCGACGATAAAGCTGTTGACCAGGGCATCCCACATCTGCCCATCTTTGGCCAGTTCCCCGAACCACATGAATGTAAATCCCTTCCAGGGCGTAATCTGGGGGACATCATTGGCATTAAAGGCGATAATCGTCATGAAAATCAGCGGAAGAAACATGTAGGCAAAGAACAGCGCCAGGTAGGCACCGATAACAATTCTGTAAATAGATTTGGATGATTTCATTGGGTAAGCTCTTTCAGACCGACCTTGAATATTTTAAGCATAATAAACATGAAAATAATGCAGAGCAGCATTAAAAGCGTCGCATAGGCCGCTCCCTGGTTCCAGTTGGCACACTCAAAATTGGTATTGATGACCTGTGTGAACCAGAAACTGCTGGGGCTGCCCAGAAGTTGCGGGGCCGCCACGGTTCCGGCTGCCAGCATGAAAGTCATGGTACAGCCCACTGCAATGCCGGGTTTGGAATACGGTATTACGATTTTACGGTGAATACGCAGCCAGGATGCGCCCAGGTCACGGGCCGCATCAAGCTGATTGCGGTCCAGACTCTCCATGACATTGTATATCGGGAAAACCATAAAAAGAATATAGGCATACGTCATTCCCAGAACCACGGCCCCGTTGCCGGCGCGAAAATTAATCGGATCGGCAATAACACCCAGGAATATCAGAAGCTGGTTCATGATGCCCGAATCAGCCAGAATTATCTGCCAGGCAAAAAGACGCAACAGTTCATTAATCCAGTACGGTATAATCAGTCCCAGCATCAATAAACCTACCTTGCCGCCGCGGGCCACTTTGGCCAGATAAAAGGCGATGGGATAGCAGATTGCAAGGGCTGCGGAAGTTACGATGAGACTGGACCAGATGGTTTTGAAAAAAATTGCCATGTGCAATTTGTTGGTAAAAAACACGATATAATTTTTCAGGGTATATACATCTTTGGGGCCACCGATGTCTCGCAGTGCCAACATCGGCCGAAACGAATAATCCAGCATGATAAGCTGGGGTATCAGAATCATGAACACTAACCATGCACCCACTGTGATTATAATATAGGATACCCCGATTTTACCCAGGTCTCTTATTGCATTATTCCAGAAATCACGCACTTGAAGAGTCTCCATTTTTTAACACGAAAGCGTTTTCCCGGTTGAAAGTCACGTTGACATTATCACCCGCCTTAAGCTTGGGGACGGTGCCGTCATTATTAAGCCGCATGGTTAATAATTGCCCCTGCTCGGTCTTGAGTGTTACAACCGCATAGGCGCCTTCGAAACTCAAGTTTTGAATATCGCACGTCAATAAATTGGGCGCACTGGATTCTTCAGTCGGAAAAACCGTCTCCGGCCTGATGAAAATAGTAGCTTCCTCTCCCCGGCTCAAGTGCTGGGGGTTTTTACAGGAAAGCGGGCCGGATGTTGTTTTAAAGATCGCATACTCACCATCAATATCGCTGATCGTACCTTCAAGACGGTTGGTTTCACCTACAAATGAAGCCACAAAGGCCGTTGCCGGATTGTTGTAAATGACATCCGGTGTTGCCACCTGTTCCAATTTGCCTATGGACATTACTCCCACGCGGTCCGACATGGTCAAAGCTTCGGTCTGATCGTGGGTAATATAAATAAAGGTTACCCCGGTGCGGCGCTGAATATTGCGCAATTCAGCGCGCATATGGTGCCTCAGTTTCAGATCCAGGGCGGATAACGGCTCGTCAAGCAGTAAAACGGCGGGGTTCACCGCCAGGGCTCTGGCGATAGCTACACGCTGCATCTGACCGCCGGAAAGTTCACTGACCTTTCTATTTCCGACTCCATACAGATCCACGAGTTCGATGAGTTCTTCCACCTTTTTAATTCGCTCCGCCTTCGGCACACCGCGCACTTCCAGACCGAATCCGATATTTTCCGTTACCGTCATCAGGGGGAAAAGGGCCAGATTCTGGAATATCATGGCGGTTGGGCGATTGTTCGAGCCAATCCCGCGCATGTCTTTGCCGCCTATCTTTATCTGCCCTTCCGTAGGATCCATAAATCCGGATACCAGACGCAGCAATGTGGTTTTGCCGCAGCCTGACGGCCCTAAAAAACTGAAAAATTCACCGGCTTCAATATGTACATTTATATCGCGAGCAGCATAAAAATTTCCGAAACGCATGCTGACATCGGCTATGTTAACATCTTGCCCCATACGATAAATTCCTTACCTGGTATGTTGTTTTGAGACAATAATTTTTTCAATGACTAAAAAAAGCCAACGCACCCTGTTCCGCAAAAAACCGAAACAGGGCGCAGGTATTTTCCTGCCGGATTTAGGCGGCCTGGAATTTATCCCTGTATTCGGTACGCGCAGGAACAAACCACGGCTCCTCGGAAACATACCACCACAGTTTTTCAAGCGCATCTCCAGGATAAGCTTCCTTGAAACCCTGCTTGGTTTTTTCATCCAGCAGATCGGCAGCGCCTTTTACAACGCTGTTGTAACCGGTAGTTTTGGCCATGATAGCGCCGGCTTCCGCCGTATAAGCCCAGTTGATCCAGGCATAGGCCTGTTCGAGGTTCTCTGCGTTCTTCACGATGCCCATGGAGTCAACCCAGGTCATGGCGCCTTCCTTGGGTGCCATATAGGTAACCGGCTTGCCTTCCTTTTTCATGGTCAGGATTGGACCGTCCCAGGTCTGGCCGATCAGGCAGCCGTTCTGCAGAAATGCCAGTTGGTGATCCTGGGCGTTATTCCAGAACATTTTGATGTTCTTTTTATGGGCTATCAAAAACTTGAGGATTTCATCATATACTTTGCGCATTTTGGTTTCATCTTTATACGTATCGAACATCCTGTTCGAGGGAACCTTACCGATGGCATCCAGGTATAACCCGGCACCGATAAAAACCGAATGGGGCCGGCATGTCACCTTCTGCACAAGCTCGGGTTTCCACATGTCGCCATAGGAAAGTTCACCATATTTAAAATCAAGTTCGTCGGTGTTAAAGGCGATCGCTTCCGTGCCCCAGTCATAGGGCAGGCCTACGCGTTGGCCACGTATTACACCGCCCTGTTCTTTGGATGATTCATAGAAGGAGGGTTCAAGGTTATTCAGGTTGGTAATTTTGCTTTCATCCATCGCCTGGTACAGTTCAAATTCCATGTGCAGTTTGTATTCGGTCAGGGAGGGCTGGGCAATGTCGAATCCCTTGGCGCGGGCGGCGCGCAGTTTGTTCATGCACTCCTGGTTGGAGGAGTAGTTGGTCACCTTGACCTTGATGCCGGTGGCTTTTTCAAAGGCTGCGATGACCTCGGGTTTTGAGTAATCCGGCCAGGTGAATAGGTTCAACTTCCCGGAAGATGACAGTGCATCCTTGATAAACCAGGGCCCCATACTCGCGGTTGCATACACTCCCAGGCCCATGGCGGCCGATTTTTTTATAAATGATCGCCGGGTGATGGTGCTGTTTTCTTTTTGACAGGTTTTTTTCATTTTTATCTCCTCCATTAAGTGTGAGTATAAGTGGTACAACAAAAAAGATATAAGTTGCATAACACGATTGGATGGGCCTTACCGGCATTGCACCGGCAAATTATAAAGTCCGCTTACCGAATAATAGAAGCCAGTATATATTAAAAATAAATATTGTTCAATAGCTTATTTTTAATTAATGCTATGTCCTGATGAAAATTGTCGTTGTAGATATTTATTATTACAAAGACTTGCGAGATAAAATTTATTCGTCAGACTAAAACATCATTAGAGGAATGATATGGCTTTTACGGAAAACAGTTTTATTGCAAAATCAGCTTAAAAGACCATTTCCTCCTTGAACCGCACCTTGCCCTTTTCCGGAAAGATCCGGACCAGATACAGGTGCATATCGTTGCTGCCCATATTTTCATAATACAGGAACATGTTGTCATCGTTGGCATGATTGCAGGATGACAGAGTGCCGCACATGAACTGGGTAAAGGAATATCCGCGATACAGATCCGTGGTTCGCATCAGTTCCAGCTCGTGGGTATGGCCGCAAAAAATGTTTTCGATTTTATGCTTTTGTACAAAATCAATCAGGCGGGCGGAATTTCTCAGAGGGCATTCATCCGTGCCCAGGATGGAATGGTGGATCAGCAGCAGCGGCAGGTCATATCTGATCTGATTGATTTTCTCTGAAACCGCGTGCAAGACCTCTTTTGCAACAAATCCATCATCATTGTAAAGTTCATTGGAATCGATGCTGATAATCAATACGGATTTTCCATTTACCGAAACGGGTTTGACAAAATTTATATCGGTAAAATTGTCACGGACCTTGGTTATTTCCCGGTTCAAAAAGAGGTGCTTTTTTTCTGTTTTTACGACCTCAGGTATGTAGATGATCTCGGGATTGTAAATATATTTTCGGAACAGTTCATGGGAGCGCATATTCCTTTTGTCATGATTGCCTATGATGGAGATGACATTTTTACAACGGATCTCTTTTAAGAAAAGACCAGCTGCGGCATACTCATCTTCCAGGCCATCTGTTGTACTGTCTCCGGTGTTGATAACGATATCGGAATCAAATGAATTGATTTTTTCCAGCAGAACCTGATCGTCCCCCTCCCAGTGGCGGGGGCCGAAATGCAGATCCGAGATATGTAAAATATTCACGTATGACTCCTTATTAAAATCAATAATAGTATATTTTTCTAAAGACCGCAATCAAAGCTTAACAGAACCTTAATTTACGACACAAATTTGAAATTATATCGATATGAGTATTTTTTTATGACAAATAATTTGTATGTCGAAAAATGTCAAGCATTATTTTCCGTTTAATTGATTTTTCTTAATTTTAATTGTTGACATCCCTGTTTGTCGGAAATAGGCTGGAGTTTAGAAAATAGCGAGAAACAGTCGATATCAAAGGAGGTGCG
>NBLJ01000100.1 GCA_002084545.1 Desulfobacteraceae bacterium 4572_123 | reverse complement strand
CTCTTAATGTGCCTGAAATTACCCTGGATTCCAAGGAGGTATTCCTTGTTTCAGGCGGGGCCCGGGGTGTAACCGCGGCAGCCGCCCTTGAGCTTGCCATGCATGGGCAACCCACCTTGATTCTCATTGGCCGCTCGGTTGTAGAAAAACCCGAACCCGTATGGCTTGAGTCACTTTCCGATGAAAAAACTATAAAAAAAGCGATTATCAAAAATATATTAACGGCCGAAACTCCAACCCCGGCGGAGGTTGACAAGCTTTTTAAAAAATACATGGCCCAACGCGAAATCAAAACCAGCCTGAAAGCCATCAGAAATGCCGGTGCCAATGTCGACTATTTTAGAGCTGACGTGCGGGATTTGAAAAGTATCCAAAAAGTGATCGATCAGGTTCACAAAAGATATGGCGTCATCACCGGTATTGTTCACGGTGCCGGCATACTGGAAGACCGCCTGATCATCGATAAAACCACGGAGCAGTTCAGCCGGGTTTTCGATACCAAGGTAAAGGGGCTTGCCGTTCTGCTTGAAGCCACACGTAATGATTCTTTAAAACATCTTGTACTTTTTTCTTCGGTAGCGGCACGAATGGGCAACCCTGGGCAGGCAGACTATGCCATGGCCAATGAAGCATTGAATAAAATAGCTCTTGCCGAAGCCGCCATGCGGCAAGATTGCCGGGTAAGTGCCATCAACTGGGGCCCCTGGGACGGAGGCATGGTCTCTTTACCCCTGAAACGGGCGTTTAAAAAACGGGGAATTTCCCTGATTCCAGTGAAAGAGGGAACCCGAAGCATGCTCCGGGAAATGAACGCACCGGCGGGAAGCCCGGTTGAAATTATAATGGGCTCCGGCCTGATGCCTGATAAAAACAGGGCCGCTGAACCGGCCTTGGGAGACGAAAAACATCAAGATAAAAAGCATATGTCTCTGACGTTTAAGCTTGACGTCGATGTGGAGCAGTATCCGATTCTGGCCTCCCATGTTCTGGACGGCAAACCCGTGGTTCCTTTTGCGCTCATGGCTGAGTGGTTAGGTCACGGGGCCCTGCATGCAAACCCGGGGCTTTTCCTTTCGGGTATCGATGATATGCGCCTGCTAAAGGGCATTCGGATGGACCGAAAGAGAAAAACCATCCGGCTGCTGGCCGGCAAACTTTCCAAAAAAGGCAATAACTGGGAGGTGGATGTCGAGATCAGAAACGGAGCCAAAGGCGGCCGCGAGGTGATCCACTCCAGGGCCAGGGCGATTCTGACGGACACCCCCGGCCTGCCGCCGACTGTCTTTAACAAACCAAAGCTGCTCAGCCGAAACGGATATTCACGCGGTATAAAAGAGATCTATGATAAGATCCTCTTTCACGGCAGGGGGCTTCACGGCATTGAACAGGTGACACGCTGCACGCCCGAAGATATGGTGGCTCGGATCTTATCGGCTCCCTCCCCTTCAAACTGGATGTCACAACCGCTGAGAAGCACATGGATCGGCGATCCCCTGGTGCTGGATTCAGCCTTTCAGATGGCCAGCCTGTGGTGTTTTGAGGAAAAAGGCATGGTGTCGCTGCCCAGTTACAGCGCCAGTTACCGCCAGTACTGCGACATTTTTCCAAAACAGGGGATACGGGCCCTGTTGAAAATTAAAGATGTGAATAATCATAAAATGACTGGAGATTTTACGTTTCTGGATTCGGCAAACAAGGTAATTGCCAGACTCAGCGGCTATGAGGCGGTTATGGATCAGTCCCTTTTCAAGGCATTCAAGCCTCAACGTGCTGAACGTCAATCTCTTCCGGCAAATTCGATGCAATAATTCCCCTCACCCTGTCAAGCAAGACCGTCAGGGTCTCATCGCTGTAGCCGGATGTGTTCACCAGCGGGTGAATAGTCATGCAGGCCCTGCCCGGAAAAAGATCAAAGCTACGGGTCGGCAGAATACTCCGGGTGCCTTTGATGGTGACCGGGAGGATAGGAAGACCCAGATCAAGTGCAAATTTAAAAGCGCCCTTTTTAAATGGCCCCATTGTGGCGTTTTTGCTGCGGGTGCCTTCGGGAAAAAACAGAACCGATGTCCCGTTAACGATTTTTTCACGGGCCGCATTGATGGAATTCAAGGCCGCCTGGGTATTGGAACGATCAATAAAAATATGGCCTATCTTTTCACAGGCAATCCCCAATCCCGGAATATTTCTCAACTCCTGTTTCATAACCCATTTAAAGTCTATACCCAGCCAGCCATACAAAACAAATATATCATACTGGCTCTGATGGTTCGACACTACAACACAGGATATTTCCCTATTGATGTTTTCACGGCCATGAACCGTTACCAGCATGGGCGTGGCCCATGCATTGATCCGTGCCCATACAATTCCCATCTTGCCGGCGATTTCGGGACCTGCGATGGCTGCCAGCCCGACCGCAATAATTGCCGCAATAGATGTGGACAGGATGACAATCGGGGCAAAAATCAGAAATTTATAGGGCTGGTACAAAATTCGCAGCATTCTTTGCATAAATATCAGTTCTCCGGGGAGTACAGGTCACATGAATAGAAGAAATATAAAAAGATAACGCTCCGGAGTCAAGCCTGATCACGGTTTATTTCATATTCAACATAAAATGATCCATCGGATTTTATCTGCTTTGCCCGGTTGACACCCGACGCAATTATTTTTCATACGCTTGTCAATTTCGATTTACTGTTCTATCTTATAATTCAAGCTTATCATTCAGACTTATTTTTAAGGAAAAAATTTCTATTTCCACCACACCGACTGGGAGGTATCCATGCGAGGAATCACCATCAGATGGCTGACATTGACAGGATCAATCATTATCACATCTTACATGCTGGACGGTATCCGGATAGAAGGATTTTTTTCAGCTTTTTTTGCTGCCGCTTTCCTGGGTATTTTAAATGCCTTTTTCCGTCCGGTTCTCCTTCTTATAACCCTGCCCATAACCATTTTAACCCTGGGGTTTTTTACATTTGTAATCAATGCCATTATGTTGATGATGGTTGCAGGAGTCCTGCCCGGATTTAATATTGCAGGATTCTGGTCTGCGGTTTTAGGATCCCTCATGATCAGTATCATAAGCTGGCTCATGAACTCTTTTATTAATGAAAACGGAAAAATGGAATACATCGATCTGCACCATAGAGGCGGAAATCGCTGGGAATAGTTAAAAAATGGATAAATAATTTTTATCGAAAAGATTTTGTTGACCCTGCAGCCGCTTTTTGACTATACTCTTATAATTACCGTGGGTAAGCTTTTCACCTTATTCTTAACTCAAATGCTACACATCAGTCCTTCATATTTATTACGGATTAAAAAAATGGTCTACCGACAGCAAGTGACAGCAGCCTATGGACGAAAATACACCGATATATAACAGCAGCAATTATAAACAGTTTTTCGAATATATCGACAAGAATTACCCGCATCTGGACAAGGATGACGTCCTGGCTTTTGCAGGTATGACCCTGCCCGAAATTAACGACCAGGGCCACTGGTTTTCTCAAAAACAGTCCGACCGTTTTTATGAGAGACTGGTCACAAAAACAGGTAATCCGAACCTGGCCAGAGACGTGGGACGTTACACGGTATCCTCGGATGCCATGGGATCCATCAAACAGGGTGCACTGGGTTTTATGAGCCCGAATATAGTTTTTAGCATGATGGAAAAACTGAACCCGAAGTTAAGCCGCAGTGCAGTCATTAAAACCCGCAAACTGAATAGAAACAGCATTGAAATCATTAGCACTCCGGTCTCCGGAGCAATAGAAAAACCCTATCAATGTGAAAACCGTTTCGGCATATTTGAATCAATCGGCAAACTATTTACCAGCAGGTTTGCAGATATCGACCATCCCGAATGCCTGCACAGGGGCGGCACATGCTGCCGTTATATAGTCAAATGGGGCAATACGAGTTCTATATTAGCCGGACGCATCCGCAACATCTTTCTTTGCCTTGGTATCATTGTATCCGGCGTTTCAGCTTTTATCCTGCCCTTTAATTCATGGCTCATTCTATCTGTTTCCGGTGGTTTCCTCGGCCTGACGATTGCCCTGATCGCCGAATATTTTCAAAAAAAAGATATGGCCGATACACTCCGACAGCAGGGAGAGATGGCTGATGAACTTACCGACGAAATCAATATCCGTCATGCCAATGCACTGCTGGTCCAGGAAGTCGGCCATGCAACCTCCATGATACAGGATACAGGCCAAATAGCTGATATAGTCATTCGGCTTGTTGAAAAACATCTGGATTTTGATCGTGGAGTCATATTACTGTCCAATCAGCAAGAAACAAAATTGTTTTATGCAGCCGGATTCGGCCATACTGAAAAAGAACTGGATCTTTTAAAAGGTATTAAATTTAACCTGGACAATCCCGACTCTCGGGGAACCTTTGTTCTAACCTACACGAAAAACAAACCTTTCCTGATTAACGATATAAAAAAAGAAGAAAAAAAATATTCCGACCGCAGCATGGCTCTGGTCAGGCTGATGGGTGTCAAGTCGATAATTTGCGTTCCGATTTTTTATGAAAAACAGTCCATCGGCATCCTGGCTGTGGACAACCGTAAAACCAAACGTTTGCTGACACAGAGTGACATGAGTATTTTATCGGGTGTTGCGGCCCAGACCGCTGTGAGTATCATCAATGCCAGATCCATGATAAAGCTTCAAAATAATGAAAAAAAATATCGTGATCTGGTTGAAAACGCCAACAGTATTATCCTGCGCAGAGATCTTAAAGGCAGAATCACCTTTTTCAACGAATTTGCGCAAAAATTTTTCGGCTACACATATAAAGAAATCCTGGGAAAAAATATTTGCGGCACTATCAATTCAGATACACAAGCTACCATTGATTACATCGCGGAACTTACCGATTCGTTACAAAACAATCCTGAACAACTGAAAACTCATGAAACACAAAATATTCTCAGAAACGGAAAGTCCGTATGGATTGCATGGACTTACAAGCCAATCTTTGATCCTCAGGGAAATTTTTATGAAATTTTATGTATTGGAAACGACCTGACTAAAGTCAAAAAAGCGGAAGAGGAAACAAAGGAGCTTGAAGAGCAATTGCAACGCTCCCAGAAAATGGAAGCCCTCGGCACCCTGGCCGGCGGCGTGGCCCACGACCTGAATAATATTTTATCCGGTATTGTCAGTTATCCGGAGCTTCTTTTAATGGATATGCCCAAAGACAGCCCCATGCGTAAACCCATGCTGACAATTCAGAAATCAGGCGAAAAAGCGGCGGCTATCGTTCAGGACCTTCTGACACTGGCCAGGCGGGGGGTAGTGGTTACGCAGGTTGTCAATTTAAATCAAATCATAACCGAATATCTGAATAGCCCCGAATATGAAAAAATGATCGAATTCCACCCGCAGGTTCATCTGCAAACCGATTTTGAACCCGATCTGCTGAATATTTCAGGTTCGCCGGTTCACCTGTCCAAAACCATCATGAACCTGATATCCAATGCAGCCGAAGCGATGCCCAAGGCCGGGACAATAACAATTACCACCCAAAACCGCTACATTGATAAGCCGTTCAACGGTTTTGACCGTATTGATATAGGCGATTACTGTACCCTCGTGATCAGGGACAGCGGATCCGGAATCGAAAAACAGGACCTGCATAGAATTTTTGAACCGTTTTATACTAAAAAGAAAATGGGCCGCAGCGGCACAGGGCTGGGCATGGCCGTGGTCTGGGGTACGATCAAGGACCACCACGGCCATATTGACGTGCAGAGCGAGCCCGGCAAAGGCACCACATTCACCCTCTATTTCCCGACGGTCAGAAAAGAACTGCCATCTGCCGATCACATCACATCGTTAGCTGATCTGAAAGGTGCCGGGGAGTCTATAATCGTGGTGGATGATGTCGAAGAGCAGCGCGAAATTGCTTCGCACATGCTGCAAAAACTGGATTACATGGTAACGACCTTTGCCAGCGGCGAGGCGGCTGTCGAGCATATGCAGACCCACACCGCTGATTTACTGATCCTCGACATGATTATGGATCCAGGCATGGATGGACTTGAAACATATAAAAAAATACTTGAACTGCATCCAAATCAAAAGGCAATTATCGCCAGCGGTTTTTCAGAAACCAAAAAAGTCAGGGAGGCCCTGCGTCTTGGTGCCGGAGCCTATATAAAAAAACCATACCTCATTGAAAAAATAGGACTGGCAGCAAAAAAAGAACTGTCAGGTAAGACCAAATCATAAGTGATCCATACTTGAATTCAACAGACGTTTTTTACCAGCCGCCAATCAGGTGCAGGTGCAGGTGAAAAATGACCTGCCCCCCGCCCTTTTCAACATTAAAAAGCAGCTTGTATCCGCTTTTTGCCACTCCTGTTTTTTCAGCCATATCCCTGGCTGTCATCATAATCTCCGATACAATGAGCTTATCAGATTCCTTCAGGTCATTGATACCGCGGATATGTTTTCTGGGGACAATCAGCAAATGAACAGGCGCCTGAGGGTGAATATCCCTGAAAACCACCAGGTTCTCGTTTTCATAAAGAAATTCAGTAGCTGTTTCACCTCCGGCAATCCTGCAGAACAGACAATCTCGTTTCAATACTTCACCTTCTTTCGACAACAGCCGGTTGACGGCTATAATAAAGTCTATACTTTACCGAAATTTGAGACCCGGTAAATAAAAGCCGTCTACAGCGCTTCTAAA
The DNA here is from genome assembly GCA_002084545.1 of Desulfobacteraceae bacterium 4572_123. Classification (GTDB taxonomy): domain Bacteria; phylum Desulfobacterota; class Desulfobacteria; order Desulfobacterales; family 4572-123; genus 4572-123. Next base: position 3,455 of record NBLJ01000100.1, on the reverse strand, counting down.
TTCCACTTACCGGGAATTGGCGGTAACTCTACGGATACTGCAAGCTTTTTCAGAAAAACGGAGCGCGGCACCTCCCGGGCGCCAAAATGTAACAGATGGCTGGTTGTCATCTGGCAGTCAATCATTTCAAATCCTTGTGTGTCAAGATACTCCACGAGCTTGACAAAGGCAACTTTTGATGCATTGCTGACACTCGTAAACATGGATTCTCCGAAAAAAACCCGGCCCAGCGCAATACCGTAGGCACCTCCGGCCAGTTCGCCCTGGCGCCACGATTCCACTGAATGAGCATACCCGGCTTCATGCAATTTACAGTACGCCTTGATCATATCTTCTACAATCCAGGTACCCCGGCTGTTTTTTCTTTGTACACTGGCGCAGCTACGAATAACCGACTCAAAGGCATGATCCATTGTTACCTTAAACCTCGCCTGACGAATAGTACGCCGCAGCCGCACGGAAGTTGTTAATTCCCCGGGAAATAATACCAGACGGGGATCCGGAGACCACCACAGAATAGGCTCCTGATGCGAAAACCATGGGAAAATGCCCATACGGTAGGCCAGCAAAAGCCGCTTTTGGCTCAAATCTCCGCCAAATGCCAGCAGACCGTCGTTGCGCGCCAGGTGGACCGGCGGAAATTCAATCTCGTCGTTTAACAGAAAAACCGGGCTCATTGTGCCCGTGTATCTGTATCATATGTAAAAACAAGATCCGTGTTTGCGACATCCACAAAAACAACGCCGCCCTTCATGAGACGGCCGAAAAGAATTTCATCGGCGAGCCTGTCTTTGATTTGAGTTTGAATCACCCGGGTAAGGGGCCGGGCCCCATAGCTCGGATCATATCCTTTTCGGGCAAGCCAGGTGCGCGTCGCCGGTGAAATATGCAGAAAAATTTTTTTACCTGCAAGCTGCACGTTGAGTTCGTCCATGAATTTATCCACTATTTTTTCCATAATATCCACATTCAGCGAATTAAAAGTAATAATTCCGTCAAGCCGGTTGCGGAATTCAGGATTGAAAAGTTTTTCAATGGCTTTATTGCCCTTTTCCCGCATATCCATTTTTGGATCACCGAATCCGATATTGCGCATCCCCATTTCCCGTGTACCTGCATTGGAAGTCATGATAATAATGACATTTCTGAAATCAGCCCGTTTGCCGTTGTTGTCGGTCAATGTGGCGTGATCCAGCACCTGCAGCAGGATATTGAACAGATCCTGATGGGCCTTTTCGATCTCATCCAGCAACAGTACACTGTGTGGATGCTTGCGGATGCCGTCTGTGAGCAGCCCCCCCTGATCAAACCCGATATACCCGGGAGGGGCCCCGATCAAGCGGGCCACGGCATGTTTTTCCATATACTCGCTCATGTCAAACCGTAAAAACTCTATACCCAGCAGCCTGGCGACCTGACGTGCTACCTCGGTTTTGCCGACACCGGTGGGACCGGCAAACAGAAAAGAACCGATGGGGTGATCAGGCGTTTCCAGGCCCGCCCGGGAACGCTTAATGGAGGTGACCATTGATATGATGGCGGCATCCTGTCCGAAAACCACCTGCCGGAGCCTTTCTTCCAGCGTCGAAAGCTTACCGCGATCCGAGGTCGAGACACTCTGAGGCGGAATTTTCGCCATGCGGGCAATGATTTGCTCGATATCCGTCGGATGTATTTTCTTGCGAAAGGAAGATTTCGTCAACCGGACAAATGCCCCGGCCTCATCAATGACATCGATAGCCTTGTCAGGTAGAAAACGATCATTAATATACTTGGCGGACAGTTCAACCGCGGCCCTGATGGCCGGTTCCGTATAGAGAATCTGGTGATGCTTTTCATAATACGGCTTGAGACCTTTCAAAATCCGAACGGCATCCGCCTGCGGCGGTTCGGAAATCTCGATTGATTCGAACCGGCGGGACAATGCGCGGTCAACGGCAAAATGATTTTTATATTCTTCGTAAGTAGTAGAGCCGATACAGCGAAAATCCCCGGCCGCCAGAGCGGGCTTTAAAATATTCGAAGCATCCATGGTCCCGCTGCTGGTGGCACCGGCCCCGACAATGGTATGAATCTCATCGATAAACAAAATTGCATTTTCCAGTTTTTTAAGCCTGGAAATAACGACTTTGAGCCGTTGTTCAAAATCTCCCCGAAATTTTGTTCCGGCCAGCAGAGCACCCATATCCAGCGAAAACAGATGAATATTCCGTAACAGCTCCGGCACTTCGCCCTTATTGATTTTCTGGGCCAAACCCTCGGCCATGGCGGTTTTACCAACGCCGGGATCGCCGATAAAAATCGGATTGTGTTTTCGTCGACGGCATAAAACCTGCATCGTCCGATCCAGTTCCGCCCGACGTCCGATAAGCGGATCAAACTTATGCAGCCGGGCCTGGGCCACAAGATCGACGGCAAACAATTCAAGGGGATCTTTCTTCTTTCCGGCATCCCCGGCCGGTGCGGAATCCCGGGCTGCATGCTCGGGAAAAGGGGTTTTGGAGGATTCATGTGAGATATAGGTCAACACATCCAGACGGGTAATGCCCTCTTTCCTCAAAAAGTACTCGGCATACGAATCTTTTTCCTGAAATATCGATGCCAGGATATCGCCGATGGCAACTTCCTGTTTTTCAGCCGACCGCACATGATTCACTGCACGCTGGATTACCCGTTGAAACCCCAGGGTCTGCTGAAGCACATATTCGCTGTCCTTTAAGATAGTCTCCATTTTATTGTCGAAATAATTTTCAAGGGCTTTTTCAAGATTCTGAACACTGCCGCCGCAATTTTCGATGATCTTTATTCCGTCCATATCATGAAGAATCGCATACAGAACATGTTCTACGCCCACATACTCATGCCGCCGCTTGCGGGCTTCCTTTACGGCAAAACCGAGACTTGCACTGACTTGTCTGCTTATCATAATCTATTCCCTCTCCATTATACACCTGAGCGGAAAATCTTTTTCACGCGCCATGGCATGGACCTGTTCAATTTTAGTTTCAGCCACATCCTGGGTGTATACTCCGCACAGGCCGACACCAAGACGATGAACCTTCAACATTACGGCCGTGGCGTCCTCAATGGATTTATGAAAAACATTGATCAGAATTTCAACCACAAACTCCATGGATGTATAGTCATCGTTCAACAGCAGAACTTTATACATTGACGGTTCCCGGATTTGATCCTTGATCCGGGTGACCACATGGTTTTCAGTTTCAGGTCCGGTTGCATGCGTTGGAGTCATTGTTCCCGCATTCCTCATTAATGAACAGTGAAAAGTGAGAAGTTGTAGTTCGGCAACAGGCTTTAAATCAAAATTCCATAAGACCGGGTCTCACGGACTACCTGCGATATCTTATTTCCCACAGCATTTTTTATACTTTTTCCCGCTGCCGCAGGGGCAGGGATCGTTCCTGCCGATTTTTTTATTGGTACGCTTAACCGGC